>JAHRFX010000048.1 GCA_019084405.1 Methanobacterium sp.
AGATAATTTACAATATATTTTGCAGATAATCTTGACAGTATTCTTGAATTTTCTCCCATTACTTCATATATGGTCTTATTAATCAGATAAATCATTACATTTAATAGTTTAGCTGATTTAGGCATGGTATAACATCTCCTTAGGTGTAACGATGGTATCTTTAAACTGTACTTTATTAAACTTTTCGGATAAAGATTTGTTTTTTTTTGATTTTTGGCTCTGTCAAAAACTTTGGGGTTAAATGTCAAAAAGTTTTTTCTTGGTTTGAATTTCTATTTTAATGTTTATTCGTGATATTACTCCTATTTTAATCTTCATTAGCCTCTTAACACTTTTAGGAAAGGTTTTTTGAAAGATATTTTCTATTTTGTTTGAGGTTCGTTCTATATTTTCATCTTCTAAGAATGCAAAGAAGGTCCTAAAGTAAGGCATGAAAGAATTGCAGATAATTGATTGAATAACCTTCGAAAATCGTTGATTTTATTTGAAATTTCGTTCATTTTGTTTCTAGCAGTTTTAAATGATTTACTCTCAAATAAACGGAATAATTCTAGTTTTTCTTCCTGTATTTTGTCTATTTCTTTTTTAGTTAGTTTATTTTCTCGAATGTATTTCTTTATGTTTTTGTTGAAGTTTTTAAGTTGGTGAAATAAGCACCATTGGTGTTTAAACCCTAATTTTTCAATAATTGGTTTATATTTCTCATCTAAATCGGTAGTTATCGTGATTTTATTTTTATTCCTTGTATTTTTTTCTAAAAACTCCTTTATGTTTTTAGAATTCTCTTTAGAGTATATTTCATCAGCAACAATAATATTCTGTTTACTGTCGAATAAAGTAAATCTGTAATTCCAAACGCCGTTAATTTTAACCCACTCCACATCAAAAATGTAATAACCGGAATAACTGTTTTTAGATTCTTTGTTCTCCTTTTCATATTCAAGTATCCAGTTTTCAATTGTTTGTTGTGAAATATTGACTCCTGTGTCTTTTTTAACTTTATAAGCAACATTACGCACTGATCCAAAGAATAAACCCACTAATTCAAGACATTTACTCTTAAAATCATGTGTAAAATTACTATTTTCCTCGACAATTTCAGAAATATCTGTTTTGAATTTTTTACCACATTTATAACTTTGAATTTCAGTTTTTACAACTCTTTTATCATAAAAAATAGAGTTTTCTTTCTTTAACTCCATTTTTAATCCCAAATTTACTGAAAACACTTGGGACAAAAAGGTTCAAGCATCTTAATATGAAAAATATTCTTTTTAAACCATTTTCTTAACTTTTTAGATGTCTTTTGATCAGTTTTAACTGATTTTAATTGGTTTTCAACATATTTTGATAAACCCTCACAAAAATAGGAAAGTTTATAACCCTGATCAAACAAACCACTAACTGGAGCAAGTGTTTTTTTGTTTAGCATAGAAAATACTATGCTCCCCTTATTATAAAAGCTTTTAGGTTTTCTATTTCAGAAAATAATAAGTTTAAACAAGAATAAAAAAAAGTTTATCAAAACACAAATTTCCAAAAACCCCCAAGTTTTTGATAGTGTCTACAAATCCCCCAGATCCCCATGTAAGTAATTCCAGTAATGATGAAAGGATAATCATCACGGTAATGCTTGTTATAAAAGATGTACATTGATCTGTAAAATTCAGTGGTGAGTCTGGATTTATCCCGGGTACTGTTACTTCCCCCTTTGTAATGGATAATCTCTGCACCACTGTAGTACATTATTTTCCAACCACGGGATTTGATACGGTAACACCAGTCAATATCTTCACCATACATGAAGAATTGCTCATCCAATAGACCAATCTCATGGATTGCATCAGATCTAACCAGCATAAAGGCACCCACTAAACTATCCACCTCGTAGGTTTCATTTTCATCAAGATAGGTGAGATTATATTTACCAAAACGTTTACTTTTAGGGAAAAGCCTGGATAAACCGGTCATTCGGTAAAATGAAACACTGAATGTGGGAAAACTTCTCCTACACGCCTTATCCAGCGAACCATCAGGAAGAATTACCTTGCATCCCAAAGCTCCTATACTGGAATCCCCCTCTATGTAATCCATACATTTGGTTAGAGAGTTATTAAGAATTACGGTATCTGAATTAAGTAAAACATATCGAGCACTGCACTCTTTCAAGGCCAGATTATTGGCATGGGCAAAGCCATTGTTTCTGGTGCTGGCAATGAACTTTATCAAACCAGTTTTTTCTTCTCTGGCAAAGTCTTTCTGTAATTTTTCAAGACTACCATCACGAGAAGCATTGTCCACCAGGTATATTTCATACTGGAAGGGATGATCCTTGCTGATTATTGATTTTATGGCCTGTTTAGTCAGTTCATAGGTACAATAATTCACTATTATAATCGATAAGTCCATTTTATCGCCTTTAGGCAACTTAAATACATACTACCATTATTCATGTTTATAAAAAATATCAAATATTATGGCGCATTTACTATTTAAAACATTTAAGAAGATCGGTGATAGTGATTTCTAAAATATTGTGAAATGTCAATCAAAGCCAGCCTAAACATATATTTGATGGGTATACTTTTAATAAGTTACGTGGAAATCTGAGTAAACTTAAAATGAAGTATCCATAGATCTTTCCTTCTGTTTGGATAACTTATTATGAATAAAATATAATTGACAGGGGATGATATATAATTGACGTCACGGTGAGGTTATTTTAATTAAAAATGTGTTCTAAAGTGCAAAAACTTATAGTATGTAGAAATAAGAGAAGATATAGTACAGGTGGCAAGGTGAAAGCATGAAAGTCCAATGTTTAAGATGTGGGGAAGAATACCAATTAAAACCAGACGAAAATCCCTCTAACTTCCAATGCAAATGCGGGGGAGACTTAATTCACAAACCGGATAAACCCACTAAGTCTCCTAAACCTTCTAATAATATCTTCGATGATTGGAAAACCCAATACATGATTGTCATAGCCGTGGCTTTTTTGGTTTTTATTTTAATAGCTGTTGATAGTGCAGTTTTCTTTGGAGATCTGGTTGTAACCAATGTAACAGTTCCATCAACAGGTGTGAGTGGTCAGGAAATAATCATACCTAACACTATTAAAAACAACGGAATTTTACCCACCGGTGATTGCAATGTTACCTTCCAGTTTACACCTGAACAAAATTCAAAAAACATAATATTTCTTGGAAAAATACGGCTTAGTGATCTTGCCAGTGGGGAGATTAAAAACCAGAACACCAAATTCACAGTTCCCCAAAATATCACACCGGGCAAATACTACATAAGGGTGGTTGTAGATTCTAATAAAGAAGTATATGAATCCAATGAAACCAACAATGAGATCTATAGTTCTACACCGGTCAACATAATATGATGAGTAACACCCTATTATTTTTATATTTTCTTAATAGAACAGGTATTTGAAGGTGTCCCTGATTAAAATCCATTGGATGACGAGATAGTTCTTTAAATTTCTACGGGTATAGATTACTTTACCAATCTTTTTTCGTGATTTAAACCCCTCTTTTAAACCATCCAGGTAAATCTCACCATAACCTTTCCTCCAGAAAAAGAGATATTTAATGAAATATCCTATACAGAGGAAAACAAGATTCACCAATAGTTGAGGCCATGGCATGTTTTTGTAGGGAACGTATACATTATTCCGGGCTGCTAATCTGGTTTTAAATTCATTATAACGACTACCACTGGTCCCACTACCCACATGGTAAACAACTGCTTCTGGACAGTACCAGCATTTGTAACCATGGATCCTGGCCCGGTAACTGAGGTCCACGTCTTCCATGTAGGCGAAGAAGTTCTCATCAAAGTATCCAATTTCATCCAGGATACTTCTACGGTAGATGGATGCCGCTGCACAGGCACTGAAGATCTCCCTTTCCTGGACATATTTATCAGGGGATTTCCCATATCCCACCCGGCGTGTCCAACCCAGGATGGTGTATTCATCCCCTGCATCATCCATTTTATTTGGATCATGGTACTGGATTATCTTCGAAGAAACTGCAAAGATGTTTTCATCCTTTTTAATACATTTTAAAAGGTTATAAATGGTTTCTGCCTCTAACTGCACATCATTATTCAGGAGGAAAATATATTCTGAATTGGAAGCCTTTATTCCCTGATTGACAGCTGCTGCGAATCCAAGGTTCTCCTGGTTTTCAATAAGGTCGAATTCTGGATAATTTTCCCAGATGTAAGAGACACTTTCATCCTGAGACGCATTGTCAATAACAATAACATCAAAGGGATGATCCTGATTTTTTAGAGATTCCAGACATTTTCCTAAAAAAGGTTGGCCATTGTAGTTGGGGATTACAACTGTTAAATCCATACAATTCACCATTCTATCAAAAGAATGTCTGTTTTTACTATTCAAATAACAAAAGAATATAAACTTGACTCAACTTAAAATCAATCATTTTAAGTGGATAAACTTCTCATAAGCATCACATACTTCGTCAACTGGGCCCTGGGTGATTAATTTACCCTTATCCAGCCATATTGCCCTATTACATATATTTCTAACCTGTTGAGTGGAATGAGATACAAAAAGAACCGTGGCATCCTCATCTAAAAGTGAATTCATTTTTTCACGGCTTTTCTCCTGAAATTTAGCATCTCCCACCGATAGAACCTCATCAATAATTAATATTTCTGGTTCCACCATGGTGGCAATGGAAAAAGCCAGTCTGGCTTTCATCCCTGATGAGTAATTTTTCAAGGGGACATCGATGAATTCTTCTAACTCTGAAAATTCCACTATTTCGTCGAATTTTTCTTCTAAAAAACGCCGGGTATACCCTAATAGAGCGCCCTTAAGAAAAATATTTTCTCTACCAGTGTAATCAGGATCAAAACCGGCGCCCATCTCCAGTAAAGGTACCATGCTTCCTTTTACCCAAATTTTTCCTTCAGTAGGTTTCATAACCCCGGCAATAAGTTTTAAAAGTGTACTTTTCCCGGCACCATTTAATCCAATGATCCCGAATTTATCACCCTTATTGACTTCAAAAGAAACGCCTTTTAAAGCCCAGAAGGGTTGATATTGTAATTCTCTTTTTATGAACTTAATAACATATTCTTTAAGGTTGTCAGTTTTTTCTTTACTTAAATTGAATTTCATCTTAACATTTTCAACCTTAATAACAGTGTTTTCCAATGTTTCACCTTACAATAATGAATTTAAATGTGTAGTATGAATTTATCCTGGTATCTGTAAAACAATGCTAAACCTACAATCATAGCTACAGCAGCTGATATTAATGCAAATAGTAGTTGATGAGGATCATAAATTTCACCATAAAGGAAAGCACTTCGACAACATTCTATAACTGCATATATTGGATTATAATCTTGTATCCATCTGAAACTGGCAGGAACAATGCTAGGAGGATAAAATATGGGGGTAGCATACATTAAAAGGGTTAAAAAAACTCCATACAAATGTTCAAGATCCCGGAAGAAGACGTTTACGGTGGCCACTATCAGTCCCACCCCAATGGTGAAGAACAATAAAGCCAGAATAGGTAAACTGGTGAAGATTATGTAAATGGTAAATGGTGCATTTGTTGCTGCCATTACTAAAAATAGCACTACCAAGGATAGTAAGAAGGTTACAAAGTTGGATAATATTGCCGAAAGGGAATAGATATATTTTGGCACGTAAACTGTCTTTAAAATACTTGCACTACCTCTGATAGATCGCATGGCAGCACTGGTTCCTCCAGCAAAGAAGGTGAATATCAACCTACCTGTTAACAAGTACACAGGATAGTTTTCAACACCAAATCCCTTAAATAGAGTCGAAAATATGATTGTAAGCACGATCATAGTTAAAAGAGGCTCTAAAAAACTCCAGAATATTCCTAAAACAGATTTACGGTACTTCGTTTTTATATCTCTGCTTACTAACTGGTAAAGGAGGAATTTATATTTCCTAAAATTGTATAGAAATCTGTGTCCAGTGACGTTCCCTGCCATGTTCAACTTCCTTTATAACCATTGCCTATTTGATGATATTCAAAGCCAATCTCTCGAAGTGTTTCTTTATTATACTGGTTTCTACCGTCGAAAATTATTTTATTATTCATTCTTTTGCTCATTTCCTCAAAATCTGGGCTTCTGAATTCCTTCCACTCCGTTAAAAGTAGTAGAGAGTGAGCGCTATTCAAAGCATCGTACTTATTTTTTGCATATTTTACCTTTCTGTTATCTTCAAAATAATATTTTTCAGCAACTTCCATGGCCTGAGGATCATAAACCTGCACTTTAGCCCCTAGTTCACATAACTTGTTAATAGTAACCACTGAAGGTGCTTCCCGCATATCATCAGTTTCGGGTTTAAAGGAAAGGCCCCATATTCCAAAGGTAAACCCAGAAAGGTTTTCTCCAAACCTATTTACTATCTTACGCACCAAAGAAAGTTTTTGTTCATTATTAAGTGCTTCCACTGCTTTTAATATATTTGCATCATATCCATTATGCGCCGCGGTTTTAATTAACGCTTTAATATCTTTAGGGAAGCAACTTCCCCCATAACCACAACCAGCATATAAAAAGTTGTATCCAATCCGCTTATCACTACCTATCCCCCTACGCACATTATTGACATCAGCACCTACTTTTTCACAGATATTGGCCATTTCATTCATGAAGGATATTCTGGTGGCTAACATTGCATTAGATGCATATTTAGTCATTTCTGCACTACGAACATCCATGGTAATGAATCTCTCATGGTTAGTGGTAAACGGAGCATATAATTCTTTCAAGGTTTCAATTACCTTTTCGTTATCAGATCCGATTATTACCATATCAGGTCGCATGAAATCTTCCACAGCAGATCCTTCTTTTAAGAATTCAGGATTAGAAACTACTTCGATATTGAGTTTAAGATTTCTTTCTTTGAGCTCTTTTAAGATGGTTGCTTTGACTTCATCCGCAGTTCCCACTGGAACCGTGGATTTATTAACCACAATCAGGTCATGGTTGACCAATTGACCTATATCCCTAGCCACATCTAGCACATACTGTATATTGGCGCGGCCATCTTCACCCATGGGAGTCCCCACAGCAATGAAACAGATATTAGAGTTATCCAGACCCTCTTTAAGGTTACTGGTGAAGATAAGATCCCCTTTAGACTGGTTTTTAAGTACTAATTCTTCTAGTCCTGGTTCGTATATGGGCATTACTCCTTTTTTCAAGGATTCAATTTTATCATATTCAATATCCAAACCATAAACAATATTACCCATTTCTGAGAAACAGGCAGAAGCAACTAAACCAACATAACCTGTTCCCATGATAGTTATTTTCATTTTATCACTAAAAAATCTGGATTCCTTCTAAATTATTGTATTTTATAATTTATAAGACTTTTTGTTAAAAATCTAAAAATTCTTTAAATGATTAAAAAACCCGTCCAATTCCCCTAAAGATAATTTCATTGTTTTTAAAGTCATCAGGATTTAAAATCGGTCGTGTACAAATAAAAATAGGGCTTTTTACCATTTTCGGCGATATTTCTTTATATACATCATGATCAGTCATTAAAACCACACAATCACAGCAGAGAGCATCTTGCATTTCAATTGGTTGAGCCCCTGCGGAAATAATTATTTCCTCTGGAACATGAGGATCATGAGCGAATACTGCGGCTCCTTTATTTACTAAATCATTGATAATCGTTAGTGAGGGGCTTTCTCTTGTATCTGCCACATTTCCTTTGTAAGCAACACCTAAAACGGCAATTTTTGAGCCAGAAAATGACTTTCCCATTTTGGTTATTTCCTCTTCAACGGATTTAACAACATGATAAGGCATATAATTGTTGATATCCCTAGCCATCTGAATTAATTTAGCTGGTTTGCCATTTTGTTCAGCAATTTCAACTATAAAATAGGGATCAATGGAAAGACAATGACCTCCTACCCCGGGACCCGGAGTGTGAATATTTACTCGGGGATGGAAATTAGCGGCTTTTATAGCATCAATAGCATCTATACCAAGTGATTCACAAACCATTGCTAACTCATTTGCAAGGGCGATATTGGTATCCCTGTATGTATTTTCCATCAATTTAACCATTTCAGCGGTTACCAAATTGTTTACAATTATAACTTCCCCTACAGTGATCTTCTGGTATAGACTCGCTGCTTTTTTGGCACTTTCTTTATCTATTCCACCAATAACCCGCGCATTATGAGTCATTTCATATAAAGTATTGTTGGGCAGCGCTCTTTCAGGGGTGTAGGCTACACCAAAATCTTGAGAAGCTTTAAGGCCACTTTTTTCCAGAATAGGAATCACAATGTTCTCACAAGTACCTGGAGGAACAGTACTTTCAATAACAACTAGATCTCCACTTTTTAATCCTTGAGATATAGTTTCACATGCTGAAATAACCGCTAAAAGATTAGCACATTTATTTTGATCAACGGGGGTGGGAACCACCACTATTATAATATTAGCTTTTTTTACAGCTTGAATACCATCTAAAGTTGCTTTTAAATTTCCATTACTAACTACTTCTTTAACCACTTCCTTTAAACCAGGTTCCATTATAGGTGAAATTCCAGAATTAATTTTATCCACAATTTTAGAGTTAATATCAACCCCTGTGACCTGAAAACCATTTTTTGCGAATAAAGATGCGGTAGGAAGTCCAATATATCCCAAACCAAATAAAACGATTCTATTTTTCATAATAATTCCTACTATCTACACATATAATTCCATTAAATTTAAAGTTTTATTGAAACTAGTATTACTTCATCCGACCTCAAATTAATCAATATGAGGCATGTATTTATTCCATACATATGTTGCCATAATTCCCCCACGACGAGGAATCGTAGATGTGTCAATTAATTGGAGATAGGGGTAATGTTCTTCCATATATTCCTTGTTAGCATTTGGCTGTAAATGCTTTTCATATGGATTTCCATAGGCTTCACCTTGTTTATATTCATAAGGAATTGAAACTATAATATTTCCACATTTATTATTCTTAATAAATCTAGATAATAATTTTTTGGAAGATTCTAATTCAATATGCTCAAGAACATCACCCATTATTATCAAATCATAATATTCAAAATCAAAGTCTAGAATATTTTTAATGTGAATATTATCATAAATCTTATCTAAACCCATTTCTTTTATATTATCTTCATAAACATCAACACCATCAATATTTTGGTAAAGAAAAGCTCTTAATAATTTACCATAAACTCCGGAACCAAAACCAACATCGAGAATTTTTGAATTCCACTTATCCACATTTTCTAAAATATATTTTATTATCGCCGGTTTACCTGCATCTGTGCTCATTCCTCTAAGACCATTTTTTAGACTATAACCTACTATTCCTGTTCTTTCAGATAATAATTTCTGGTTTTCAATTTTTAAACTTTTTTTTCGTTCTTTTAAGTTTTGGTTTTTAGCTTGTGTTTTCTTTAATTGATCTTCCAAAACATGATTCTCTTTTTTTAAGTCACTAACTCGATCATTAAGTTGCGCTACCAACGCAGATCTCTCAGATAATTTCTGATTAACACTAATTGCGTTATTTAATTGATCTTCCAAAACATGATTCTCTTTTTTTAAGTTATCATTATCATTTTTTAATGGATTGAATTTCGATTCAATAAAATTCGACAACCCATGTTTTAATTCTATTTTTTCAGCTTCTAAGTTAGTGATTATTTTTTTAAGATTGCAATTTTCTGTCTTTAACTTATTTAATTGGCTGTTAAGATTCCCAATTTGATTTCTGAGTTTTTTTTTCTCTATTTCTAATTCTCGTACCATTCCTGTTTTTCTCATCTGTTTTTTTAAAGGCTCTTTGAGAAATTTAATCATTCAATCACCGAACATCCTATTGCAATAATCATGCTGAAATGATCTATCATTATCTTTTTCACAATAGCTCGTGAAGAATCTTTATCCTCCAAAAATGACGTGTATTTAATATTATACTCACTCATAATACTATTCTTTTCACATATGCCCCAAATATCAGTTTCACTTCCAATATAATCACTTAATTTTGATGGAAGATAAGGGTTTATTTTTTTATAGTCTTTAGTCGACGCATCATTTACAATAAGACATTGAAATTTAGTGGATAAATTTAGAAATTCAAAAAAACTAACATAAGAATTAACTTGAATATTATCCTTTATAGATGAGTTAGAAATAGCATTTTTGAGTCCCTTTACATCAGATGTGAATATATGTAGCCTATACTTATCCTGATAAAAGGGATCTATGTGTTCGAAAGCATCAAAGACTTCTTCTAAATTTCTGGTTTCATAAAATGATCCAAAATATGCAAAGTTTACATAGTTATTATCAAGTTTATAGGATGTATGGGTTAAATAATAAAACTCTTTAGGTAAGGTTGGTTGTGTTTTTATGGTTGATTTTTTATTTATTATTTTTGCAACATCAGCATACGGAAACTCATCAATCATGAATTGTTTTTGATTCATATTCGTGAAAAGTATCTCATCTGCAAAAATATAAGCTAAATATTCACATAAAAAAAATAAGTTATTACCGAAGTATTTTGGCATTTTATTTTTTATAAGTATTTCATCTATTTTTTTAAGGTATTTTTTGTCTTTTATTTTACTTTCCCGAACATTTGATTTAATATCATATAATATAGGGTCTGAAAACTCTGCAACCCATTTTGTTTTTGGATGATTAAGTTTATACTCAAAAGCTAAAAAATGTGAAGCAGGAAACATGACACGACTATATACTAGATCATAATGTTTTTTATCACTAATTCTATGTGATATTTGCTCCATTCCCATTTCACAAAAATCTTTTATATCATCCCAATTACCAAAACTTTGATGTGAATTAATCACAATTCGGTTTTCAATAAATTCATCTACAAGACCATTAAGATTATCATCAGTTTGTCTCATGTCATTCATGTTATTTTGAATAACATCTACCACTGAATTAAGTTCTCTTACTCGTTTTCCCATTACATTAGCACTTGTATCAACATAAGGGGGGAAACAATATGATACAACCAATGTTTTTGCTAAATTTTTGTTTAAATCAGAATATGAAAAATATGCAAAACAAGAACTATTTATTGCTTTATGTACCCTTTGAATGTCATTGGGATAATGATTTAAATATTTATTTATAAAAGAAGTCTGGGCTCTTATCTTCTGTTTGATAAATTCTTGCTTTTCGATATCTTCAGTAGTAATTAAAAGATTGTTTAACTCTTTTATAACCTTCAAACGTTCCTTAACGTTAAATCCATAACTGAGGGGTCTTCTTGATACTGAATGAGATCTTACGAATCGATAATAAATTGCTGTTTTGGGCTTTAAAACAAAAAATTGTAAATCATTTAAAACTACTAAATTGCAAAAGAATACAATATCTTCACCACTACCTAAATCAATGTTAAATCTTGTTTTTTTGATTATGTTAGTGGGAATCAACTTACAAGCATTTATAGTGAGAACCATACTTATATTAATAAGCGGTTGACCAATCACACCTTGATTATTACTTATTTGTTTATCAATTGGGGAAGAATTATATTTTTTATCTTCGTCAACATCTATTATATTGGAAACTACTATCCTATTTTGTTTTGCGTGTTTAAACATCTGTTCTAAAAAATTAGGAGATATAAAATCATCAGCATCGATAAAAGTAGAATAATCTCTACATGCTTTTTCAATCCCAATATTTCTCGCGTTGGATGCATTTGCAAGTTCACTATAAAAAAGTTTGATATTCATTTTTGGGTTTTTTTCTTTAAAATCTTCAATTATCTTCTTAGTCCCATCTAATTCTCCATTAATAATAAAAATATGTTCAAAGAGGTTATAATCTATAGTTTGATGTTTCATTGAGTTTAAAAGTATTGATATATATTTCTCTGCTTTATAAATTGGCGTGATAATGCTTATTCCTTCCCCTAATTCTAAATTATTATTTAATGTCATTGGTACCATCCTTATTATTTAGAGAATTTATTTTATTACATAACAGGGTGTCTGATTTAGTGTGAAAATTCACCAGTTATCTGACTTTAATTTCACACAAAAATAATTATTTGCATTTCCCTGATAAAAGTACAATTGAATATTCATTATATATTAAAAAGAGGTCTTAAGAATCGGAATATTTATTAATAATGGGATATAATATTTTATTGAGTGATAAAAATGAATATCCCGTTAAATCCTGATTCAAATGACTCTATTTGGACTTTGTTTGGCAAAGTAATTAAACTTATCGATAGTAGAAGTTTTCAGCAAGAATTGGCTCGAAACGAGCTTCAAAGCATAGAACGATACCAAACTATGCTAAAAATAGTATTATTAGCATCATATTTTAATTTAGAAGTCTCACATGTTTACTTCGAGGTAGAAAACCGTGGAAAACTCCGGAAATTCTTAAATATTGAAAACCTGTTAACTTTAAAACAAGTGAGAGAGGTTTATTCACGAAAAAATGAACAAAAATACCTAGAATTGGCATTAAAAACATTAAACAAACTAGAATTTAAAAAAATACGGGGTCTTAAAACTATTTTGCTTGATTCTACTGCGATAATCATTGATTTGAAGTTTAATGGAAAGTATATTTCAAAGCAAACATGCCTTGATAAAGACTACAAAAGAGGCTTTTCTACCTCTAAAGGCCATTATGCAGGCTTTCAGATGACAATAGCAGTAGAACATGAAACATTAAGACCATTAGCAATTACTAATTGTCCTTTTTTCAATAATCTTCTTCTTTTAAGTTCATACA
>JAHRFX010000077.1 GCA_019084405.1 Methanobacterium sp.
GATTCGTCATTAAAACCAATTATATCTTCATCTGAGTCAATTATCGAAGTTTTTTTTAAGTTGATCTTCAGCATCATCTGGCATTTTAGAATAAATCATAAATGGCTTTGTATACGTATAATTAAGCTTTTAAAGAATCCTAGAAATGTGCCTATCTGAAAAATACAACTCCAAATCAGATTTCAGAATGTCACTGACTATATAGCCATTGGTGGTTCCAGCAACTATAACTAATTTACCCTTTTTTAAGGTTTTTTGAATGGAGGGGTGTTTAAGCAGTGCTTTAGCAATTAGTTTTTTCCCCATAGCCGGCGTAATTAAAAACTGTTTCATGTGAAAACTTCCGGGAATGGTATTTTAGTTTTAAATATATATTTATTAACTTTAAAGGGGTAATCCACTTTTGGTCCAGCGGGTTATACCACCAGAGAGATTATATAATTCTTTAAAACCTGCTTTTTCCATTAATTTCATGGTTTTAGAACTTCTAACTCCAGTGCGACAGTATATCAAATATTTTTTAGATTTATCCAGTTCCATTATTTCCTTATTAAAATTATTGGCATGAAAATCAATTAGTTTTGCTCCATTCAGGTGAGATTGCTGGAATTCCTCTGGTGTTCTTACATCCAGAAGCATGAAAGATGGATTATCTTCATTATTCTGTATTAAGTCCTGTGCTTCAGAGGGACTTATATCCCTAACCTTGCTTTTAATGGTACTTCTCTTTCTTTTAAACATATTAATCCCCGGAAGAGGTTTTTTTATTTCTAAGATTAAATAAATGTTGATTATTATTTAATATTTTGCTATGATATCCCCAACTAAAGAGAAAAAAATAGAAACATGAAAAATTACCATCCCTTTTTAAGGTAACAATCTGGAGAACACTTACATTTAGCCCTGAAAAAAATAAAATTAAAGTAAGTTATAATATTTTAGAAGGGCAAACATCTGTTGATAGGAAGTGTTTATGGTGTTTGAGTCTGCATATCCATGGGGGCACATTACCTCTCCAATTATAGAAGGAATTCCTGCTTTACTTCCCTCATCTTCTAATCCTCCTGGATAAACCACCCCGGCAGTGTTATGATTAATCAGCTGGGATCCTGTTTGCTGACTGACGTAGGAGGCAAGGTTATAACTCTGGTAGGTAGGTGCCTGGGTACATATTATGGAAGTTTTACCCGGGACTCCTCCAGGTTGAGTGGAGTGAAAATCACCCATCCCTGCTACTTCTAATTCTTTGGCTTTATTCAAGATGATGTTGGAGGGAGTTCCCGGAATATTGGCAATCCGGTTAGGGTCCTGTCCCTGCCATAGCCGGCTATTAATGGAGGTAGTGTAGGGAATGGCAAAGGGTATTATATGTACTGTTCCCTTCAACGTTCTTCCATCTAAATAATTAATAAGGCGCATGGCGGCTATGGTGGCAGGTATTTCATTACCATGTAATCCTGCTACAATCATTACCTGCGGTTCCCCAGTTCCAAAACTCACCATAGGAGTTCCCTGTTTGGCTTTAGAGACTATTTCTTGACTGAGTTGAGTTTGAGGGATGTACTGGTTAACATAGGGATTCAAGGTTAAATCTCCACCAGTGGCAGTATTAATAATTTTTACATCGCCATTAGGCTCCTGGGGAATCTCACCTACAGGAGGATCTGGCAATTTAGGCCCATTCCACGGACTCACGGATGCATGGTTGGGAAGTCTATTTTGTGTGCCGTAAAAGGCCACAATACGGGAGAAAAGATAAACCTGGGACTCAAAACCAACAGCACCCCGGGAAGAACTAACCGAAAACGGAGCACGACCCGTAGACTGCACCACCGAATTAACATCCCGGGCCAAACCCACATACTCCCCTCGCAACACATTACCCGTA
>JAHRFX010000024.1 GCA_019084405.1 Methanobacterium sp.
AATCACTTTCGCCAAAACATTTAATACATTAATATTCAATAACTTACCACGCAGAGTGTTTTTGTTAGTCATAAACAAATAACCCACCCTGCACAATATAATACCTTACTTTACGAACTACTGATAATTTAATTAATTAATTAAATATACGTTAAAAATATTCATTAAATGAGGCAGATATTAATATGAAACAAAAAATTTCAGGAAAAAATTTATTAATAATTAAGTTTATATGAGTATTAATAAGTGGTTCCGGCAAATTATTAATATTATATAAAATAATTCTAAATCAGTCTTATTATAAACAATTTGTAATTTATCCTTTAATCTAATTAATCCCAATTTTGGGAGTATATTTCTTTATTCCAACGAATTAAAAAAGTGTTAGCTATGAAATGGGAAAAAATGAATGTTAAAGATGTATTAAACACTCTTAAAACCAGTTTTGATGGTTTGAGTATAGATGAAGCCCGGCTACGACAGGAAAAATACGGGAAAAATGAACTGGTGGAAGAAGAAAAAGATGGTCCCATTAAGCAATTCTTAATGCAATTCATGGATATTTTAATTATCCTGTTGATACTGGCAGCTGTAGCTGCCTATTTTGTAGGGGATGAACTCGATGCAGTGGTAATTCTAGCAGTTGTACTATTAAATGCCGCTATAGGATTCATACAGGAGTATCGAGCAGAAAAAGCCATGGAAAAACTGAAAGGTTTGATATCCAGTGAAGCAGTGGTTATAAGAGAAAGCCAAACCATGGAAATTCCCACTTCAGATTTAACCCTTGGAGATTTAGTGGTGATTGAAGAAGGGGATAACATACCTGCTGATATTCGTTTAATTGAAACTTCTGAATTACTTATTGATGAATCCTCTCTTACTGGAGAATCCGTCCCGGTTTCTAAAATCACTGAACTGGAAAATAAGGAAAATGAAAGGGAAGTAATGGCATATATGGATTCATATGTTGTTTCTGGCCGTGGAAAAGGTGTGGTAATAGAAATAGGAATGAATACCTCCATTGGTAAAATTGCAGAAATGATACAGGAGGAAGAAGGTAAAACGCCCCTCCAGGAAAAAATATCCAGTCTGGGAAAAAGTTTAGGTATGATTGCCCTCGTGGTAAGTGCTGCGGTATTTATTATTGAATTTTTTCAAGGAAGTCCTCTGGTGGAGACATTCACCATAGCAGTATCCCTGGCAGTGGCTGCGGTTCCAGAAGGATTGCCAGTGATTCTTACCCTTACCCTGGCTTTAGGAATGCAGAGAATGGCTAAAACCAATGCCGTGGTAAGAAAACTTCTGGCAGTGGAAACTTTAGGTTCCTGTACTGTGATATGTACTGATAAAACCGGTACCCTTACTTTAAACCGAATGTCAGTCAGGGATACCTGGCTTACTTCCCCAGACAAAGCCCTTAAAATCTGTGCATTATGTAATAATGCCCGTTTATCTGAAGGAAAGGTAATTGGAGATCCCACCGATGGGGCTATACTTTTGTATGCTGAAGAAGAAGAGTATTCCCCGGAGGAGCTTGAGAAAAAATATCCCCGGATTATGGAAATTCCATTGGATAGTACCCGAAAAAGGATGAGTACCATAAACCAGATGGATGATGAGACTTATTTGTTAACCAAAGGGGCCCCGGAAATAATATTGAAAAATTGCAAATGGATAGAAAAAGATGGCGATTTAATGGAGATTAGGCCTCAAGATCAGGAAGAAATAATGGGCCTTCTAAATCAAATGACTCGCAATGCTTTGCGGGTTTTAGCACTTTCATACCGTAAAATCAGCCCTGATGAAAATTTAGAAGATAAAGCCAATTTGGAGAAAGATCTTATCTTCGTGGGTTTGGTGGGAATGATGGATCCTCCTCGCCAAGAAGCAGCTGATGCCATAGAAGTGTGTAAAAAAGCAGGTATAAGTGTGGTTATGATCACTGGAGATCATCGAGACACCGCGGCTGCCATAGCCAGGGAACTTGGAGTCATTGAAGATGGAGGAAGGGTTTTAACTGGGCCCGAATTAGAAAAACTTAGTGAGAGTGAATTTGAAGATATAGTAGAAGAAGTAAAGGTCTATGCCCGGGTTTTTCCAGAACAAAAAGTGCGTATTGTAGAGGCCCTGCAGAATAAAGATAATGTAGTTTCCATGACTGGTGACGGAGTAAATGATGCTCCTGCATTAAAAAAAGCCCCCATAGGTGTTTCTATGGGAATAACAGGCACTGATGTTGCTAAAGAATCTTCAGATATGGTCTTGCAGGATGATAACTTTGCCACCATTGTTCACGCAGTTAAAGAGGGAAGAACCATCTTTGATAATATTAGAAGATTTGTAAAGTTTCAGATTTCAACCAATGTAGGGGCCATTCTGACCATTGTTTCAGCCTCAGTATTGAATCTCCCTATTCCATTCAATCCTATCCAGATTTTATGGATAAATATAATAATGGATGGTCCTCCGGCTCAATCTTTAGGAGTGGAACCTGCGGAAAAAAATATCATGCTCCGTAAACCAGATAAGGAAAATATTTTACCCCGTAAGAATTTGATTCGTATTATAATTGCCGGCCTGGTGATGGCAGTAGGGACACTGAGTTTGTACATATACCAGCTTTCTATCGGTGTAAGCGAAATTCAAGCTAGAACCGTTGCTTTTACTGTATTTGTCATGTTCCAGATATTCAATGTATTTAACTGCAAATCCAAAACTGGTTTTTCAAACCGTTTTTTAATAATTGCTATTGCTGCATCATTTTTACTTCAGTTAATGGTAATTTACGTGCCTTTTTTGCAGGATATATTCCGTACAACTGCCCTTTCCATGGTAGACTGGGTTTTAATATTTGTGATATCTTCCCTGATTCTGGTTAGTGAAAAAATAGTGGAGAAATTTACATGAATTTCATGGTAATGTCTGGAACCAGAGACGCCTTTGATATTATAAGTAAGCTTAATGAAAATCCCCAACTACATATTACTGCCACCACTACCACATCCTATGGATCTCAGATGGCAAAAGATGCCGGGGCCCATGAAGTAGTGCCTCGAGGCCTTAAAAAAGAGGAATTGGTAAATTTAATTTCTCAAAAAAAGATTGATGTTCTGATTGATGCCACCCACCCCTTTGCAGTGAAAGCCACCAGAAATGCAATAAGTGCATCTAAAGCTACAGGAATATATTATATCCGGTTTGAACGACCTCCTGTTAAAATCCAGGATAACCCTTTAATCATTAAGACTTTATCATTTAAAGAAGCATCCCGGGTAGCTTCCACTATGACTAAAGGCAATATAATGCACCTGGCTGGTGTGTCCACATTAGATGAGGTTATATCCCACAATGACCCTGATAAAGTGTTTGTAAGGGTTTTACCTGTAATTGATTCTGTGGAAAAATGTTTAGAAATAGGCCTTAAGCCACAACACATAATAGCAATGCAGGGTACCTTCAGTAAAAATTTTAATAAAGCATTACTGGAGGAATACAAGATTTCACTGATAATCACTAAAGAAAGTGGGGAAGCCGGTGGAACTCCTTCTAAATTAGCTGCTGCACTGGAACTTGGTCTGAATGTGGTTATGATTATGCGGCCCCAGATTAAAGAACTTGAGGAAGAAAAAGTGGTCCATAGTATGGATGAGATTTTAAATATTCTTGATAATAAATAAAATTATAGTAATTTTATCCTATTCTTTTTAATATATTTTAACCAGATAATGAGTTTTCTATTTTTTTCTAAAGTAAAATATCCCGATACCCAGCCAGAAGAGGAGCATTATCAGGCAAAAGGTAAGTACGATAACCGGCCCCAATTGGAATATTAAAGCTACAGAGGCTGCAGTAAAAATTCCCACCTACTATTGGTTCAAAAAGTAATTGTTTATATCCAAAGCCTTCCAGGGAAGGGGACTCGTTATCCCGATCGGCCAGTTTCATTAAAAGAATTCCAGTAGCAGTCATACCCATAGATTGCCCAAAGTTTCCTGAACCCCTTTCAAACCAGTAAGTGGGAATCATAAGGGGGGTCAGATAAATAAATGCAACCAGGTTCCAGGTTATACCAACCAGGGCCAGAATAAAAAAGGGTATCAGATTCTCTCCAATAATACCCAGTGAAAGGGTAGCGATGGCACTGACAATTAACACGTCCAGTGAAAATCCCTGGATTCTCACAATTAAATCCCGGTCTAAAGTGCGGTTAAATATCATATTTCTCCAGAAACATTTGCAGTATAATTCCCCCAATCATGGCAAGGGGAAAAGAGGGATAAATTCTAAAACATAAGTTCCAGTTACAGGGCCCCAGGTTAAATTTTCCAGTAAAACCAGGGATTGTTGCATAATATAACCCAATCCAATGGCCACCCCACATAGGCAAAGTGTAGGGATAATGGCTCTATAGACTCTGTTCTCGTAGTTAATTTACCTGCAGAAACTCTATTATCAAATTCAACAATTCCTGCCTGTTCTTTGAGAGATATTTCCCGAGTATTGGTAATAATTTCAGTCTTACCTTTTTTTACAGCGTAATTTATTAAGATAATTCCTAAAATCACCCCAAAGATTAAACCTATGGTGGCCAGTCCCAGTGCTAAATCAGATCCGCCTGCAAATCCTAATTCTTCAAATGTTCCAGCCATACCGGCGGCAGTACCATGCCCTCCCTCAAATCCAATTCTATTAAAGCCCCGGCCATAGGATCCAGGGCAAATAAAGGTGTTAATATAAGCAGAGTAACCAGTATACCGAATAAATATTGTCCCCAGGCAATGGTTTGCCCATGGGCAATTTGTGGTCCGGCTATGCGCCAGATTTCACGGATATTTGGCAGTTTATTACCTAAAAACAAAGAAGCAAATATTATATTAATAAAAAGACCGGGTAAGGCAGCCCATACCAATAAAAATTCCTCTGGGAAAATTCCATTAGATAACTGAATTTCCAAACCCCAGCCAGGTAACCAGATTTCCCAGAACTTCAGGTCCTAAAAAAAGGGCTAAAAAACCCCCAATAATTGAACTGGGTAGAAAAAGTTTTTGAAGTGGTGTAGACATTATCCGGATCCACTTGCCTGTAATTAACACTAATCCCAGAATTAAAAAACTCAGTGCAATCATGTTGGGTGACATGGAAAAAGATTCTATTTCATCTACTATAAAAAAAATATGATTCGTAGATCAGGATTAAAATTGTTAAGATAGTTAAAATGATAAAAAAGGCATTAATTATTAATGAATTGTATCATCAAAAAAGGAAACCTCTACCAAATCACCCTCCAGAATCATTTCAGTTGTTTTAGAAATTTTTATATAACCATCAGCTTCAGCTAAACCAGTTATAGCTCCAGAATACTTTAAAATGGGATTAACTTGACCTTCTAATATCTTAACCAGCACATATTCCATTCTACCCTGTGCCGAGTGAAATCTAGACGCCATGGGAAGTTTTATTTTGTCTGAAGGTTTGGAATGGGCCACGTATCCTGAAAAATTCTTTAAATAGGGGGCCATTAAAACATCAAGGACAATTAAAGCGGCAGTAGGATTTCCAGGAAGGCCAATAACCATTTTATTATTGACTTCCCCAATTATAGTGGGTTTACCGGGTTTTATTGAAATTCCATGAACCATTACTTCCCCTATATCATCTAGAACCTCACTCAGTACATCTCCTGCCCCGGCAGAAGTTCCTCCTGAGGTAATTATTAAATCTGCATCCTCAAGAGAATGTTTAATTGCATTTTTAAGGGCAGTGTATTCATCAGGGATTATTCCTTTTAAAATGGGAGAGGTACCATAAGATTCCAGGGCACTGTACAAGGCAGAAGAATTCACATCATAAATTTTACCATATTCCAAATCGTCTTCCGGGAGAATAAGTTCATTTCCTGTTGAAATTACTGCCACTTTAAGCTTAGAACGTACTTCCACTGCAGAATATCCCAGTGCCGATAAAACCCCAATTTTGTCAGGGCTTAAAATTGTTCCCTCTTTAAGTACCAGTTCCCCTTTTTTAATATCCGAACCCCTTGCTGCAATGTATTGACCAGGGTATGAACTATTAAATAGTTTTATGTCCTCTTCATTTTTTTGGGAGAATTCCACCATTATAACCCCATCAGCTCCAGTAGGTATGGGGGCCCCTGTAGTTATCTCACTGCAAAATCCCACTTTGACTTCTTTTTTAGGAATGCTTCCTGCCCTGATTACTTCCAAAAGTTTTAGTATGGCAGGATTTTCTTCAGTGGCACCGAATGTATCCTGAGATTTAACAGCATAGCCATCCATAATAGACCGATCAAATGGAGGTAAATCCATATTAGCGTGGATATCATGACTTAAAACTCTAAATAAAGCTTCATTTAAAGATATTTTTTCAGATAATGGAATATAAAGTCTCTTAAATATATTTTTTACCACATTATGTGCCTTTGAAACATCGATTATTTTTAAAAACTCAGTTCCCATTATTAGTTCTCCTGTAAGTATGAATTTGCTACTAATTAGAAAAATTATCTGGTATAATAAAGTAAATTTTCCTAAAGGCGGGATAAATTGAAATAAGATACGCGTTATATAAATCATTATATAAGTTAGGAATCTTATAATTATTAAATCTGTACTAACATTGAATAGATTATTTATATAAAAATTTTTATAAAATTAGGAGGAGAGTTTTTGAGTAGAGGATATGTACCCCAAGAACCAAGAAGAGTTAGAACCCCACGTAGAGGAGAAATTCCTGCTGTGGTAGAGCAAATATTAGGGCATGGTAAATTGAGAGTTCGTTGTACCGATGGAAAATTAAGACTGGGCCGTATACCCGGGAAGATGAAAAAACGAATATGGATCCGTGAAGGAGATGTGGTTCTGGTAAAACCATGGGAATTCCAAAGCGATGAAAAAGCAGATGTTGTTTGGAGATATACTAGAAATGAAGCAAACTGGTTAGAAAAAAGAGGTTACTTAACCCTTTAACCAATGAATCTTTTTTTCAATTAATTCCCTGAATATTAATAAAATCAAATAGAATTCTTCATTCATTAAAATTCATCATAGTACTAATTTAATTCCCCTGATGTAATATTAAATCCTGAATTACATATGATTTCTATTATTCACTTTTAAATGTGATATCTATATATTTATTATGATTAAATTTATAAGGAAAGCAGTACATGGACCCTAAAGTATCCCGAGCAGATCAAGACCTTAGAAAAATGCTCTCAGAAAAACGCCTTAAAAGTGTTGAAGATCGAACTGTGGGAAGTGAAATATTTGACCAGCAGACTCTTAAAACCCTGTATAAAATGGCCAACAGTGGAAATTTGAACATTTTAAATGGAGCCATAAGTACCGGGAAAGAAGCCAATGTTTTAAAGGGGATTCATGAAGATGGCCATTTCCTGGCAGTTAAAATTTATCGTATCAATACTTCTGATTTTAAAAAGATGCAGTATTATATCCAGGGAGATCCTCGATTTCGAGTTAGGACTACCAATAAACGACAATTAGTTTATGCATGGGTTAATAAAGAATATAGAAACCTAAAACGTTCCTCGGAAGCAGGGATTGTGGTTCCAGATCCTATTCTATCCCAAAATAATGTTCTGATTATGGAATTTATCGGGGATGAAGATGGTAATGCTGCCCCTATTTTAAGGAATAAAGCTCCTGAAAATCCAGAAAAGGCATTTGAAAGTGTGGTAAATTCCATGAAAAAGTTATACCATGATGCTAAACTGGTTCATGGGGATTTATCTGGTTTTAATATTTTAAATAACAATGAAGAAATGGTGATTATTGATATGTCCCAGTCGGTTGTAGTAGATCATCCCATATCCCGGGAACTTTTAGAAAGGGATATCGATAATATTATCATTGATTTTAAAAAATTTGGTGTTTCTGCGTCCCATGAAGAGGTGAAGCAGAAAATTTTAGGTTAAAAATCAAGTAAAATTTATAATGCGTTATTTACATAATATATTCTCATGAATTGATTTAATAATCTAAAAAAGAGTTTTAAATCCATTTTAAGTAAATCTTAAATTTTATAAAAAAAATTATACTTTTTTAGCCCCAAAAAAAGGGCAGAAAATGAAAATATGCCAAAATTAATATATTCATCAATTAATTTAATAAACTAAAAATTTCATCGAGGTGAAAATTATGCCCACCACAGAATATCTTAAAATTCCCCGGGAACGAGTAGGAGTATTAATAGGGAAAAAAGGAGAAGTAAAGCAACATATAGAAAAATTAAGTCAAACTCAACTGGATATAGATAGTGAAGCAGGTAATGTCTCCATAACCCCTCAGGAAGAAATGGAAGACCCTTTATCTGCCTGGAAAACACGGAGTATTGTAAAGGCCATAGGTAGAGGTTTTAATCCAGAAATTTCTCTTCGGCTTCTGAATGATGACATGGCCCTGGTTGTAATCAAACTTAATGATTATGTGGGTAAGTCTAAAAAAGCTATAGCGCGGCAAAAAGGACGAATAATTGGTAGAGATGGTCGAACTCGTCAAATCATTAAAGAAATGACTGATGTGGACATGTCAGTTTATGGAAAAACTGTTTCTTTAATCGGAGATTTAGAAAGATTGATGATAGCTAAAGAAGCCGTTGAAATGATTTTAAATGGTTCCCGCCACAAATCAGTATATGCTTTCATGGAAAAGAAAAAACAGGACATGAAAATGAAGGCATTCCAGGAAACTATTCAATTAAAATAATGTGAGTAATGAACCATTAATTTAATTAGTTTTAAATGCAAGTATTTTAATAGAGCTAATTAGTTAATTATATTCAGATCTAATTGGTATACATATATAAAAATTAATCACCCTATATAATATTTTTTTTACTGGGAAAAGATTAGATCATAGTTAATTATAAATAATAAAAAAGAGTGAGGAGGGTAATTTTGGCTAGACAAGCTGGAGAACTCTTTGAAGAGTTTCAAGAACTAACTGCATCAGAATTTTTCCGAAAAAATAAGCAAATGCTGGGATTTTCAGGTAAAATAAGATCGCTTACAATTGTTTTTCATGAATTAATAACCAATAGTTTTGATGCTGCTGAAGAAGCAGGTATACTCCCTATAATAAAAATTGATCTGCAGAGAGTAGATAAAGATCATTATATTTTAAAACATATCGATAATGGTCCCGGGATCCCGGAAGACTTTGTAACCAGAGTATTTTGTACCATGTTTGCCGGATCAAAATTCAGGAATATCCAATCCCGAGGTCAGCAGGGTTTAGGTTGTAGTGGATGTGTTTTGCTTTCACAGATGACCACTGGTAAGCCGGCAAAAATCATCTCCGGATATAAAGAGAATGGTAAGCTTAAGGGCGTTCAGATGACCCTTAAAATGGATGTTAAAACTAATCAGGGACTTATACTGGATAAAAAAGAAGTTGAAGTTACTGAAACAGGAGTATGTATTGAATTGCAGTTTAAAGATGTTTCTTACTCCTTATCCGAACAGGGCGCCTTTGAATACATCCGAAGAACCATGATCGCTAACCCTCATGCTAAAATAACATTCAGGGACCCTACCGGCCATAAGTATATATTTAATAGAGCTACAGAAATCATTCCTCCTCTTCCTAAAGAAGTTTTACCTCACCCCCGGGGAGTCACAGCAGATGATCTTATTTTCATGGCCAAACATACGGATAAGCGTCGTTTCAGAAGTTTACTCACCAGTTCTCTATCCAGAATGTCCACCAAAAGGGTTAATGAAATTGAAGAAATGACTGGAATTGACCTCAATAAACGTCCAAAAGATATGAAATGGGATGAAGCAGAGAAAATAGTGGAATTATTCGCTAAAATGGACTTTATGGCTCCCCCTACATCTGGTTTAATTCCTATCGGATCTGATCAAATTGAAAAAGGATTAATAGAAATATTAAAACCAGAATTTGTAACTGCCACCACCAGAAAACCGGTTACATACAAAGGAGGAGTGGCCTTTATTATCGAAGCAGCCATTGCCTATGGAGGGCAGGCGGGCAGAGTAGTTGGAGAACAACGAAAAGCAGAGATAATGCGTTTTGCCAACCGAGTGCCGCTTACCTTCGATCAGGGAAGCTGTGCCATAACGGAGTCCTTAAAAAGTATAGACTGGAAGAGGTATGGTATAAAAGATCTGGAAAACGCACCGGTGACAGTATTTGTAAATATCGTGTCGACCAATGTGCCTTACCTTTCCACAGGAAAGCAAAGTGTGGCCCCTGAACCTGAAATTTTACATGAGGTACGTCAATCTTCCATGAAAGTAGCCCGGAAAATGCAAAAATACTTGAGGGCTAAAAAAGCTGCTAAGGAAGAAGAAATGCGTTCCAAAATCTTCGAAACATATGTACCCGTTATTCTTAGAGAAGCTGCCAATCTAGCAGGTACCTCAGTTCCGGAATATGAAGAAGTCCTGGCCAAGGTAACCCGAAGGGCCAAGGCAGAACTACTGGGGGAGACTTTAGATGAATAAAAAAGAAATTGCCACTAACAAGCTTAAAAGTTTAGGGACCAGTATCATTGAAGATGTGACTAAAAACAAGGTCCCTAACATCCAGGTACCATCCCGAGGTACTTCCAATATTGTTTTTGATGAACAAAAACGTCATTATGTCTTAGGAGATCGTTATGGTAAACGTTCTATGGGTAATGTGAAGCAAATTAAAAAGATTGGTCAGATGGTTTACATGGCCAATTTTTGTAAGGATCTGGTGCAGAGGGAAAAAACTGCTACCTTGAGGGAGTTATACTATGTATCTGAAGGGTGGGACGTAGAATTTGGAGACCAGCAGGAATCTAATATTATTGGAGAAGACCTGGAAGTCACCCTGGGTATGACCCGGGAAGATCTGGGCCTGATGCCTGAAGAAGATGGAGCATCAGTATATGGGAATATAACACTTCAAGAAGACGACATTGAAATAAATGCCCTGCGTTCTGGTAAATCAGGTTACACCATATCCCCTACCATTGATGATGTGAAATTTTTAGATCATGATGTAAAACGGGTTATTGCCGTGGAAACCATGGGTATGTTCCACCGGATGGTTCAGGAAGAGGCTTACAAAAAATTTGACACCCTGATTGTGGGACTTAAAGGACAGGCCGCCAGGGCAACCCGAAGATTCTTGAAAAGAGTGAATGAAGAACTTAAATTACCAGTTTACATCTGTAACGACGGAGATCCATGGGGATTCCACATCGCCATGGTTATAATATCCGGTAGTGCTAAACTGGCCCATGTAAATCATCAACTGGCCACCCCCAATGCCAAATTCCTGGGAGTTACTGCCAGTGATATCATTAACTATGACCTTCCCACCGATCCCTTAAAGGATATTGATGTGCTGCGTTTGAAGGAACTATTGAAAGATCCTAGATACCGGGATGAAGCCTGGAAAACTGAAATTAAAAAAATGCTTAAAATTGGTAAAAAAGCAGAACAGCAGTCTTTTTCTAAATACGGATTGGAATACGTAGTTGATACATATTTCCCTGAAAAATTAGAGTCCATGGAAAATTAAAACTAAATTAACCTATATCCCCTTTATTTAGGGGTTATTTTTTTCTTTTTTTAATCAGTTATCTAATTAAATTTTTTATCAGCAAATTCTATAGTTCCACTGATTCAAAATATAATTAAAGGATTATTTAACAACATGAACTTATGTATTTTGGTCACTATTCTCAAGTTAAGTGAATTGAAAATGAATTAAAGAATATTAAATAAATTTCCTATTTTAAAGCTGTTTTAACTAAATTAATTGCTATTTAAATTAAGTTAAGGAGCCTATTAAATTAAATATTCTTATGAGTTTTCTGAGAATCAAAGACAATAGTACTATCGGCTGAGTTTTTCAAAGCTATACTTAAGCCCGGCTCCGCTCCAATCAGTATGGTTTGTTTGCCTTTTTCCTTGGCAATATTTAATAATGGTAAAAAATCAGCATTTCGAGTCATTAGAGCAATAATATCAATATGAGGATTGTAAATAAGTTCAAAAGCCTCTACTGCCAGTTGAACATCAATATCCCCTGCTACAATTAATGGAGAAAATCCCTGATTAACTATAGCCTCAATAAGTTTATCAGAAGCATATTGATTTAGAAGTACTTTACCAACTTTAATATTTCCACTTTCTCCAATTAATTCTTTAACAGTTTCTAGATCAAGATTAAATTCCTTTCTAAGCATATTAGGCCCATCTACCAGTAAACCTACCGTTTTTCCCCCTGATTTTCTGGTTTTTAATGGTAAATATTCTTTAAAGGAGGTTAATTTTTCCAGGTTACGCATTTTCATCCTCCTAAATTTACTAATAAATTTTGACTATTTAGCCCTATAAATAATAAAAATTAAGTTTTCCCGATTATGAAAAATAAGGAGCTAATATATAATAATTATAGGTTTATATGTCCCCCTAATATTATATACCTATGCACAAATCTGGCCAGAATTCTGAATTTTTTTAAATAGAAAAAATAAAAGAGATTTTTTTTTGTTTCTACTCTTTAGAAACCGGGAACTGAACTTCAGTTAGCAAGTCCTCTGGTTTTTCCATAGAGGGATCATTGAGATAAATTTCAGTAACAGGCCCCACTATTTCATAACTATTTTTTATAGCATAGTCTGCCAGACCATGGATAACCGGCCCCACCTCAGTATAAGGGCCTTTATGAATAGCACTTATTACATTTTGGGGCTTTATTTCCTTAATCATAAATTTATCATCGCTGGAAGCTTTCCCTTTAAATGAAAACCCAATTTCATACTCAAGTTCATCTTCCAGGACTTCGTCTGGAGAGTTGTAGTAGGTTCCATATACCATGCCCGTCATGGTTAGATTTTTTTCCATTAGCCAGAGGCCTACCTCCTGAATATAGTCTGGAATTTTCTGGTAGCTTCCCCGGCACATTCGGTAGACTACTCTTACCTTTTCTGTGCTTTTTTCCTTAATTTCCATTTAAATCACATTAATAATATGTGGATTCCAGTTAATATTTTTTGCCTTGCCCTGATTTAAAGAATTTAACTAAAGAGAAAAAATCAGCCCCTAGTTTTTCCAGGATAATCTTATTAAGAAATAAACGCCGAGACTGGGATTTGAACCCAGGACGAGCGATAGCTCAACAGGATTTCGAATCCTGCGCCTTACCAGACTAGACTATCTCGGCATCAATTATGTAAAATATAAATTATATCTTCTTCAACCATATAGGTTTCCTTTAATAAATATCATAATTAAAAAGAAGCTAAACTTAGAATATTTTTTGCCATATTTGCTATTTTGTACTCCTTTTTAATAAACCATGCCATTTCTTCTAAAAATAAGAGCAAATAGTGGACTATATAACAAATCATACCGGTGATCTGACAGAACATAACCCTTCATTATGTTCAAAGGTTTACTGGATATTAGTATTTTGGCAGGAGTATAAACTGAGGATACCCGGGTAAGGGTATGAGCATAACTGTGGAATTTATATGGAATAGTTTAAGCATTGATATTAAAGCCATGAGTCATGAAAAATAATAAAAACGCCGGGACTGGGATTTGAACCCAGGCGGAGCAAAGCTCCACAAGATTTCCAGTCTTGCGCCTTACCAGGCTAGACTATCCCGGCTAATAATCTGCTTAACTAAAATTTGGCTTCATCTTATAAAAATATTTTCATTCCCTATCTAAATGAGGGTACTTTTCAAATGCCTGAGGATAGCTTCTTCTCGAGCCCGGTGCAATATCTGTGACTATACGGTATGGGCCAGATCCATGCCATAGGTCTGATTAAAAAAGTTAAAAAAAAACCCCCCGTATATATAAAAATTGTAGATATTTGCCAGAAAAGATGATATTAATATTGAATAAAAGGAGGTATTGGTGTGCATAATCCTGATCAAAAACATTACTGGGATGAGGTAACTGAAGAAAAAGAATTCCCCACCCCCTTCCAGTTTGCTGAATTTGAAAAATATGTCTCCAGGGATATGAGTATTCTGGATGTGGGTTGTGGTTATGGAAGGACCCTGGCTGAACTAAAAAGTAAAGGATTCCATAATTTAACAGGCATTGATTATTCCCAGGGTATGATCAACCGGGGGCTGCGACTTTATCCAGATTTGGATTTGATAAAAACTGATGGTGAAAAAGTACCCTGTGGTGATTGTGAATTTGATGTGGTGATATTGCTTGCGGTTTTAACCTCCATTTATCATGATAATGATCAGATAGAATTAATATCTGAAATTTCCCGGGTTTTAAAAAAAGGTGGAATATTATATGTCAATGATTATCTATTAAACCAGGCCCAGAGAAATAAGGATCGTTACCAGAAATATAAATCAGATTACAATATTTATGGAGTTTTTAAGCTCCCAGAAGGTGCAGTTTTCAGACATCATACTACTGAACATATTTTAAAACTTACTGAAAGTTTCAAGCCTTTAGTATTTGAAAAAAGAGTTTATAATACCATGAATGGACATATATCCAATGGATTTTATTATATCGGGCGAAAAAAATGATTAATGTTCTTTACCGACCCGGAATATCCTGTAAAAATTATAAATTATATTTTTTGATAAATGAAATGGCTTTTTTACGATTTTTAGGACTTAAACTATGAATTTGTGAGTTAATAAATGAATTTATTATTTTTTATCAGTTATATCAGGATATAGCTGATCCATGACATCAATTACATCTTAATGTAGTAATGCCTTTTGTTTTGGTGTAAAATGAGTGAGATTATCTATATATCTAAAAGAGCATATATCATCTCATCTTGTAAAGCCTGATCATGTTGAAGGATTCTTACAGTATTTTTAATACATACTCCAAATGTCATGAATTTTTCATCGTCAATGCAATTAAAATAAGGGTTAGCTATAGATGAAAATTTGTTTTGGTAATCCATACACCAGAGATTTGCTAGAATATTTAAGAGCAAAGTTTCGGGGATATGAATTTTTGTGGCTCAGGAGTTTTGCTTTTTAGAGGGATGTAAAATTTTTCATATTCTATTGGAAACTAGAGAAAAAAAAAATGTTTTAAAAAAATTTAATTATATAAAAAATCGGCATTTTTAAGATAAGGACAGATCGAACCGGTCCAGGTTCATGACCTTGTCCCAGGCCCTTATGAAATCGTTTATGAACTTCTCAGAGGAGTCATCACATGCATAAACTTCTGCCAATGCCCTGAGTTCGGAGTTCGAGCCAAAGATGAGGTCTACACGGGTCCCGGTCCATTTGAGTTCGCCTGTTAATCTGTCACGACCCTCGAACAGATTTTCGTCTTCTGCCGATGCATCCCATACGGTGCCCATGTCAAGCAAGTTCACGAAGAAATCATTGGTAAGGGTTTCGGGTTTTTCTGTGAATACCCCATTAGAGGATTGTTCAAAGTTGGAATTCAGGACACGTAAGCCTCCAATTAGAACCGTCATTTCAGGAACAGTCAATGTTAGTAATTGTGCTTTATCCACCAGCAACTCTTCAGCTTTAACTGAGTATAGGGTCTTTTGATAGTTGCGGAAACCATCTGCAATCGGTTCCAGATAGATAAATGAGTCCACATCAGTTTGCTCCTGTGAGGCGTCCATGCGTCCTGGTGTGAAGGGTACCTTTACATCATGACCGGCATTTTTCACAGCCTGCTCCACCCCTGCACAGCCAGCCAGAACAATTAAATCTGCCAGAGAGACCATCTTGTCGCCTGACTGGGCCTGGTTAAATTCGCTCTGGATGCCCTCAAGTATATCCAGCACTTTTACTAATTGGGCTGGTTGGTTCACTTCCCAATTTTTTTGAGGTTCCAGGCGAATACGGGCACCATTAGCACCACCACGTTTGTCTGAGCCACGGAAGGTTGATGCCGATGCCCAGGCGGTGGAAACCAGCTCTGAAACTGCCAGACCAGAATCCAGCATTTTGGCCTTCAGGGTTTTGATGTCTTCTTCATCAATCAATTCGTGATTGACTGCAGGGATGGGGTCCTGCCAGATGAGTTCCTCTTCCGGTACCTCTGGGCCAAGATAGCGTGTCAGTGGGCCCATGTCACGGTGGGTAAGTTTAAACCAGGCCCGGGCGAATGCGTCTGCAAGTTGGTCCGGGTTCTCATAGAAACGTCTTGAGATCTTTTCATAGGCCGGGTCAAACCGTAAGGAGAGGTCGGTGGTCAGCATGCCCGGAGTACGACGTTTTGAAGAGTCATGAGGATCTGGAACAGTATCGACACCTGTATCGCCCTTAGGCTTCCACTGGTAGGCACCGGCCGGACTTTTTGTCAGCTCCCATTCAAATTCAAATAATATCCGGAAGAAGTTATTGTCCCATTTAATAGGAGTGTTGGTCCAGATAACTTCCGGACCGCCGGTGATGGTGTCATTGCCTTTTCCAGTGCCAAAACTACTCTTCCAACCCAGACCCTGCTCCTGAATAGGAGCTGCTTCTGGTTCAGGGCCCACCAATAATGGATCGCCAGCCCCGTGGGTTTTACCAAAGGTATGGCCCCCTGCAATTAGGGCCACTGTCTCCTCATCATTCATGGCCATACGAGCAAAGCTTTCCCTGATATCCCGAGCAGCAGCAACCGGATCTGGTTTGCCATTAGGGCCTTCCGGGTTAACATAAATTAAACCCATCTGAACAGCAGCCAGGGGATTTTCAAGTTCACGATCACCAGTATAACGCTCATCTCCAAGCCACTCACTCTCGGAACCCCAGTATATATCCTTCTCTGGTTCCCAGATGTCTTCACGACCGCCACCAAAACCAAAAGTTTTAAACCCCATGGATTCCAGGGCGACATTTCCCACAAGAATCATCAAATCTGCCCAGGATATTTTCCGGCCGTACTTCTGTTTGATGGGCCACAAAAGTCGCCTTGATTTGTCAAGGTTGGCATTGTCTGGCCAACTGTTTAGAGGGGCTAAGCGCTGGCTACCGCTTCCTCCCCCACCACGCCCATCACCAATCCGGTAAGTACCAGCACTGTGCCAGGCCATACGGATGAATAAAGGCCCATAGTGGCCAAAGTCCGCCGGCCACCAGTCCTGTGAATCCGTCATGAGTTCATGAAGGTCCTTTTTCAAGGCATCTAAGTCAAGACTCTTGAATTCTTCAGCATAGTTGAAATTCTCTCCCATGGGATCAGACTTCGAGGAATGCTGGCGTAAAATATCTAGATTCAATCGTTCTGGCCACCAATCAATGTTTCTCATGCCACTTCTATCAATTTTTTTGCTTTTTTCATCCATAATTTCACTCCCTTTTTACCCTTTCTTATTCCTCATGTAAATTTACAGAAACCACAGGATCTTGTGTTTTAGAGTTTAATTATTATTTAAAACCATATCTTTTAGAAAAATGTGATTTAATTTTTTTATCTATCTTTCTATAGTTATTATGGGAACAACTTTTATTAAAAAATTTTTATTTTTTGGTAATTTTTTCATTTAGTTCATAAATAAATAATAAAATCTGATGCAGCTCTAAATTCATAGAATCATAATACCTCCAATATCAATAGGTATCAATGAAGAAAAAGGTACAATTCTGTTTCCTTATACGAAACCGTGTCACGGGACTGTAGTGGTTGAAATACCTGTTGGCCAGGAAGAAATAGACAAAGTAAAAGAATTAAATATCAAAGGATGTTAAAATCCTCTGATATTTACTTAAATTATATTAAACTACTTTTTTGAATTAATTTATGTTTTTTTTTTTAAATTCTGATTTTTATACATCTATTTTTATCATTAATATCGCTTTCAAAGTATTTTGGGATATTATTCATTCATATAATTAAATTTAGTTATTATTAGTAATATATACGCAAATTAAGGCTTTAATTTTCTAAAAAATTAAAAATTTGTTAATGATATCGCTACTTAATATATAGAAAATTTTAATTATTATTAATGACTAATAGCCATTATTGACTATTATTCATAAATGAAGATATTGGTGAAATATAAAATAATAATTTAGATGGGAACTTGCAGATAAAAGGGATTGAATGACATGGTTGCAGGCGAAATAAAAAATTAAATACAGTATTATCAGGGATAACATGAGCACGAGAATGGAACGTAAGAAAGAAGAAAAGAGGAAGTCTATGCTGGATGCTGCTGAGAAAATAGTTGCAGAAAAAGGGATGGAAAAAATGACCATGGATCAGGTGGCAAAGGAAGCAGATGTAGCCAAGGGAACTCTATATCTCTATTTTAAAAATAAGGAAAGCTTACTGGCTGCGATAAATGCAAAACTCAATAAAGAAGCGAATGAATGCATGAAAGAAAAAATGGATCTTTACGAAACAGGTTCAGAAAAGGTCAGAGCTATGGGACAGGCACCAGTTGAGTTTTTTTATGAGAAATTCTCAGAAATGGAAGGCCATAACTGAACTCTATCAAATGAAAGTCCAGGATCCAGAAGATCCCAATGTTCAGGAATTTCTGCAGGTAACCAATGAGATGGTGCAGATGATGGCTGAGGCATACAGGCAGGGTATAAAAGAAGGAACCATACCTGAAGATTTGGATCCAGTCACCACAGCTATATATAACAGAATGGCATGGGGAAACGCTTTCACCCCTACTACAGAACAAAAAATGCTCTTGAAACAGAATAAAATTAGTCCAGAACACTATTTAAACGTGGCTTCTACATTAATAGTTAGATCCACTCATAAAGTCCTTCCAGAAGATAAGGCTTAGATAATGCTCTTAAATAAAAAATTTTTGAGGTTGAGAAAATTAGAAATCGAAGATATGTAATTTCCGAACCACAAAAATAAAAAATTTTTGAGGTGATATATATGGAATTAGAGGATATACCTGCAGAGGTAAGGTGGGAAATTGCAACAAAAACTGCCTTGAGTTTGTCTATAGGTTATGGCATGACTTTCAGACAAATACTGGATGAAGAGGTTGTTTCACAAGTAGAAGAGGCAATCTGGGCCGAAGGAGGGAAACAAATAAAAGAAATTGCTGATACACTGGTTTTACCTACTGAAAATGCTATAGAAGTCAATGATGCTTACGGAATCATTGGAATGATTCTTCTAGGAAAAATGGAGTACGAAACCTTAGAAGCAACCAATGATCGGGTCGTTGAGCGTATAACTGACTGTCCTAACCTTAACGTCCATAAAGAAACTGGAACTCCCATTATAACCATGCCACATATCTGCCAGGTCTATTCAACCAGTGCTGTAGAGGAACTAAACCCTAAATACACACAGAGTTTCAGTAAAAGGATGTGTGAAGGTGATGAATACTGTGAATATACTCTTGAGTTAAAAAAGTAGATAAAATCTCATAATCAATGATAAAAGATAGTATTATTTTTTTAAAAGAGGCGTTTTAATGGCTAAATCTGTTATTATCATCGGTGCAGGAATAGCTGGTCTGGCTGCTGGCTGCTATGCACAGATGAATGGTTTTAAAAGTAAAATGTTTGAGATGCATAACAAACCAGGAGGTCTTTGTACAGCCTGGAAAAGAAAGGGTTACACATTTGATCTTTGTGTTCACTGGATAACAGGAAGCTCTCCCAAGAGTAATGTTTACGATATCTGGGAAGAACTTGGCATAGTCCAGGGTAGGGATTTCATAACCCACGAATATGGAATCAAAGTGATAGACGAGGAAGGTAACGAATTCGTTACTTATACTAATCCAGATAAATTACAGGAAGAAATGCTCACTTTTTCCAAAGAAGATGAAAAGTTGATTAAAAACTTCACTAAAGACATTAAAAAACTTGGTTCTATGGATTTACCTATAGATATGGGATTTTTAGACATTTTAAGAATGTTACCTTCATTGAGACTGTGGAAAAAATATTCCTTACCTCTTTCGGAGATGGCAGCTAAATTTAAAAATCCGACTTTAAGAAAATTGTTTGAAATGGCATTTTATTGGCATGATCAGACTACAGCATTCTGTACGATGGAAATAGCTCAAATGGGGGGTGGATATTCAGGTTATCCAATAGGCGGATCCTTGCCCGTGGCTAAAGCCATTGAACAGCGTTATTTAGATTTGGGTGGTGAAATTTCATACAAATCCCAGGTAAAACGAATTTTAGTGGAAGAAAATCGTGCAGTGGGCATAGAATTATCAGATGGTACCAAAGAAAGAGGAGATATAATAATATCGGCTGCAGATGGTCATAGTACTATATTTAATTGGCTAAACGGAGAATACATTGATGATAAAATTAGAAGTTTCTATGATAGTTTAGAATTATTCCCTCCAATTGTCTTTATCTCTTTGGGAGTTAATCAAGATTACTCCCATGAGCCCCATGTTCTATCGTTTTCTCTGAAAAAACCTATTACAATAACAGGTAATGAAATAGACCATATTGTACTAAGAAACCATAGTTTCGACCCTACATTGGCTCCGGAAGGAAAAACAGCTTTTACTATTATTTTAGAAACTAACTATGATTACTGGGTTGGATTAAATGATGAAGAATACCTTGCTGAAAAGAAGAATATTGAAGAATCTGTGATCAGTGCTCTTTTGGAACTATATCTCGATATTAAAGAACAAATTGAAGTAGTTGACGTGGCTACACCGTTAACATTTGTCCGCTATACTGGGAACTGGAAAGGTTCCTATGAAGGCTGGCTATTTACAAAGAAGACAAACACTCTTCAAATGCCCCAAACTCTTCCAGGATTATCTAACTTCTATATGGCTGGCCAGTGGGTTTCTCCTGGCGGTGGTCTATTTGGAGCAGCGACAAGTGCTCACAGGGCAGTTAAGATGATTTGTAAAAATGAGAAAATTCATTTTAAAACTACAAAACCATAAATTTAAAATAGAAATTTATGGATTGAATTGTTTCAATCATCTAAAATGAAAGAAGCAAATGTAAAACCTGATCCTAGGCAAACCATGCCTGCAACTGCAGCTGCCTCGAGAATCTCATCCATACTTGCACCAGCAGCCAAAGCACTCTTTTTATGAGCTTTTACGCAGTGTTCACATTTAACGGCCACTGCGCACGCTAGTGCTATTATTGATTTTTCTTTTGAAGATAATGCACCTTCTTTTAACGTTTCTGATGCTAAATTTTGGAATGAGCTGCTCAATCCTTCACCTACTGCCTCTGTAAATCGGTATGGACGGGGTTTTTGTTCTTCCATGTTATCACTCCTGAAATTTCTGATTTTTCTCCTAAAACTACAAATTTTATATATTTATTAAAAAGTTTCCTTTAAACGAAATTGGTCCTGTAATTGAAGCACATGAGGCATTTCCACAAAAAATTAACGTTCATTTTGTTGAAATATTGAGTAAAAATGAAATAAACATGATTACATGGGAACGTGGGGCTGGTGTTACTCTTGCATGCGGTACTGGAGCTATTTCATGTGTCATTGCTGGATTTAAGCTTTCTAAGCTTGATAATGAGGTTTTAGTTCACCTTCCAGGAGGCTATCTTAAAATTGAGGTCTATGAAAAGGACACTGCACTTGGGGCATTTATGGAAGGCGATGCTGTCCTAGTTTTTGATGGTGTCATCGAAACTAAGATTTAGTTTTAGAAAATGCTATGCATTTTCTCTAATCTCTGATTTTGAGACCTGAAAAACAAAGTTTCTCTAGGTTTTGAGAGATTTGACAGATTTTTTGAGGATTTCGATGTACCGTCAAAATTCTTGAATTTTAACAATGCAATTAAAGTTGCATTTTAAAACTTTCTATCTTCTTTTTTTCTCATTTTTCTGCTTTAAGTTTAATCGCTAATTTTGACCGTTCAAGGGCTAAACCAAGCTGTAAACCTATTGAACCCAAATTTTCAAGACTAACTTCATTATAGGCCTTTATTTGCCTGCTTCCCATATTTAAAAGCCCAATTATCTTATTACCACTTTTAATGAGCAATATTAATAGTGTTTTTATGCCGCTTTCCCTAATAGCAGGATCAAGAAAACCATATTCTTCAGATTCAGATGTAATGTACATCAAGTTCTGTTTTTCAAGTGCTTTACTAAAAAGATCCTTAAACATGCCTGTAATACACATTTTTCTAAGGTTTTCAGGCAGATTCTTATGTACTCTTAATGTTAATTCTTCTTCATCGTCAGTAAGATATATACATCCCATTTCAAAGCCCAGGGAATCTACAGTAGATGTCACAGATCTTTCAAGCATCTCATCTTCAGCAGTAACAGAGTTTAGAATGTCTGAAATACGGTTCATAGCAAGTAAAGTATTGGCAAATTCCTCTTTTTCATTACTTAACCTCTGTATTTTAAGATAACCTGCAAGTTCATCAGCCGCCATTTCCACATTCTCGATATTGATTGAGCTAACTGAATTTAATGTAGTTAACAGGATTATAACTCCAATTGCAGTATCCTCGTCGATAATTGGGACTGCCAGCATCATGGTAATTGATGTATCCCCCAGCTCAGATTTAATTGTTTCAAGATAATAATTACCATCCCTAGCTGATATAGTCTCCAGTGAATCCATGCTTTTTTCGGTGAATCCATTGATATATGGGAGTATTTTATCTCCGGCTAGTGTAGCAGGTATCTCATAAGCAGAACGCAGCTTTTTACCATCCTTCAAGAATACGATACAGTATTTACACAAAATTAAATCATTGATGCCTTTTGCCACTTCTTTCATAAGCTGCTCTTCATTTTGTGCCGAGCCTGCAGCCTGAGTTATAGTTAACAGCGTTTCCAGCTCGCGTTTCGTGCGTTTAAATTGCGAAAGCTCTTCTCCTATAATAGTTGTACCAGTAATATCCTCATTATCTACAATGGACTGCAGCGACAGCTTGTATGGCCTGTACACCCCTGGTTTTTCCATTAAATCTATCTCAATGGCAATAGTATTATCTAAATTTAACGAGTGCAAGGCGTTCTCGAACATAACTACCTGTTCAGGCAATATTATTTCACGCAGATTTCTTTTTCCCGGGAAAAACGTGTTAAATGTGTCATTAGTGGCTACTATATCATTATATGTGTTTATAGTAAATACTATGGTGTCAGGGTAATCAATTGACTTTTTAAGGCTCAGTTCTTTTGACATTAATGTATGTAGCTTCGAAGCCCTAGATGCCAGCTCGCTTGTATCTTGTTGTATTTCAGGTTTAATAGATTCTGACTTTATGGTAGCTTTCTTTTCCATTTCCTGCTTCAAAGTCCATAGTTTACTCCTGCCCACAAAATAGTAATCCAATATTCCCTTTGCATGTAATATTCCAAGGTATTTGAGTACTGTAGCCCTGCTCCTGCTCGTACCTCTGGTTATTTTATCCAGCATACATTCTTCAGGCGGATGAGATTTGATGTATGATATAATTAATCGTTCTGTGTCTGATATTTCTTCCATGCACTTTACCTCAGATTGATAATTTGATAATATTTATACTATATAGTATAAATTACAACTTATATAAATATTATGTACCGTGGTATTTAATTTTATTATTTTTTTCGCTCATGTCCAGAAGTTAGTGCAAATATTTATGGAGATTTTTAGAGGTTTAAAATGGTCTGATGGTGTTCATTGTCCTAAATGTAACTCATTATCCATACAAAACCGTGGTGTTCAGGGTAAAACTAAACGTTACTCTTGTAACAATTGCGGATCCAACTTCAGCGATCTTACAGGAACCACTTTCGCCAATAAAAAACTTCCAATGGGTGAAATGTTCTACATTCTGATTAACCTGGATAATAAAAGTATAAAACGTTTATCAGAAGAATTAGGGCATAAATGGGAAAGTATTTACAATTTAGCAAAAGATTTCCGGGAAAATTTAGCTGAAAAAACTAAGGATCCAATCTTATCAGACGAGGTCGAAATAGACGAAATGTATCAATCAGCAGGGCAAAAAGCCGTCGAAAATCGAAGATTTTCGGGCATCAAAAATCCATGATTTTTGAAGGTTTAAAAAAACGATCCAAGGATAAGAGGACTTAAACGTAGAGGAAGAGGAACTTGCAAAGAAGATAAACCTCCAGTAATCACTATTGTCGAAAGAAAAACAGGTAAAACCATTCTTTCAGTAGAAAAAAACCTTTCCAAACAATTAATACAAGAAAAACTTGAAAAACATTGTATTAAGCCTGTTAAATTATTTACAGACGATTATACAATCTATTCCAAGCTAGAAGAGCATCATCAGGTCAAAGAACATCATATTATCAACCATTCTGAAAAAGAATATGCAGACGGTGAAAATCACGTTAATAATGCTGAAAACAGACATTCTTTATTAAGACCTTTCTTAAACATGTTTAGAGGTGTTTCAAAGAAAAATCTTAATACTTACGTGAAATTTTTCCAATTCACCTTTAATAATGGAATAAACTGGCTAGAAAAAGCCCTTAAAATAATATTAAAACAACGCACTATATCTTGGAGATGAGCGATTTTTTTTTATAAACTGCCCAGCACGTTAAATATCAAATAACTACTTTTTGTTTGATAATGACAAAGTTTATATACTACTAATTATACTATACAGTATAGTTATACTATAAAGTATAAAACATTATAATAATGTTTCTATTATACTGGAGGATTAAGCATGACCTATGAAGAACTGGTAAAAGAATTAAAGGAACTTTTAGGATTAAAAGGGAGTCCTGTAGCTGTAAAACTAGTAAAATCCGCTGATGAAATACCAGCAGGCTACTTTAAAATGAATGAAAAGAAAAGACACTGTGAATTTGTCCAAAATTCCAGAATAAACGGCAATAAAGGCTACGCTACTTCAGCAGAGCACCTGTGTAAAGGTGGAGCAGGAGTAATGGGAATCGAACCATTGCCTGAAAGCGTTGCCACCGGTAAAATGTACCATCAGCTGGGAAACTATGATACTGCTGAAGGCGCCATGGAAACTGTTAGTGCAGTACCAAAATTATCAAAAGAGTATTATGCTTCCATATATTCACCTTTAGAATCTGCAGAATTTGAACCAGATGTAATAATTATTGTGCTTACCCCAAAACAGGCTTTAAGAGTCAGTCAAGCCTACCTGCGCCTGACAGGAGGTAGAATCTCCAGTGATTATTCAGGTATTCAATCACTTTGTGCCGATGCTGTGGCTGCTGTAGTCGAACGTGGAGTGCCAAATATGACTCTTGGATGCAGTGGTTCACGTAAATATGCAGAAATAGCTGATGAAGAAGTTATCATGGGTATACCAACCCATAACATAAGTGAAATAGTGGATGCCCTCAAGACATTTAAAGAAAAGTGGGGAGAACTTTAAGGAGAACTGGATAACTATGAAAACAGTTAAAGCTTTAGGAATTAAGGCACCTAACTCCGCAATACTGGTTGAAAACATTATAAAAAATAGTGCAGAGGATGGACTCATATTAATCGTTAGTCCCGGTGCAGAAGAAGGTCTTGAAGATGTTGCAAAGAAATACGGGTTTAAATATGAAGTACAAAATTCAGGAAACGATGTTGCAGTTAGAATGACAAAATCACAGATAAAAATGGAAGAATTAGATGTTACAGGAGAAACATGCCCTGGGCCTATCATACTGGTTGGAGACCGTCTTAGCTCTATGGCAGTTGGAGACCATATAAAGGTTACAAGTAAAAGCTGTGAAGCTATTGAAGACCTTGCCATTTCCACTCCAGAAATGAATGGAAAAGTGATAGATCAAGGCATTGAAGGAGATAAAAGCTACGTTGTAATAGAAAAAACTGAGAAAAAAATTTCAGCAGCTGCAGCAGTTAACCGTGATAAAGTACTTGTAGTGCAAAGTAATGGAATAGGCAATACAGAACGAGCCTATGCTACATTTATATTCTCAAAAGCTGCCCTGAGTATGGGTAAAAAAGTAACTGTATTTTTACTCATGGACGGGGTAAGCATAGCCAAAAATGGTAATGCAGCAACTGTAAAACACCCTGCTTTCGACCGACTGGACAAACTCATGGCAGAATCTATAGAAAACGGCGCTAAGATCTATGTTTGCGAGCTTAGTGCAGAATTTAGAGGCATGAAACAAAAAGACCTGGTTGAAGGGACTAAACTTGCCGGAGCTGCTACCTACGTCACATTGCTGAGTGATCCAACATACGCAGTTGTGAACTTTTAAATGAGAAAACATTTGAGGTGAAAAAAATGGAACTTACATATCAAGTAATAACACTTACAATACTCTTTAGCGGCATTACCAGCGGATTTATAACATTTAGAATGTCAGGAATGCGCTTAGCGCCGCATTTCGGTGCGATGATACTGGCACTTATAGTCACACTTGCAGGCATTGTCACAGGCAATATCCTGGTCGTTTATGCAGCCGCCGCATTGCAGGCCATTGCAGCCCTTACAGCATTTACACAGACCTGGGCTGTGCTTAAATATAACTTTCAGACATCCCCAGCATACGCGCCGCATCTAGCGCTTATGGGTATGCTGCCAGTACTGGCAATTGCGTCAGTGCTTTAATTTTTTTATTTTTTAAGTTGTATTACCTTAATTAAAGATCTTGTTTTTTTGAATTGATTTTAATAAATTAAATTCTTTATGAAATTCTTCCCAATTTGGCCAGTTTTATCATTATACCTAACATAATTTAACTTTTCATATTTTCTCTTAGTTTCCTTATCTTTACTCCAATTAAACCACCTAAAGCAGCTACTGCCCCAGCTAAAAGAATAAGTCCAACTGTAAATGGGATAACAAGTCCAAACCCATAACTAAAAATTATAGAAAATTCAAAATCAGTTTTTCTTGTGAAAATCCCAAAAATCAAAGCAATAACCATAAATAAACCCATTATAACAGCACCTGTAATAAAACCGTTCTTTGCGCCATCTTTATAACTTCCACCAAGACCATAAAATCAACATTTTTGCATTTATTTATTGCTTGTTAAACTATGTTTAATCAAAGTATAATAAAAAACTAAATTTGATGGTTTATTATAACCCTAACTAGAATTAAAAAGTACAAATGCTTATGTGGGGGGATTGATTAAAAATGGGCTGAAAAATTATGCCACTAGTAGGGCTCCATAACCTCTAGATATATTATCATTAACTGATCAATAAAATTAAGGAGATGAAAATATGCCTTTAATAACAATTGAAGCTGGAAAAATGCCAGATGATGTGAGAATAAAATTAATGAAAAAATTAACTGAAGTATCTGCTGAGATTACTGGAATAGCTGAGGACTCATTCTGGATATTTGTAAAAGAATTAGGCCCGGATAGTACAATGATTGGTGGAAAAACTCTGGCAGAGGTAGTAAAAGAACGTGAAGGTAAATAATTGTCAAGTTCAGGAATTTAATACGGTAATTATTGCAAATTCTTCATGGAAGTGCCTTTTTCATTATATTCTCAAATCGGGTCTTGCTAATGGGATGATAACTTAATATTTCACCATTATAGATAAGACAAAATGACCCAAAAGCACAGGGAGAATTTTGAACATCACGGGCATCATTTAAATCAATCAGATTGGTTTTTAATTTATATTTATTTTGGGCTAATTCTATAATGCCTTTAACATTTTTTTTCAGTATGGGGGCACTGGACTGAGCGGAGGATGGTTAATCCCTCAGAATATTTTTTTTTTAAAGATTCCCCCATATCTGCTTTGAACTGGGGATCCGGTGATTTTTCATCAAATTTTTTAACCATTAAATGAAAATCTGGTTTAGCACTATCCACCAGCTGAAAACCTTTATTCAGGAATATATCATTACCCACCATGAAGGGGTCTTTTCTGATGACTACTGCCACTCCCCGCATGCGCTTATCCTGTGCTTCTTTAATACACTCATCCAGTAACAGGGAAGCCATTCCTTGTCCTTTAAATTCTTTACGAAACCCCACAAAAATGCAATGAATGAACAGGTACCCTTCTGCTTCAACCGGACGGTGGGCATATTCTCCTGGAATGTATTCCAGCATTCCCTGATAGCCGCCCTTTTTAGACATTACTATCTTGATTCTCAATCCCCGGGGGTAGTATGCTTTAAACCACTCAATTTTTTTCCTTAGTTCTTTGTGTTTTTTTAAGTCTTTATACCCGCAAACACCATAATCTGCGATATTATCTGGATTTAAGTCTATGACTTTTATATCATCCATTTGATTATCCTCTAAAAAAATTTTTAAAGCTCTTTTTTATAATATCCTGAATGATTTTACAATCTTTGTAGTGATATATGGAGATTTAATATTATTATTTTTATGGGACTGATGAAATATTATAAAAAAATTGTTAAAATAATTTTAAAAAAATATAAAAATCTGAAAAATAAGAAAATGTAAAATAACGCCGGGACTGGGATTTGAACCCAGGCGGAGAGACTCTCCACGGGATTTCAAGTCCCGCGCCTTACCAGACTAGACTATCCCGGCAGAGGAATTATATAATAAAAAATAGAGTTTAGCTATATTGCAAATTGCAATTTAGCTCTTTAATTCAATCTCAATACTTACGTTATCCGGTACATTAACCTTCATAACCTGTCGCATGGCCCGCTCATCAGCTTCGATTCCCACTAATCTTTTGTGGATTCGAAGTTCCCATTTTTCCCAGGTAGCCTTACCTTCACCATCAGGTGATTTTCGGGTAGGTACTACCAGTTTTTTGGTGGGTAGAGGGATGGGTCCAGATAAATCGACCCCAGTTCGTTCAGCTATTTTTTTCAGCTGTTCACAAACATAGGCCAGTTTTTCAGGGTCGGTCCCGGTAAGTTTAATTCTAGCATTATGCATTTTAATCCTCCATAAAAATAAAAAAAGAAGGTAGGAAAGTAATTAAACCTATTTAGCTGGTACCAAATCAATACACATTCCTGCAGCCACGGTTTGACCCATGTCCCGGATAGCGAATCTACCCATATGAGGAATGTCTTTAATTTTTTCGATAACCATAGGTTTGGTTGGTTTAACTTTCACTATTGCAGCGTTACCGGTCTTGAGGAAGTCAGGATTTTCTTCTTCTACTTGGCCAGTAGCTGGGTTCATTTTGTTTACTAATTCTAAGAAAGTACATGCTACTTGAGCAGTGTGACAGTGGAATACAGGAGTGTATCCTATGGTGATAACACCAGGGTGTTGTAGAACCACGATTTGAGCTGTGAATTCCTTGGCTACACTTGGTGGAGAATCAGGATGTCCTGCAACATCTCCTCTTCTAATATCGTTTTTACCCACACCCCTTACATTAAATCCAACATTATCACCAGGCTCAGCAGAATCGAGCATTTCGTGGTGCATTTCAATAGATTTAACTTCTCCAGTTACACCTGCAGGTTCAAAGATAACATTATCTGCTTTTTTCATTATACCAGTTTCAATTCTTCCTACTGGAACAGTTCCCACACCAGTGATGGAGTATACATCCTGGATAGGTACTCTTAGAGGGAGTTTGGTTGGTTTTTCAGGAGCAGTGAATTCATCCAGGGCCTTTACTAAGGCAGGGCCTTTGTACCATGGGGTGTTGTCACTGTTGGTGGATATGTTGTCTCCTTCAAAGGCAGATAGTGGGATGAAGTGTACATCGTTTGGTTTGTAACCTACGGTCTTAATCAGGTCACCCACTTCTTTTTTCAGTTCATTGAATTTACCTTCGTCGTAGTTTACCAGGTCCATCTTGTTGACACCGATGATGATCTGGTTTATACCCAGGGTTCTGGATAGGAATATGTGTTCCTTGGTTTGTGGCATTACCCCATCGTCAATAGCTACTACCAGTACGGCAGCGTCAGCCTGTGATGCACCGGTAATCATGTTTTTAACAAAGTCACGGTGACCAGGACAGTCCACAATAGTGAATTCATATTTAGGTGAATCGAATTTAGCGTGGGCCAGGTCAATGGTTACCCCTCTTTCTCTTTCTTCACCTAATTTATCCATTACAAATCGGAACTTGTTTTCTCCATCAGCCAGTTGCTGTTCAGCAATAGCTCCAGCCTGGAGCAATAAGTGACCTACAAGGGTAGATTTACCATGGTCTACGTGTCCGATGAAAGCCAAGTTCATATGTTCTTTTTTTTTAGCCATTATAAATACCTCCATTTATATGCGTCAAAATTTGATTAGCATTTGAGCTTAGGTTTAGATTAGACTTCACCCTTTAAATACATAATTGCTGGTGGTTGCCACTAGGGTATGTCCACCTGCATTTTTTTTATGATTTTTAAGAGCTGTCTCCTATGCCAGAATATACTCAACCTAAATAGTGATCAGGTCCATATGGTTCGGGACTTAATCCCTTCCTGTCCCTGATTTCTTTTATAATTATTTTCTGCAGTTCACGAGGCAGTCTTTCAAAGCCTGCGTTTTCAGTGGACCACAAACATCTTCCTTCAGCAGCAGAACGGATGTCTCCAGCGAATCCAAACATTTCTGCTACAGGAACTTTAGATTCTACCGTGGCCATGTCTCCTTCCTGGGACATGTTCACGATTTGACCTCTTCTATTTTGGATTTCTCTGGTAGAGGAACCCATGTAGTCTTGAGGTACATTGATAAACACTTTCTGGATAGGTTCCAGTAAGGTTGGTTCAGCCATCATCAAAGAACCGTAAACGGCTTTTCTTATGGCAGGGAGTACCTGTGCTGGTCCACGATGCACTGCATCTTCGTGTATTTTTGCATCCATGAGTTTTATTTTTATACCCATGACCTTCTCTTTAGCAATAGGACCATCATCCATGGCACTTTCAAAACCTTCCATTAAAAGTTCTTTAATTTCATCCAGGTACTGAATACCACGGGTCATGTTAACAAATATGGAACGTCGGTAAACATTCCAAACTTTTCTGGCCTGATCCTTAGGTAAGCCTAATTCAATAAGGCTAGCAGCCATTTCTTTACCTTTAACACGGCCTTCCTTGATACTTCCATCCTGTATGGCCTGGAATATTTCATCGTCTAAAGGTTCAATTTCAATGTAGAAACGGTTGTGTTTGTTAGGGGATTTACCTTCCACCGGACCAGCAGTTCCAGAAATGGCTTCCCGGTATACTACAATAGGTTCAGAAGTTTCGATTTCCACACCTTTTTCATTTATACGGTAAGCTATAATTTCCAGGTGCAGCTCACCCATACCAGATATCAGGTGCTCACCGGTTTCTTCATTAATCTCAACTTTTACGGTAGGGTCCTCTTTACCTACTTGCCTTAGAACTTCGATTAGTTTAGGTAGATCTTTGGTATTTTTAGCCTCTACAGCAACGGTAACCACCGGTTCACTTATATGTTCCAGGCCTTCAAATGCCTTGATTTTTCGACCCACATCACAAATGGTTTCCCCTGCAACAGCATTTTTAGCACCGGTGATGGCTACAATATTTCCAGCAGGAACTTTATCAGTGTTTACTCTTTCCGGGCCCATATAGACTCCCACTTGCTGGATTCTATTTTTACCATGAGATCCTACAAAGAATATTTCACTACCCTTTTCCAGGGTCCCGCCGTAAACTCTTCCCGTGGCTATTTCTCCGGCGTGTTTATCAATACTTACATCGGTAACCATAACTGCCAGAGGTCCATCTGGATTAGTTTTAATCATGGTCTGTCCTTCTTCACTTTCCAGATCTCCAGACCATATGGCAGGGACCCGGTAAGCTTGAGATACGTCCGGACTGGGTAAGTGTTCAACTACCATCCCCAGAAGTACCTGGTGTATAGGTACCCGGTCTGCTAGTTCTTTCTGGTTATCATCTTTACAGTAGTTGTAAATATCATTGAAATTTATTTCAGTTTCCTGCATGATAGGAACATTGATAGCCCAGTTATGGTAAGCAGAACCAAATGCTACACTTCCATCTTCTACCCTAACCTGCCATTTATCCTTAAGTTCTTCCGGAGCCATATTTTTTATGAGTTTGTTAGCACTGGCTATGACCTTGACAAATCTGTTCTGCAGTTCAGTGGCATCTAACTTCAATTCATTAATCAGCCTATCAACTTTGTTAATGAAAAGTACTGGTCTTACATTTTCTTTAAGAGCCTGTCGAAGTACAGTTTCAGTCTGAGGCATGATTCCTTCTACTGCACAAACTACCACTACTGCACCATCCACTGCTCGCATAGCACGGGTTACGTCCCCTCCGAAGTCCACGTGCCCGGGAGTGTCGATAAGGTTTATCAGGTATTCATCATCATGATAGTCGTGCACCATGGATACGTTTGCTGCATCAATAGTAATACCTCTAGCCTGTTCTTGTTCATCAAAATCCAGGAACCTTTGATCACCTGCAAGTTCAGATGAAATCATGCCTGCACCTGCTAAAAGGTTATCAGACAAAGTAGTCTTACCGTGGTCAATGTGAGCCACAATACCGATGTTCCGAATGAATTCGGGTTGATACATCAGTTCTTTAATCTTATTAATCATTTTGTCTCGTCTACTCACCACAATCACCTGGTAAAGAAGATAATTTATTCATTATTTTTTTATTATAATTAGTGGGCAGATCTAGCTATTCTCTCTTTTTCTTCCTTTTTCTGAATAGCAAAACTTCTGGTATCATATTCGGCTGCTAAAAGCAGTTCATCTGCCAGAGCTTCTTCTAAAGATCTTTTACTTTTAAAAGCAGATTGCATGGCACCACGGGTAATGAATGCAAGAGATAAATCCACTCTTCGTTGAGGGGCAATATCCACTGCTACCTGGTAACCAATTCCACCATACTTAATTCTGGTAGTTTCTTCCCGGGGGGAAGTATTTTCCACTGCCTTTACCAGTACCTGTACCGGGTTTTGTTTAGAACGTTTATTAATTATTTCTAAAGAATCCTGGACTATTTTATATGCTTTGTTTTTTTTCCCGGAGTTCCTTTGCGTTCTCATAATTTTATTCATTAATCTTTCAACTATAGAAACCTTTGACTTGGCAAACTGTCTTTTAACATGTCTACCCATGGTGTGAGGAACCAGTATTTCGTCCAGACATAAATAATTAACCAGACCCAAATCCTCTACTTTCACCTCGTCCAGATCCCATTTATCAAATATTTGACTCATGAAATTACCTCACTGGTTTTTCAATTTTACCTTTAACCATCTGTTCCAATGAAACGTTGTTAACTTTTGTTACCTTCCACCTTACTCCAGGAATGTCTCCCATGGATCTGCCAGAAGGTCCACCAATACCTGCAATGAGCACTTCATCGTGTTCATCAATGAAACCAATAGCTCCATCACCAGGGGCGAAAGCAGTTAATTGTTTACCATTTTTGATAAGTTGTACTCTTACACATTTTCGTATGGCAGAGTTAGGCTGTTTAGCCTCAATACCCACTTTTTCTATAACAATACCTCTAGCTTGAGGTGCACCCTCTAAGGGATCAGCTTTTATATCCAATCGTAAAGCTTTTCTTTTATACTCAGTATCCTTCCATTTGAAATTTTGTCTATTTTTTTTAAGCTTTTTAGCTGCAAAAAGTCCTGGCAAATAAGATTCCTCCTTAATAAAATTCAAATTAATTGTTATCCCTAAATTTAATTAGTATAAACAACCATGATCACTTAATAACAATGTTACTTATATTATGTTGCCTTTTGGCCACTAATCTGGCCCTTTCAATATTTTGACCGCCTTTTCCAATAGCAGTCCTTTTATTTTTAGCATCAGTTTCTACGGTAGCAACCTTTTCCCTGTTTTCTTTTTGAAGTATTCTGATACTCCTTAGTTTAGCCGGGGCCATTAAATTAGATATGAACTCCGCTGGATCTTCAGAATGTTCTATGACTTCCACACCTTTATCTACAGCTTTTTGAACTTTAGATACCGTACTTCCTCTTTTACCAATAGCCAGACCCATATCGCCTTTTTTTACTATATATGTAATTTTACCATTTTCATTATCCACAATACAGTCTTTGACCATTGCGCCGGTCATACTTTCAAAAAGTGCAATGTATCCTATTTCATTGGTGGTGAATTTTATTGTCACAGAAACTACCCCATTACTTCTAATATGGTGGAATCGCCTGGTTCATTAATTACCAGAGTAGCCACGGTAAATGGTTTACCGCATACCGAACCCAGTTCAACACTGGTTCCATCATAAGTATAAACAGGAATATCTGAAAGCCGGGCATAATATGCAACATCTTCTTTGATGTCCTCCGGGCTGTTTCCAGCCACAATGGTCAGCTTACCCTTACCTAACTTTAATGCTTGTATTGATTTTTCTGATCCTAAAGTTACAACGCCGGTGTCTACAGCGACTCTTATTAATCTATCTATGTCCATTTACTGCCTCCTATTTGTGTTTCATTACGACACCAACAGATCCTGTTCCCAGAGGTATTGGTTGTCCTATAATAATGTTCTCAATTATACCAGTAAGGTGATCAATTTCCCCTCTTATGCTGGCTCGTAGAAGATGTTTTCCAGTTTCCTCAAAAGAAGCCCGGGCAAGAACACTTGCTTTCTCACCACTAATACCATGTCTACCTATGGACTTGACCGAACCATCAGCAGTCATCATATCTGCAACCAGCATGATGTGTCTTACATCAACTGTAAGGCCCTGCTCATCCATGGTACGCTGGGCTTCATGAATTATGGCATTTCTAGCCGCTTCTATACCCAGAACTTTTTCTACTTCATGAATATCATTAGTTGTGGTTCGAACTTTGTCCACACCTTCCATTTTAAGAACAGCTCCAAGGTTTGAACCTTCAGTGTGTATAACCCATTCGTCTTCTTCTTTTCGAATAACGACTTTACCAATGTTTTTAACACCACTAATTTGTAAATCTCGGACTTTATCCGCTAAAAGTCTTAATTCTCTTATATTAGATTTAGAAGGTACAAAACTTAGTATGTTGTTATCTATTTGTGCTTTCTTAAAAGTTTTTTCTACACGATTTATAATGTCTGTAAAGTCCAGTCTTTTATCTTTAATTTTAGTTTCATCCAGCTCCGCCACCACATTCATCTCAGCGAAGTTAACATGGAAATCCTGCAGGATGTCATTTACATTACTTTTACCAATTTTATTGGCAATGGTTCGGACAAATTCCTCATCATTTTTGAATTCATCTTCAAAATAGATGGCCATGGTAGGGGTGGAAATTTTCTTTCTGGCATCCACAATCTCGATTAGTCGAGGAAGACCCAGGGTAACATTAAGTTCTGCTACCCCTGCATAGTGAAATGTACGCATGGTCATCTGAGTACCCGGTTCACCTACAGATTGAGCAGCCACTGTTCCTACTGCCTCTCCTTTTTCAACTTTAGCCCTCTCATAGGCTCGCTTAACTCTCCTTACCAGTTCGTCGAGTTCATCATCATCCAGGTCGTGCCGTTCTGCAGCCAGGGCTATGTCATGTATATAACTTTCTGGAAACTTAGCCCTTTTTTTCTTCACGACTTTTGTAACTTTTTCTATTGTTTCTTGCACCTAATCACCTTAAACCAATTTAATTTTAGCTGCCAGGATAATAATTATATTATCCTTCACTTCCCTGATTTTATCCTCATTTCATCAATGAGTTTGTCCAGATCCACTACCTTACCATAATCACTTTTTGCCGGATCCACACCATCTTCTCCATAGGTGGTCTGAATGATAACTCCCCGGTTATCCATGACGGTACCGTCCTCTTTAACATTTAAATCCTGCAGAGCATTAACCAGCCTTCTTTGCATGTAACCACTTTGAGCAGTACGGATAGCAGTATCTACCAGACCTTCTCTTCCACCCATGGCGTGGAAGAAAAATTCTATAGGATCCAGTCCTTCTTTGTAGCTGGAATGTACAAATCCTCTTGCTTTAGCACCTAATTCACCTTTTCTGAAGTGAGGTAAGGTTCTCTCATTGTAACCCCGATCAATACGGCCACCACGAACAGATTGCTGCCCTACACAAGCGGTTATCTGAGTTAAATTCAGCATAGAACCACGAGCACCAGTTAGAGCCATTATGACCGCATGGTTTTCATTTATATCAAAGTAACTTTCAGCTATTTCCCCTGATTTATCCCTAGCTTCCCCCAGAACCTGCATGATTTTCATTTCCAGAGTTTCTTCCAGACTTCTACCCGGTAGGGCTTCCAGTTCATGGTTTTCATAAGCTTCGATTAGCTGATCCACTTTTTCTTCTGCCTTGTGGAGATGTATTTCAATCCTTTCTTTGGCTTCTAAGGGTATCTCTTCATCATTGGTACTGGTGGTAAAACCCGCTTTCATGATTCCTGATATGGCCAATTTTGTGGATGCATCCAGGAATTCACGTGCCCTGTCAGTACCATATTCTTTTACTATATGGTCCAAAATTTTACCGGCAAATGCACCGTATGCTTTTTCATCCATGACCCCGGAAAGTAGTTGTCCATCCTCAATAACTACATAGGCATCATTTTTGCATTCTCTTTTCAAACATTCATCACATTTACGGCAGATCTCTGCCTTGTAAACCATGTTCAAATCTTTAGGCAAAAGTAAACTGAATATCTGTTTACCAGACCAGGTTTCACCAGTTCTATCAGGTATGGCCATTTTCGCTTTTCTTAGAATTTGGAATGCCTGTTCTTCAGTAAATGTTGCACTTTCCCGGGTTAATAAATAAGCCCCGGAGATATGATCGTGTATTCCTCCAATAATAGGCCCTCCAAAACGTGGAGACAATATATGTTCCTGCACCCTCATCAGGGTTTTGGCCTCTGCCCTTGATTCTTCAGTCTGGAAGACGTGCATATTCATTTCGTCCCCATCGAAATCAGCATTGTAAGGTGGGCAAACACAGAGGTTTAAACGGAATGTTTTATAAGGTAAAACCCTTACCTCATGAGCCATCATGGACATCCTGTGTAAAGATGGCTGCCGATTAAATAATACAATATCTCCATCTTTAAGATGCCTTTCCACAATAAATCCAGGTTCCAGTTTATCAATAACCGCTTCTTTAGTTTCTTCGTAAATCCTTATCTTTCTATCATCAGGCCTTATAACGTAGTTAGCCCCGGGGTGAACATCTGAACCATTGCGTATGCACTCTTTCATCTCTTCCATGTTCCATTCTGTTACATGAACCGGTACAGTTACTTCTTTAGCAATTAAATCCGGTACACCCACTTCGTTTATACTGATATATGGGTCCGGAGATATTACTGTACGGGCAGAGAAATTAACCCGTTTACCAGATAGGTTACTTCTGAACCTACCTTCTTTACCTTTAAGACGCTGAGCCAGAGTTTTTAAAGGTCTTCCTGATCTGTGCCTGGCAGGAGGAACACCTGAAGCTTCATTATCAAAATAAGTAGTAACGTGGTACTGTAATAACTCCCAGAGATCCTCTACAATTAATTGAGGCGCACCCGCTTCCATGTTCTCTTTCAAACGCTGGTTAATACGAAGAATATCCACCAATTTGTGAGTTAAATCGTCTTCTGAACGTTCACCTGTTTCCAGAGTAATGGAAGGCCTTACTGTAACCGGTGGAACCGGTAGTACAGTTAAAATCATCCATTCCGGTCTTGCTACTTCAGGATTAACCCCTAATAGTAAAGCATCTTCATCAGATATGATCTCTAACCGTTCCCGGACTTCGCTGGGGGTCAGCTTATAGTTACCCTCTACAAGGGAGACTGGTTTATCTATTTTAACGTCTTCCTGTTCCTCTTCACAATGAGGACATTTATCCCTTCGGGCAACAGTATATATCTCTTTGATAATATTGGTTAAACTGTCCTCATTATTCATCAAATATTCAAATTTCCCTTTATAATCAACTATCTCGCTGTCAGTAAGAAGGATTCTACCACAAGTGTGGCAGGTGGACCGGAGTATCTTGTGAAGAGTATCAGCAAAACCTACATGAATAACTGGCCTGGCCAGATTTATACTTCCAAAGTGACCCTGGCAGTCACCTCCTTTAGATCCACACGATCTGCATTTCAAACTGGGGTCTATAACACCTAATCGAGGATCCATTAAACCATTTTCAATGGGATAACCATCCTCATCATAGGTATCCGGGGTTACGATTTTGGTCACAGACATCGTTCTAATGTCCTCCGGAGACATGAGACCAAAATTAATCTGGGAAATTTTCTTTAAAACTCCTTTCAAGGTATTCTCTCCTTCAATTATGCTCCTTTAATCCCTATAATTGCCTTATGCTTTATCTTCAAGAACAAGTTTGGGGAATATACACAGGCTTTTTAGTTCGTCCAGTAAAAGTTTGAATGCGTAAGAAATTTCTATAGGGAATGAATCCGAATCACCGCAGATAGGACAGTATGTTTTATCTCTTATCCGATCATATACTGCCACCATTCCACATTCACCACATACAATAGCTTCATATTTGTCCGATTCGTCCAATAATCTTTCTTTAAGTGCTAATGCGGCACCATGGGCAATTAAACAATCCTTTTCCATTTCACCAAATCGAAGACCACCTTCCCTAGCTCTACCTTCAGTTGGTTGCCGGGTTAATACCTGTACTGGTCCTCTGGAACGGGCATATACTTTGTCCGTGGTCATGTGGTGTAACTTCTGGTAGTAAGCTACCCCTACAAATATTTCTGCCTCGATTCTCTCACCGGTGATTCCATTATATAATGATTCCACACCTGCTGTTTCAAATCCGTTTTCCTTTAATGAATCTTTGATATCGGATTCCAGTTCCCCGGTGAAAGGAGTACCATCCACGCGTCTTCCATCCATACAGCCGGATTTACCCCCCAACATTTCCAGAACCTGTCCAACAGACATCCTGGAAGGTATAGCGTGAGGATTTACTACCAGATCAGGGACAACTCCATCTTCAGTAAAAGGCATGTTTTCCTGCGATACTATTAGTCCTACTACCCCTTTCTGTCCGTGACGGGAAGCAAATTTATCTCCAAATTCAGGCTGTCTCTGATCCCTAACCCTTATTTTGGCCAGACGACTACCTTCAACAGTTTCAGTGAAAAGTACAGCATCGACAACACCTTTTTCCCCATGTCTAACCGTTACTGAGGTTTCTCTTCGACGTTCGGCCACAGTACCAAACTCATCTATTTCTTCTAAAAATCTAGGAGGTGAAGTTTTACCAATGAGTACATCTCCTGATGAAACATAAGATTCAGGATTCACCACCCCATCTTCATCCAGGTGCCGGTAAGATTCTTCAGACCTGTAGCCCCGGACACCCTTTTCAGGAATCTCAAATTTGTCTTCCTGTCCACCAGGATATCTCCTTTCAGAAGCTTCATAAGATCTGAAAAATGATGAACGCGAAAGTCCTCTTTCTATAGAGGCTTTATTCAAAATAAGAGCATCTTCCATATTGTATCCTTCATAGGACATTACTGCTACTATGAAATTCTGTCCAGATGGCCTTTTATCATAACCTATGGCATCAATAATTCTGGTTTTAACAATAGGAACTTGAGGATGGTGTAAAAGGTGAGCACGGGTATCCGTACGTAATCCGTAGTTAGAAACATATAGTCCCAGGGCCTGTTTAGTCATCCCTGCTTCCATGGTATTACGTGGTGATGAATTGTGGTTAGCAAAGGGAATAATACCTGCACAGATTCCCAGCATGGTGGAAGGATCTATTTCCAGGTGGGTGTGATCTTCATTCAAATAGTTCAAACCCATGGCGATATAGGCATTTTCTTCCTCTTCTGCATCCAGATATTCAATAATTCCTTCAGTTAAAAGTTGTTCCCATTTCAGTTCCCCCTCTTTTATAAGGGATAAATGTTCTTCTTTTAAGGCAGGTTTCCCTTCATTAACCACAATCAGTGGCCTTCTGGCTCTTCCCGGGTCATTGAATATATAAACTTCATCAGTTTCAGAATAATGAGTAATGTTCATCTCATGGGAAATTTCCCCAGATCTTCTTTTTTCCCTCATATCCTGGATAAAAGATTCCGGATCGTTGCAGGTTCCTATGAGTTTCCCGTTAATAAAAATTTTAGCTTTTCTCACGAAATTGCCTCCAAAATTAAAAAATTAGATAAAATAAAAAAATTGGTGGATTTAATTAAGAACCCCCATTTTCTTAATGATATTTTCGATTTCCTCCGGATCGGAGCCTTCAGATATCTGGGACATCAAAGCCAGGTTTTTCACCAGCCCACAATTAGGTCCCTCCGGGGTTTCATTGGGACATATTTTACCAAATTGAGTAGGATGCAAATCCCGTGCTTCAAAGTGAGGTTGGCTTCTACTTAGTGGAGAAACTACCCTCCTCATATGGGAAAGTGTTCCCATATAACTGGTACGATCCATTAGTTGGCTTACCCCTGCTCTTCCGCCCACCCAGTTACCGGTGGCTATGGCGTGTTTAATGTTTTCAGTTAAAACATCAGAACGCACTGCCTGTTTTACAGAAGGTTCTTTTCCTCTGGCCAAGCTCCTTTCTAATTGATAAGTCATGTCTCTTGTTAAGCTTGTAAATGCTACCCGGAATAAATCTTCCATCAAATCTCCAGAAACCCGGAGTCTTTTATTAGTATAATGGTCCTTATCGTGTGGTTCTCTCTGCTCGGAAATAACCTGAAGTAACATTTCTGTCATTTCAGCCAGATAGGTTGCTTTATCTCCTCTTTTTTCAGATTCAACACCCATATGAGGTAGAAGGTATCTATCAATAACGTCTTCTGCTCTTCTTATCCTGTATTCTTCAGTCATCCCCTTGGCAACCCGGTTACCAATGTATTTAATGGCGCTTTTAGTTAAATACTCTCGACGTTCTTCATTAGAGAGTTCTTCCATTTCCTGAGCTTCAATCTTCAGGGCCGAATCAGAAACCTGTATATCATCCGCCACAATCATCTGGAAATTGAAGTCATCTGAGATGTGAGTAATGATTTCTTCATCAGTGGCCAGTCCCATGGCCCGCAGTAATATTACCAGAGGTATCTCTCCAGGAACATAAGGGAAGGAAATTCTTAAGAAAACACCGGTTTTTCTTGGTTTCCGATATTCCAAAGAAATTCTAGCTCTGAAACCACTTTTAATGGAAGTAACAATAGCTTTAGCTCTTCTATCGTGAATTTCACCTATTCTTTCCAGAATAACTTTATTAGGTGCTATTTCTTCCATGGTGACAATAGCCCGTTCCGATCCATTAACAATGAAGTATCCTCCCGCATCTTGAGGATCTTCACCCTTTTCGGTGAGTTCTTTTTTATTCAATCCTGCCAGGTGACAGATATCGGACTTGAGCATTAAAGGAAGTTCCCCGATATACACCTTTTCAAAATCAGGAGCGGGCTCTTCTTTTTTAATAAGCCGCATATCCAGATACATGTGAGCAGAATAAGTTAAATTCCTTAAACGGGCTTCAGTAGGAAATATCAAACTTTTTGAACCATCAGCTTCCTTGGTAAAAGGTTTTCTAATTTCCAGTTTTCCGGTTTCAACCGAATATTCTCCCTGTTCTAAGACAATTGACTCAGTTATATCAATTATATCCTGTATACGATGATTTACAAAATCATTATATGAATTTATGTGGTGATCTACCAGATTATATTCATCAAAAAACGCGTCTACTAATCCCCATGTGCTCTTTTTCATGGACTTCCTCCAAAAATAATACCAGTTAATAATTTAGTCAAATATTCCTCAAATATTTTTATTGAGTTATTTTTGAACTATGAGAGTAAAAATAACTAAAATGATTAAATTTAATCCTTTACCAGCCTATAAGTAATAAATTTTCCTGCTGTAGAGCTTTTTCTAGTAATTTCAAGAATGTCTCCCTCTTTTGCCCCAATAGCCTTGGCCACCGGGTCGTCAGATTTTATTTTTGGGAGCTGCTCCAGGTGAATATCCATCTTTTTAAGTACCTTATTAGATTCGGATTTCGACAAAACAGCATGATCTGGTACCATTTCATGTTTCAAGATGTCCTTCTTCACAATTTATCCTCCAGTAAAAAATCCCAGTAAAAAAATCAGTAAAACGGGCCCGACGGGAATTGAACCCGCGGCCACTTGGTTAAAAGCCAAGCGCTCTGCCAGACTGAGCTACGGGCCCTAATAGTGGAACGCCCTGGCCGGGAATTGAACCCGAGTCGCGGGCTCGACAGGCCCGCATGATAGCCCCTACACCACCAGGGCACTCTTAGAATTAGAGCATTATTAGGGTTTACTTCTATTTACTTAAATACTTTTTTATTTAATTAGGCATATACTCTTATAATTCCAGCGCTGATTTTTGAATCTTAGGAAATATATACTTCATCTATTTTTCTAGTATTTAAATTAGTAAGGTTACTTGATCTCACTATTGTTTTCTGCCTATAAATTAAATAAGATAGTGGGATGGCTGTTTTTGTTTTTTGCATCCAAGATTCTTCATCTGATTTATAACACATTTTAAAAAGGAATACTATCCCAAATCCTTTTCATTTTAAATAGAAAGATCAAAGTCCCGCCTGCCGGACTTGAACCAGCAACCCTCGGATCTACAGTCCGATGCTCTGCCAAATTGAGCTAAGGCGGGTTTAATATCTTATTTCAATACTTCACTTTTAAGAAGTGCAGTATATAAATCTCTGAGAGATTCATTATTATGAATTAAGTTGTATATAAATTAGATGGGACCACCCGGATTTGAACCGGAGTCTCAGGCTCCCAAAGCCCAAAGGATCGACCAAGCTACCCTATGGTCCCTCATGATAAAACATCTAAGTTTTCTAATCTCCAACTTAGAGCCCCGGACGGGAATTGAACCCGCGACCACGAGATTACAAGTCTCGCGCTCCACCAGACTGAGCTACCGAGGCATTTCCATTTTAGGCAGTATTAGCTTAAATACTTTGTGGTAGATTTCCACTTAAAAAGCATCTAGTGGGTGAAGAAAATTTTTTAATAATCAGATTATGTATAAAAAATATTTAAACATTAACCATTATTAATTATTCCCGATGATTTCAAATTTTTAATATTTGACCGGTTATCTACACATTAACAGTTTTATTACTTAAAGATTGTCATTTAATTTTTTTAGGCTCTGTCAAAAACTTGGGGGTTAAATGTCAAAAAGTTTTTTCTGGGTTTGAATTTCTATTTTAATGTTTATTCGCGA
>JAHRFX010000092.1 GCA_019084405.1 Methanobacterium sp.
AAATCTTCTTTAAATTCACCCGATTATTCCCACAAACCAAAACCCATATCAACCCAAAACAAAACCCCCGTAGCCCTGTATTTTCAAATAACCCCGATACACTAAAGCCAGTACTAGTGTTCTATTCTTTAGGCATGATAGGGGTATTGATTTCTGGAACTAAGCTCTTCAATTACAACCGGATTATCTATTATGTAATTTTTTTATCCCTAATAATAGTTCAAAGCATAATATTGCTGGATGGCTATTTATTTAATCTAACCTACTTGCAAAACACTAAAGAATATGCAATTTTAGGTGGGGCAGTTACATCATATCTATTTGTAATTATATTGCTTTTTAAACCCAATATTTTCAGGTCTGATCTTACTTAAAATAAACAGCTAAGAGTACCTATATGATTTAATAGAGAATTTTTATCAAATTTTAATCCACTTTCAAAGTGGAAGCCAAAAATATTTTTTTATAGTAAGGATTGCGACGAAGAATATATCTCCAGGTAAGAGATAAACCAGTTATAGAAGGCCATAAAAAACTAACTATGTAAGTTTACTGAAGGCTTTAAATATTATACAATCTAATACTAGTAATTGAAGGTAAAAAGTAGGTAAGATATATGAGGCGAGGTATAGGAATAATAGTGGGTAGTTCACTTCTAATATTAGCTAATTTAATGTATTTGGGAGATCCGACGTTTCCATACCGTATTATAATTATACTGGGACTTTTATTTAGTATTATATATGGACTTTTTGAGTATAAGGAATATTACAATCAAATACTGTATTCTATCATCTTAGCTGTGTTTTTGATTATGATATGGGCACTATATTTCATCCAACCATTTTCCCCAATGGTGGATGAAATGTTTTATCGTTTAGTAACAGGGTTTGTCACATTAATGCTCTTAGGAATATCTTTATATGTGTTTATATACTGGAGAAAAAAGTCAGAAACATCAAAATGATGATTTTAATACTAGAAATATTAAAAATTTGAGAATAATTATTTAAGTTGATTTATTGAATATCAAATCTAAATATTTTTATTTTTAGAAAATAAAATGCAAAATAGGGGAATATAAAGTGAAATCAGGGCGATTATTAATATTTTTTGGGTTTTTAGGAATATTATTCTCTTTTTGGGGATTTTTTCTTTCCGGATCCCCGTCTTACTTATTTATTAGTTCATTTGGTGCATTCTTTATTTTAATAGGGATATTTGGGGATAGATACTATAATAAGAGTTTCTATTTAAGTTTTTTAGGTGTGGTTATCTTTCAAGGAATAATATTAAGCTATATTTACTTTTTTAAACCAGTATATACAAATGAATCATTATTTTACTTCAATATTGTATTTTTTATAGGATATGCGGTTTTTTTTGTTTATATATTCACTAAAAGAAATGAATATTTCCAAAAAGAAATGTCAAGATAACCAATTTTCCTATTTTTTAAAGGATAAAAAGATTTATTTAAGAATGCACCCGTTAAAACATCTGTCATAATCCAAAATAACAATGATAGATGTGCTGGATATTATTTGCTAGATTATAGTTGGTTTAAAATTTTCTCTTTAGCTTTTTTAGCAACTTCACAGTCTGGTTTTAATTCTAATACTTTATTTAAACAGTTTAATGCTTCCTGATTGTTTTTTAGTTTTTGGAAAATTTCAGATTTACCATACCATGCCTCAACGTCAAGAGGATCTAATTCCAGGGCTTTGTTGTAAGATTCTAATGCTTCTTGATTTTTTCCGATTTGTCCTAGGACCATTCCTCTCATGTACCATCCATTGGTGTAATCAGGTTCTAATTCTAAAAATCTATCATAGGATTTTATTGCTTCTTCTAGTTTACCAAGGTTTCTAAGTGAATTAGCTCGATTAAACCAGGATGTAGGTTCTTCTGAGTATAATTCCATACCTTTGTCATATGCTTTTAGTGCATCATCGTATCTTTCTAATTTGTTTAATGTATATCCTTTTTCAAACCATCCATCACAATTGTCTGGTTCTAATTCTGAACATTTATCAAAAGCTTCTAGTGCTTCCTGATATTTTTCTGCTTCTAGTGCACTATAACCTTTATTAAACCATGCTTCACCAAGTTCAGGATTTAATTTTAAAACTTTATCAAAAGATTCCATTGCGGACTCATATTCCTCAAGTATTAATAAAGATATACCTATATTATATTCTGCTCCGGGATATTTGGGATCTAATTCCAGAGCTTTTTTAAAAGAGTCTATTGCTTTTTTATGTGATCCAAGTTCTGCAAGAGCAAAGCCCTTATCAAACCATGCATAAACATTTTCAGGGTTCACTTTTAAAACTTTATCAAAAAATTCTAATGCGGATTTATATTCTCCAAGTTGTGTTAAAGATCTACCGATATTATATTCTGCGCTGGTATTGTTGGGATTTAATTCCAGGGCTTTTTTAAAAGATTTGATTGCTTTTTTATGTGATTCAAGTTCTGCAAGAGCACAACCCCTATGAAACCATGCATAAACATTTTCAGGATCATATTCTAAAACTTTATCCAAAGATTCTAATGCTTCCTGATACTTTTCTAGTTTTATCAGGACATATCCTTTATCATGCTCTGCTTTTACATGTTTTGAATCTATTTTTAATACTTTATCCAAAGATTCTAATGCTTCCTGATACTTTTCTAGTTTTATCAGGACATATCCTTTATCATGCTCTGCTTTTACATGTTTTGAATCTATTTTTAATACTTTTTCAAAAGATTCTAATGCTTCTTGAAACTTTCCAAGTTTTTTCAATGCAAATCCTTTAATATACCATGCATCACCATTTTGGGGTTCTGATTCTAAAATCACGTCATATAATTCTACCATTTCTTGAAATATTTTATTTTTATCCTGGAGCTCTTTTCCTTCACCCAATACGCTAGTAATTTTGGGATCTTTTTTTAGAAAATTATCTAATAAACCAGCAAGTTTTGGATTTTCCTCTTGAATCACATTAAATGCGTTAGAAAATTCAGGATCTTGATTTATAAGGTTTTTAAAGTTTTTATGAGATTCATTATAAGATTTCATCGCTTCAGGATAATTTCCAAGATTAAGTAAGAGGTAGCTTCTTTGAATTTCTGCACCAAAAAAGTTGGGGTTTAGTTCTAAAAGTTTATCATTAACTTTTAGAGCTTCCTTATGTTTTCCAAGTTCTTCCAAAACAAAACTTTTCTGAAACAATGCATCCAAAAAGATTGGATCTATTTCTAAAGCATTATCAACACATTCCAAAGCCTCTTCATATTTTCCAAGCTCTTTCAAAACCAAACCTCTACCCAACCATGCTGGGGAATCATTTGAATCATCTTTTAAAATTTCATCATATATTTCCAGTGCTTTTTGATATTTACCTTGATTAAAAAATTTATCAGCTTTTTTAATACGCTTTTTTTTATTATATTTTTTAAATAAGTCTATTTCAATACCCCCTGAAAAAATATGAAACAGGATAAATGCTTGTTTTTAATTTAATATACAGAGATTCTTAATCCCCAGCCTATACCGGAATGAAATTATTATACTTTAATATCTAAATAACCGTAACATAAAAATACTTCTACAGCTGTTTTTTCTTCATCTATTGTATCCATTGTCCGGGGCAATCAAGACCAGGTTAAAAAATGTTTCAGGATATATATTTACATGAATTTTCCAGATTTATCCTCTAACATGTGTTCCACTATATTTTTCTTAAAAAAAAAGTCATTTTATTCTTTTTTTTAAAGAACTGAATCTATAGGGTAAATCGTGGTTGTTAATGAAAAAAAAATTTTTCCCCGATTCTGTTATTTTATTATTTGGATTACAATTTTTACTTTCACCAAATACCTGATAAGATAAAAGTATAAGCTGTATTTCATTTTAATAATTTACCTAAAAAACAGAATATCATTACTACTATAAATTCATTTAATAGGGATAATAATATCCCTATATCAATTGCTCATACTATTTTTGTACCAAAATAATCTCCATATTTATTCACTGTTGCATTCTTTTCATCTATTACTTCCTCAATATTCAAAATATTCGAGAAGCCGCTGTTAAAACCTTCTCTCCAACCATAATACTTTATCTTATAAGTCCCTCCAACCTTTAGCTTATTAAAGATATCTCTCGTATTGAATTTACCAAAGAAAAAGTTTTCTTCATTCAAAAAACCTTCATTTTCAGTAGTAATAAGAAGTAATTGGTCTGCGTTATTTATAACCATCATACCATTCTCATTCATTCTTATTCCGGGTTTTGGCTGCCATTCTTGTACTGTGATAATTTTTTCATTAATAGATGGCACTTCATAATTATAATGCCAAAAAACACTATTAACTCCATACATAGGTATAATCATTAAAATAAAAAGGCCTAATGTAAAAAACCCCGCTTTTTCCCAACTACCTTTTTTTAATTTTATTCCTATTCCAATAATTCCTGCTATAAAAAGGGGGATTAAACCAACTACTGCAAACTGTATCAAAAAACCTTCTAACCAAGTTGGTGGTACAAACATTATATCACTTCCTTTTTCTGAACATCCACTACCTAATTAATATATTTAGAAAAAAACTTAAAAAAAAGATCAAAAATTCAATTGCTACAAAATTATATTTTAATCATATTTATTCTTTTTTTATTAAACATATTCTCTATTTTACATCCACATAAATCGGCTGCATTAAATCAATACTACGGCCATATACGTCTTTTGTTTTTATTTTAATACACTAACAGGATATTTTTCTTTTGTCTGTTAAATATAAATAATAACATATCTTGGGGCTATCAGATGGGTTTTTAAATTTGATATTATTCTCATTTAATTAGATTTCTTTTTCAAGTATTTTACGTTTGTAATGATTTTCCCGTTTTATTATAATTTGATGGTGATTTTTTCCCAGCTGATTGGCCAGAAGAGTGGACCCGGTAAACTATATTAACCGTTTCTGATCGTAATAATTAAATTTGGTATCGGGTCTGGCAGTAACATGCCAAATCCAATATTATAACATATGACTTGAAAATTAATTTTCAAGTGCTCTGGCTTGTTGACACGCTTTCATACCCTGATTATCGTGAATTTTTAAAGTATATTTCGTCAGGATAATATGATTAACTAATTATTACGACCTTCATTAAGATTTTTCCTACTATTTATATACTCGAAAAGACATTCTAATTATTAAGTTTATTGTAATTGTTAAGGTTGGATAAGTAATGATAGAAGTATTAAAAAAATCACTGCCTTTTATATTTTTGATAATTATGTTTACTTGGAGTTTTTTAGAGGATCAAAATCCAGTATATCTATTTTTTATTTTAGGGGGAATTGTTGTTATATGGGAAATCTTGTTAAAAAACAAAAATTATACTCATAAAAAATATTATGTTTTTATTTTTCTTATTCTTGTAATTCAGGGAATAATATTACTTTATATGTACTACTTTAGATCCCTATATATTACAAATCTAGTAGAGGCTTTTTTCTTTTATTTAATTGTTGCTTTATACATATGGATGATAGTTAATTATCACAATATATATAATCACAGAGAAGAGTTTGTAAGAGGCGAAATGAAACCGGTATATACTCGTATTCTTGATAATATAAAAGGATGAGTTATATTGCAGTTGTTATTATAATAATTTTTTAATATTAAGCATCTTTGAGCATAATTTCATTTATGATTATGAGCATATCACTCATGGCAACCTGTGAAAGATTTGAGATATTCTAACTAAAAAAAATTTATTTCTATTTAGGAAAAAATAATATAGAGGAATAAATTTGAATACTGAGACTAAAAGGAACTTCAATACGGCCCTAATTATAATGATACTTTTATGGTCAGTTTTGTATTTTGCAGATTTTTTATTTGATAGATAACCTTCTAATTTGTTTAAGGGTTCTTTTTTAATACTTTTAGCTCTTTTATTAAGCAATAGAGCTCGAGATCTGCTACCATGGTGGATGTTAAGTGTTATAATCTTTCAAGGGATAATAATATTGTATTATTATGTATTTAATGATATTGTTATTTATTGATCCATTTATTGGGTTTATTTTTATATTTTTAATAGTATTATATACTTACAGCTTACTGAAACGCTAAATATTTCAAAAAAAAGACATTCTACTTATTGAACTATTATAATTTGCCAAAGTGAGAAATAATTATGACTGATTTAGAACAAGGATTGTTTTATTGGATAATTGCGCTGATACTTTTTTCAAGCTTTTTAATTACTAAATTTTCAGAGAATCAACCATTAATGCTATTTTATTTTTTATCATTATTTTTTGTTACATGGGTGATAATAGCAGGTATCAAAAATTATTCACTTAAAGTAGTTCATGTTGTTATTTGGTTTATTCTGGTACTTCAAGGAATAATATTAGCCTACATATACTACTTTAGATCCATTTATTTTACAAATCTATATGATGCACGTTATTTTATTTTTGCAATTATTTTTTTCATACTTTTTGCAACACTCCCTGTTATTAGTATCAAAACAAATTTGCTAGAAAAAAAATAATCAAATTGTTGAATAAGAAAAAAGAATAACATATCATTACAATTTTTATTATAGCTATTTTATAATTTAAGTGAGCATATGTACTTAGATGGTTTATAGAGAAGTGTTTGGCCAGAAGAATGGGCCTGGTAAATTATATTAATTGGTTTTCGCTTTCATATTTGAGTTGGTATCGGATCTGGCAGTATGCATGGCAGATCCAAAATTATGTGATCATTGGATATTAGTTTCAAGTGTTCTGGCTTGTTTGCAAGCTTGTCAAATACTGGAATTTTCCTGAATTAAATTATTTCTTCTAGAATAAGATGAATAACTAATTATTATGATTATAATTAAGATTTTTCCTAATATTTATATATTCGAAAAGACATTTTACTTATATTAGGGGTGTAATTTACCAAAGTGAGAAATAATCATGACTGATTTAGAAAAAGTAATTTTTGCTTGGATAATTGCATTGATAAGTTTTTCAATCTATTTAGTTCTGAAGTTTTCAAACAATCTTCCATTACAGCTATTTTTAATTTTATTATTTATTTTTTGTACCTGGGTGTTGATAGTATCTCTCAAAAATTATTCTCATAAAGTGTTTCAGGTTGTTAGTTGGCTTATTCTGGTACTTCAAGGAATAATATTAGTCTACATATACTCTTTTAGTTCCATATATCTTACGACTCAAAGTGATGTAGTTTACTTTATTGGAGCAATTATTTTTTTCATAATTATGGTAACTATCCCTGTTAATAATATCAAAACTAATTTGCAGAAAAAAAATAGTCAGATTGTTGATAGATAAAAGGATAACTTATCATTACAACTTTTATTATAGCTATTTATAATTTTAAGCTAGTATATGTAATGAGATGGCTATGGGCTGGTGATTGGCCAGAAGAATGGACCTAGTAAATTATATTAGCCGTTTCTGGCCGTCATCTTTTTTGATTTTTTGCAGGTTTTCCTGGGTCATTTTTATCCAGTTTAAGGTTCTCTGGGCATCTACCCGGGGCCCATGGGTGGAGTTATTATTTCGGGAATCTTGTATTATTTCCCGGGTAGCTTCCAGGGACTTTTTCACATCCTCTTGAAATATTAAAAAGTCCTTCAAGGAAAACACTACTAGTTCCTCATCAGCCCTGAATACTCCATGACTATAGAGTATTACTTCATCTTCTGGGTTTTTTATTTTAATGGACTTCATCGGGCCATGTATCTCCTGGTCAATTTTCTTAAGTTTTTTAAAAAAAATATTATTTCATAAACTCAAATAAGGCCTGTTCATCTTTATTTTGCGGCAATCTTTTTCTTTTTCGACTGGTCACCACCGGCCCCTGGTACTGTACAATGGATGATTGTAAATTAAATTTATCCACAGAATCAACGAGGGAGTAGGCCTGGTTCAGGTCATCACCAACTCTGCTTAAAGCCTGTTTTTTATATTTAACATGGCCCCTGGTGATTTTTTCACTGTTTTTTGCTGCTTTTTCTAAATATTCTTTTACCTGGAGCAGGGTTTCTTCTAGTTCTTTTCTGGGTAAAACAATTATTTCCTCCTCAGGAGGGATTGATTCCCAGTTATAGGAGATTAGTTTTTGATCCTCAATTTTTGTAATAGTGTAATTCATTTTTTATCACTATTATTTTTTGATGAGGGGATGGTTAAAAGAGATTTAGATAGAGAGCCGGGGATAAGTAATTTATAAAGGCTTAAAAAAAAAACTAAAATAATAGGAACCAAAAACAACTGCTCATTAATCTCTTACTACCAATAATGCTTTTCTAAAAACTCTTATTTTATCGGGAAATGGTTAAATTTTAAGTATATATACCAAATTACATATATAAAGTATAAGTTATGAGATTTCAAGAGTCAATATTATGATAGACTGGAAAAGTATCCTGATTTGTTCTGGAATGGCCATAGTGCTTAGTATTATTCTTTCAATAGGAGGATATGTAATAGCCACCCTGTATGTGGGTTACCGGGTAGGGGAAAAATACCCTGCCGGAGCTATTCATGGTATCCTGGTAGCCTTCATAGCTACCACATTTGTTTTGATGGTAAACTTATTAATTTTTAAAGCCATTCCCATGGGACTAATAGGAGTACCCGGAACTTTAATCATTTCATTTTTTGTGCTGGCAATATTTTCTGGTATTTTTGGATCAATAGGCGGTACCATAGGGGCCTATATTAAAAAAAGGACCTATTAGTAAAAAGGACATTAATTTGTTCTATCTTTTTAAAAAACCAGCAGTCCTGCTTAAGTACTGTTGCCCTTATCAAGATTAACACCACCCACTATCTTCAAAAAATAAGTTACCCTGAAGCTGCTGCATCCAAGAGTGATTAATGAATTAACACTTATTTAACTTAAATTTTAGCCAGTGATATTTTTAAGGGGACTTACTTAAGTTAGGGAGAATAAGAAGAATAGATTTAATTAGGTTTTACACTATAAATAATGGATAAAGGGGGCCTGGATTTTGGTTGAAAATTCAAAATTAAAGGTTATATTTGCCATTGTAAAAGTAGAAAAAGCAAGTAAAGTTCTGGAAAAAGCAGAGGAAGCCGGTGCTGAAGGTGGAACCATTTTTTATGGTAGGGGAAAAGTAAAACATAATAAAAAAGAATTTCTGGGAATACCCATAGAACCCCGTAAGGAAATAATGATGGTTCTAATTCAGGAAAAATATGTGGACCAGGTACTCCAAACTATTCGCCAGGCGGGAAAATTAGATAAACCTGGAACCGGCCTGGCCTTTGTAATGGATGTGGATCAGGTGGTAGGCCTGACCCCTTATGGGGTGGATGGAACCAATATTGAAGAATTCTAATAAGGTTGGTAAATCCACAAAATAAGAACTTGTCTGGAGAAACTGATTTTTATAAGAATGAATTCTTATAATCTACACCTTTTTTTAGAGATAATAATATGATATCAGAAAACGAATTTAATGAAGCCCTGGATTATTTTGATAATGATGAATATGAAGAGGTCCTGCAATATTTTGAAAAAATAATTAAAATGGATTTAGGTAACCAGGAAGCCTGGTTTATGAAGGCACTTACTTTAATAAATCTAAAAAGGGACAAAGAAGCCCTGGAGGCCATAGAAGTTGCTCTTGAACTGGATCCCGACGATGCCGAAGCCTGGGTCAAGAAGGCCTGGATTTTAGAATTACTCCATGATGCACCTGAAGGCCTGCATGCTGCTGAAATGGCATTGGATTTAGATGAATACCAGACCGATGCTGTGTATCTTATGGGAAAGTTCTTACTGGATTCAGGTAAATTCTCAGAATCTATAGAGTATTTTAAAAAATATCCTGAAAATGAATTCCTCTTTTACGACTCCCTTTTATATCAGGGAACTGCCTTATTTAAACTGGGTAAAAATGAAGAAGCAGAGAAATTACTGGATAAATTATTGAATATGGAAAGTGAAAATCCGGATGCTCTAAATTGTAAGGGACAGTTACTTATGAGTAGGGGAGATTATCCAGAAGCCATTGGATTTTTCCAAAAAGCACTGGATATTAGTCCTGGTTTTATTTTATCTAACTTCAATCTGGGTATTATAGAAAAAGAATCTGGTAATTTTGATAAAGCCCTGGATTATTTTGATAAAGTTTTAAAAGTGGATCCAGAATATCTGAAGGCCTGGTATGAGAAAGGACTTGTTTTAGATAATTTGAAAAGAAAAGAAGATTCAATAGATGCTTATAAAAAATTTATGCAAATAGCAAATCAGAGGGGTAGTATAGAAAAGGGTTTAATCATTAAAGTAAAAGAACATCTGGCCCGGGAATTTCCTGATAAAAAATAAATAAAAATAAAATTTAATTAAATTTGAATGTTAGATATTGAATAATTAAAAAAGGTGTAATATAAACTAATTGTTTATACATCCTTTTTTTGTAAAATAAAATTATTCTACTACATCAGCAAAGGCAAAATTCCTTCTAATAGAGTTAATTTTAATTTTAACTTCATCGCCTTCTTTGGCACCTGAAACAAAAACTACAAAACCTTCTATACGAGCAATCCCGTCTCCATCTCTACCGGTATCTTCAATCTTAACATCATATTCTCCACCTTCTTTAATAGGTGCAGAACTATCTCTATTATTACTGTAACTATCTCCAAACAAATGTATCACTTCCAAATTTTTGCCCATAGGCAATATACTATTGATTTTTTAAGCATATAAAGTATTGTAAATGTTTTTAAATTTTGGGGATAATTTTAAATAATATTTAATAAAAGTTTAAAATCCCGAGAGGGATATGTTTTTATCCAGGGGATGTATATGTTTTTATTCCCGGGATAGTACCGGTAAATATAACCCGGGAGAAAATAATTTAAAATGCAGTTTTTATTTTATCAGTCTTTTTTTTGAATTAATCGGGCCAGGTTTTGTGCCCCATATTTATTTAAGTGCACCCCATCGATTGTCACCACCAGCCTTCTGATTTTACTAATAAAGTCGGAGAGTCCTAATTTAGTACTTAAAACTGAATCAATCATGATTCCATAAATAGAGGGGGATATAAAATAATTAGATCTAAATTCACTCAACCCTATGGTCTTTTTTTGCCATTTATTAAAATCAATATAGGTTATGTGGTATTTTTCACAAAGTTCCTGGATGGAATCATTGTATTCATCCACTTTCTGGTTCAAATCACTGTTTATCACTTCCCCTATACATGGGATACTTATGATTTTAACCTTTTTATCCTCTAATTTCCAGATTAGCTTTTCATACTCTCTTTTAAAATCATCTACCTGGGATAGGGGGATGCTTCCCCGGAGAATAATGTTATGGACTTTATGATTCCAGGCAGCGGAATGACCTCTTAAATAGGGTAATAAAATATCATTTACCCCTATTTCAATTATAACATCATGGTAGGTCGATTGATTTATAAAACTATCAATTCTAGTGGATAATCCAGATAAAGTCTCACCACTACATCCATGGTTATGGTAATCATTCCGGGAATGGAGGTACTTGATATATGATTCTCCAGGGCGACCGGCAGTTATACTATCTCCCAAGCAGGCTATCATGTTAATTTATCCTTTATTTTGAAAAATGATTATATTTTATTAGTATTAATATAAATTTAAGAGGGAGTAATTAACTTTTTTGTTTAAGGCTATTAATATTATGATAAAAATTTAATTTTATTAGGTTAAAAAATCAATGTGATATTATGGAACTACTAGAAAAATATTCAATTGAACCTCTAAATCCTCATCTTTATCAGCTGGCATTTATACATGAGTCTTATTCCAATGAAAACGGTCTGGATGAGTGCTATGAAAGATTGGAATTTCTCGGGGACGCTGTACTGGATCTGGTGGTGTCTGAATATTTATATAATATGGATTCTTCCTTAAGTGAAGGGGAATTAACCCGACTTCGCTCAAATTACGTGTGTAAAAAAGCACTGTATACCTATTCTACTGAAATAGGTCTGGATAATTATATAAAAATAGGGGCCGGGGTGGAATTAACCACAAGAGAAATTGATTCTGTTATCAGTAATGTATTTGAGTCCTTCATCGGTGCACTGTATCTGGATTCAGGTCTGGAAACTACCAAAAGATTCCTGGCCCAAACAGTAATACCTCACATTCACCAGGGGGATATCTTCTTTTACGATTATAAATCCCAGCTAAAACATTTATGTGATCAGAAATCACTGGAATTAAGTTATGAGTTAATAAAAGAAGTAGGGGAACCACATGATAAGATCTTTACCATGGTCGCCGTTATAAATGGTAAAAGGAAGGGTACCGGTACCGGGGGCAGTAAAAAGGAAGCTGAACAAAACGCAGCTAAATTTACTTTAGGGGATATTTAGATTATTTAAATATGATTTTCAAACTTTCCCCGGGATTTTTGTAGTTATAAGCTAAATTTCATTCAGAATAATATCAGGTGGTTTTTAATGAAGCGCCAATGCAAAATTTGTGGTAGAGATATAGGAGCTGATGCACCTGATATGACCTGTTGGACCTGTCATAATAAACAATTAACTAAAAAGAAGGAGGCGGAAAAAAAAGCAGCGATGGAACTGGAAGAAAAAAAGAAAAAAGAGAAGATAGAAAGGGCTCAAAAAATAGAAAAACAGAAAATACAAAGGGCTCAAAAAATAGAAATAATAAAAAAAGAAAGGTGTGAATTAGCCCTTAAGTTATTTAATGAAGAAAATTTGCAAATAGAAAAAATATTATTATTTATGGAGCCCTATGGTTTCGAGTTACGTAAGGGCATAACTATAGAAACACTATCCCGATTAATGGGAATAGGTACCCCGGATTGCAGGGTACTTATGATGAAATTAATAACAGGTGGAAAGGCATATAAGATATGCAGATTCTGTAGCCCATCCTTATATTATTTGAAATGACTATAAGTGCTTTTTAAAAAGTATGAAAAAAATTAATTAATTATTTCTTTATAAGAAGAGTTATAATTCTAATATTACGGATAAGACCCGGAATAAATAAATTATTATTTTTCAATATAGGCCGGATAAATATCATTACTAAGAATGAATTTTTAAATCAGGAAAACTTATTTAGATCCTGCACAACAGCATATCCCCACAATTAAGATTATCAGAATAACCCATCCCAGGGGATTATTTAATAGAAAACTTAAAAATCCAATTAACAATATTAAAACTGCAGGCACCAGGAAAAGTACAGCCACTGCAGCTACAATAATCACCACAATTATACCAATAGTGACTGCTCCTATCTCTGCCAGGGCATCAAAGACCATAATATCCACTCCATTTTAATAGTACATATAATATATTTTTAAGTCACATATATTTTTATATGTCCTTTTTTAAATTGCTTCGAAATAAATTAAGGCAGGGAAATTTAATCTGCCATGGCTTACCGGAGCGATCATTTAAAATAAAAGGACACATGCTCCCGGTATGTGCCCGGTGCACTGGTTTGTACCTGGGTAGCTTTTCCTATATACGCTATTAGTTACTTTCAACTGGGGCTTTAGCCTGCCTGTTTTTATAACAGGAATTATACTCATAATACCCACCTTTACAGATGGAATAACCCAGATATGTGGTGTAAGAACAAGTAATAACACACTGCGGTTTCTAAGTGG
>JAHRFX010000010.1 GCA_019084405.1 Methanobacterium sp.
GTTGATTACTTAATTTTTTTCACTGTTAATGAATTTTGAGATCCAGTTTTCATAAAATGATGTTTCCCCTATTATTTCTTTAAATAGTTCTTCAAAAGCTTTTTTTAGTTCTTCTGCGTTACTATAATTGTTTATTGATATGATGCCTTTTATTTTTCTCCAAACATCTTCAATTGGGTTTAGATCTGGAGAATATGGTGGTAAAAATATTAAATTAATATTTAGGATTTCAGCTATTTTTTTGGACTAATTTAGTTTTGTGCACCCTGTAATTATCTAAAATTATGTTTAATCTCTTTTCTTTGTGTAAATAATTGATTATTTCACTTGTATTGATATTTTCAAGTATTTTATCTCTTTTTATCCTGTCGATTTTACGTATATTCGTTATTTCTTCTCTGTTGCAACGTTTACTGATTTTTTGGATTTTTTCGTTTTGAGTTAAATTTTTATTGTCAAGGTTGTGGATAGTTTTTTCTCTAAATCTAGTTTCACTCATTTGTTTTTCCATTAAAATAGATGTTGTATAGTTTGTTGTTAAATTACTGTTGTTTAAAACTTTTTTTTAGTAATTTTTATGCCTATATCATTTGACATATTCATTATTCTCATTTGTACGATGGTTTTTGAAAGTTCATGTGCTTTGGTTGTGGGTGAAAACTCGAAATAAGAATTACAATTTACTCCTTGTAATCCTGTACCGTTTAATTTGAATTGTTTTGGATTTTTTTTGATTATATTCTTTGTTCCAGGTAAATACAGTGTTCTACGCGAGTTTGTCGTATTTTGAACACCTACTGAATCTAAAAAAGCCAAATATTCATTATTTAAATCTATTTTGTGTAAGTTTTTTTTTAATGTTTCTTCAGCATTTTTGGGTTTTTTATTGTAAATAGGGAATGGTTTACCGTAATTTAAGTTTAATTTTTTTTTAGATATTTCCCATGTCTGTTTGTAAGAATAATTAACCCCATATTTGTCATTAATTAATTTTTGAACCTCACGAACACTGTAGTTCTTTTCTGAGTTAATTATTATTTCTTTTAGCTCTTCGAATTGTTTATTTGTTAATAAACTAGGTCTTCCACCACCATACTTGGGAATTAAACCATCAAAACCTTCTTCATTATATTTTTTTAACCAATTGAATCCAGTTTCTCTAGTGACGCCCACAAATTTTGCGGCATGTGAAATTGGTTTTTTTTGCATCACCATTTTCAAAAAAATAGCCCGCTGATAAACCTTAACACTAATTCTAAGCTCAGAAATAATCTCATCTAACTCGTGAATAGTTAAATGGTTCTCAATTTTAATTTTGCTTTTCCCTGCCATAGAAAAATATTTGTAATTAATCAGTTAAATAAGTTTCGTAATTAACTATATATAGTTTTTAAGCAAGATTTTAAGAGGTAAGGAAAGTAGGTGTTAAGAATGAAGATCGTGTCAGTAGCTGGTACTAAGAATACGGGTAAGACCGCTCTGGTAACCATTTTGGTGAGTGAGCTGGTTAGAAGAGGTTTTAGAGTAGGTACTGTTAAACACACCCACGTTAAACTGGACTTGGAAGAGAAAGACACTTGGAAGCACCGCGAAGTAGGAGCCCAGTTAGTAGTGGGAGCAGGTGGCGAAGAAACCTTCTTCATCACCAACGAGAGCACCGACCTGGAAATTGCCACCACGACGGTATCATCCCACAAGAGTACGAGATGACAGCAGATGAAATATTCAAAATAGCTACGATTGCTCGTCGAGTTGGAGTGGATAAGATCAGACTTTCCGGGGGGAACCACTTATCCGGGGGGACGTGGTTGAGATAGTGGATAAAATATCGTCTCTTGGGTTTAAAGACGTTTCTTTAACTACCAATGGAACTTTACTCGATAAATATGCCGAAGAATTGGTAAAAGCTGGGCTTAGCCGGGTTAACGTGAGTTTTGACACCCTCAACCCCCAGACTTATCACTTCATAACCAAAAGGGATTACCTGGAAATGGCTAAAAATGGTATTAAAGCTGCGGTGGAAGTGGGATTGTATCCGGTAAAAGTAAATATGGTGGTAATGAAGGGTGTGAACGACCACGAAATATGGGATATGTTCCACTTTTGCCGAGACCAGGGAGTGGTGCTGCAACTCATTGAACTTCTCAAAACTGAAAACTGTCCGGATGCTGACTTTTTTGACGATTACCACTTTGAAATGAACGGACTGGAAACCCAACTGGAAGAGTTATCTGACCGGGTGAAAAAAGGCGCTTCATGCAGGATCGGAAGAAGTACTTTTTGAAAGGGGGGAAATTGAGGTGGTGCGTCCTATGGATAACACTCAGTTTTGCCAAAACTGTACTCGACTCCGTATAACCCCCGAAAGTAAAATTAAACCTTGTTTACTAAGAAACAACAATCTAGTGGACATTATAAAACCGATCCGACTCGGTTATTCTGATGATGATCTAAAAAAGCTATTTTTAGAAGCCATAAAAAACAGAAAACCGTACTACGATGGATGCAGCCACTAATTCCTTTACATCCACAATAATAATTATGTTGATAGAATAGAATGTTGATAGAATGGCTCTGTAGAAATCCCTAAAAACTTACAGATTCCAAGCGTTTTGCATGTAGATAAATATTATAACAGTTGTTTCGATGTTTGGTTTCTTTGTTTCTCAACCTATCACTTCTACTTTGATTTTTATCACCGAATACTCTCTTTAACACAGATATAACAGTTTCTGAAGGGTTTCTACGATTATATTGCTTTTTATTGAATAAAGATTGTGAGCTTAAACGGTATTTGCCTTTTTTTATTCTTTTCTTGGCAGGTATCATGCTGTTTGCCTTTAATTCTTCATGTATGATTTTATGTATATTCTCACTGTCAAACGCTTTGTCTAAACTGAATCCTATAGGCTTATATTTACTAGCTTTTCTTATAGTTGGTATTGCATCTTTCGAATCGTGCCTGGGTCCTCTTGCTACTTTTTGAGCGAGAATTACTTGCGTAATGGTGTCGATTACTATTTGGTTTTTAGAGTAACTTTTACTCTTCTTCTTTGTTTGGTTTTCAATTTTTTTTAGCATAATGGGTGCTGGCATGGTCTTGTGAATGCCCTGTTCCGTCAATTGCTACCCATGGCTTTTTTATATCAAATAATTCAATTGTTTGCTCTAGCATTTCGTTGAAAAAGTGTGAACCGAATCGTTTGAAGAATTTTTGTAAAGTTGTGAAGTGTGGAATTTCTTTTAAACCAATCAGTTCTTGTAATTTTGGCATTAATTTAATTACTTCCACCATTTCACAGTATCTAAGTCTTAAACGTTTCATTAAACATAACAAAGCCATTAATTGGTGTTGCGTGTATGTTTGCTTTGAATTTTCGCACGAATAGGCTGGTAAAGACATTTCAGCCACTTTAAATGCTACTAAAGTAAATTTTATTAACTCCTTTCGACCTAAATATTCCACGAGATCACCCCTTATGTATATTGTTAATACACAATATGTGATCCCATAATACTTACACGATTTCTACAGAGCCGATAGAATAGACAATAATTAAGTTCAAATTTCTTTAAAATATATGCAACGAAGTAATTTGAGGAGAGTTTTAATGACAAAATCTGGAAATGGACCAGAATATAAGTTAGAAATAGGAGATAAAATTGTTCTTCTTAACAATAAAAAGTACGAACTTTTAAAATATATCGATTTATACGGTTCCATTACCAAATCTGCCTATAAAACTGACATTCCCTACCGAAGTGCCCTTAAATATCTGGAAAATTTAGCTGAAGAAGCTGGAAATCCATTAGTATCTACTCAAAGAGGAGGTAAAGGTGGAGGTGGCGGTAGTAGACTTTCAAAAACGGGTAAACTATTTTTAAGAGAATATAGAAAAGTCAGCAGTGTTTTAGACATGCATGTTGACGTTAACGAAATTGAGAGTAAAATTTCTGAAATTGACGAAGATCATAAGATCATTATTGTTCACTTGGATGATAAAAAGGTTATCTTGCCCCTTAGAGGAGACTTTAAGGTGGGAGATGATGTTTTAATTCTAATAAGTCCAGAAGACATTTTTTTAACTTTAGAACCGCAGAAGTCCAGTGTAAGAAACATTTTTAAGGGTAAAATTACGGGACTAAATCTAAAGGATCAAATAGTACGGTTAAACGTGGATATTGGTAAAATTAATCTCTTTGCTGATGTAACCGAATATGCCCGGGAAGAAATGTCTTTAGATCTTGGAAAAGAGGTATACATTAACTTTAAAGCAGCTGCAATTGCAGTTATTAAGCTTTAATTGATTTAACTATTTTCTTCTGCATGGATGCGTTCTATGGCATCGTACTTGCCAGAGCACAGTTCAATGCATGTTCCGCATTTTATACACTTGTTGGTGTCAATAAAATGTGTTTTCTTTTTTTCGCCAGCTATAGCCCCAACCGGATATGATTTAAGGCAAAGCATGCATCCATCACATTCTTCATCTATAACACGGTAGTTAATCAGTTCTTTACAGTGAAAAGCAGGACATATTTTTTCGTTGATGTGAGCTTCGTATTCGTCACGGAAGAAATTTATGGTAGTAAGAACCGGGTTTGGAGCAGATTGACCCAACCCACCTAGGGATCCAGACTTGATCCCTTTAGACAGTTCCATTAAAAGTTCAACATCACCGGGCCTGTCTTTTCCCTCGATTATTTCCGTTAAGATTTCCAGCATCTGCTTAGTTCCCAATCTACAAGGCACACATTTGCCGCAGGACTCATTCTGGGTGAATTCCAGGAAGTATCGGGCAACTTCTACCATGCAGTTGCGGTGGTCCATTACCACTAATCCACCGGAACCCATAATGGCTCCAGCCATACCCAGAGAATCGTAATCAATAATAGTGTCCAGAAAAGAAGAAGGAAAACATCCTCCAGATGGGCCTCCGATTTGAACGGCTTTAAACTTTTTTTCAAGAGCTACATCCCCACCAATATCGAATATAACTTCCCGGAGAGTGGTTCCCAGTGGTACTTCAATGAGTCCTGTATTTTTAACATCACCCCCAGAGAAAAAGTTTTAGTTCCTTTACTACTGTCCGTGCCGTGTTCGGCAAAGCTATGGTCGCTTTGCTGGAATATTAAAGCGGCACTAGCCATGGTTTCCACGTTGTTAATTACCGTTGGCTTTTCCCACAGCCCTGAAGTAGTGGGAAATGGTGGTCGAGTACGGGGCATTCCTCTTTTTCCTTCAATTGAAGCGATTAGTGCTGTTTCCTCACCGCAAACAAAAGCTCCGGCTCCTCGACTATTTGTGGGGCTCCCTTTACGTGACAGGTTGTCCCTTTACAGACCATGATGTGCTTCTTACCTTTGGGTGTGAATCGAAACTGAGTGTAAAATGTTGCCACCCCATATATTTCACTTTCAGGAACTCCTGTAAATATAGAAACTTCTTTCATGGTGCCATCCGACAAATAACCCTGATTGGATTGAATTTCCTGCAATATTGGAATCAAATCTGATTTTCCACCATTATAAGCAGATAAAATTTCGTTTAAGTCTTTCTTCATCAAAATTCTCCATCTCACTGGTTATAAAAAAAACCAGTGCGAGTTGCTAATTAAACATTGCAAATCCATTTAATATAATTTATGTGGAGTACTTGGATAAATTTTAGATGAGAAAAATTAATCAACCTAAAAACATAAATTTATATAGTAATCATTAGAAAAAGGCCGGTGAAGATAAAATAAAGTCACAGGAGTTTTAAGTGATTAAAAAAATAAAAGCCATACAGGTTGCTGAAAAAGCTCAGGAAATAGATGATCTTGTGGCGATGGATGCCAAAATGGAGCTTGCTGTGAACCAGCAAGTGGTAGGGAATTTCTATTTAAGTCCCAGCGATCTGGAAGACTTTGCCCGAGGATATTTACTTGACGAAGGACTGCTTGATCCCGCCCAAATTAAGAGTATTGAGTTAGAAGATTCTATTATACAAGTAACCCTAAAAGAAAAAGATTTTCAGGTCAAAACTGGTTCTATGGCCTGTTATGACGGATGGGTGCATAAAGAAGAACCTTTACCAATGGTAGAATCATCATTTCAAGTGGATAAAAATAAAATTTTGAAGTCCTTTGACCATCTTATTGACCAGGCCAAGGTGTGGAAAAAAACCGGTGGCACCCACGTAGCCGGGCTGGTTAGTAAAAATAGTTTCATTGTTAGAGAAGATGTCAGCAGACACGTGGCCGTTGATAAAGTAATCGGTGCCGCCTATTTAGAGGGTGTAAACTTTAAAAAGAGTTTTATGGTCTGTAGCGGCCGTATTCCACCAGATAGAGTGGTTAAGCTGGTAAATGTGGGCATCCCCATCATGGTTACTAAAGCCGCCCCCACAATACAGGGGTTAAAAGTAGGAGAAGCAGCAGGTTTAACGCTCATTGGATTTCTTAGAGACGGAAGATTCAATATTTACACCCATCCCCAGCGAATTCTAGTTTAAAACAGATATAGTGACAATAAAAAAAAATATCATTCCAGTACGGTGTGCATCTTTTTAAGATCTTCCTCAGTCTTGCCCATTTCTACCATTAGTTGAGCAATGATCCCGTCCAGGAAAAGTAAAGCTGTTACCTCGAACATGGTTCCCGATGGAGATAGCGACTGATGTTTTCCGTTCATCTGACGGGTTAAATAGTTCGGCTCCGAATCTATCTTGGTGCGACCTTTTATATGCACTACTAGATCAGCCATCTTCCCCAAGGTGGAATCGACATAGGAAGTAACGGCAATTATCTTAGCGTGTCTCTTTTTCGCCATAGTAGCAGCACTTATAATAGTAATAGTTTCCCCCGACCCGGAAATAGCCAGCAGACAATCTTCACTACCTATAGCAGGGGTAGTGGTCTCGCCGACCACATAGACACTGATTCCAAGATGCATGAGGCGCATGGCAAAAGCCCTGGCAACAAGCCCCGAGCGTCCTAAGCCCATTAAAAATACGTTCTTAGAAGATCTGAGAATGTTATTCATTTCTCCGATGTTTTCAGGATCAAGTTTATCTGAAACATTCTTTACATTGTCTAAAATTTCATCAATAGCATCATTTAGAATCATCTGTTCACCAGTAGGTATATTATTCCTATCTTATATCTGAAGAGAGGTATATATTAATATTATCAAAGGCATTTGTAGTGGAGTGGTCCATAAAAAATGGCCTCGCAGTTAATATGAAGATCCAAACCAAGCTAAATTTGGTCGTTAACGAGAACAATTTTAGTTATAAAGTATTTGAAACACTTAAATGCGTTTCTAAAACGTTTTCACAACGTAAAACAGCCCGAATACTTGGAGTATCCCATGCTGTTCTAAATAGGCGTATAAGAGAAGCTGAGGACAAATTAGGATTTCTACTGGTGGAACGGACTGGTACCGGATCGGGGTTGACTAGAGATGGGATGGAGTTACTGGATGAATACTAGAAGTTAATGGAAAGATTTCATGAACCCGAACAGCCAGTTATATGTGGAGGTCACATTTCCACCGGTTTAATGAATAATTTATCCCGAGATTATGATTTAGACATTTCTATCTACAGTACTGATGATGATAGTGCTATCCGCGTGGCAGAGATGGGTTTAGTTGATATTTTAACTCTGGATGATCCTGTGCACGCTTTTATGCGAGATTTAAACTTTTTACCACTGGCCTACGACCACTTGGTCCTGGTGTCATCTTCAGGATTACTTCCCGAAACTATTGAAGAACTGGAGGGAAGTAATTTTGTGGAAGTTCCCCATTCAGCGTAGAGGTTGGCTTGGAACACCCTGGACAACTTGAAAATTGATTATAATATAACTGAACTTTGTATTTCCCCCCATATGGCTCTTAGAATTGTAAAAGACGATAAAGATCTTTATAGCTTTATAAACAGAAGTCTGACACCCGGAGGGGAAATACTTGCAGATGATACACACCACCTTTTAACTTCCGTGTTATACAGTGAGAAGAGGGCTTTAAAAGATTTTTTAGATTATGTTTCCACCAGAGGTCAGAGTATTGTCGATAAAATGGGGTTTGAAAGAATTTAACTAATGCCCTCATTTAACTAATGCCCCTATTTGAAAGCTAAGAATATCCTTTAAATATCCGTTGTAAGTAGAAATGAATTATTGGTTCAATAATACGGGCTAAAAGAAGTCTAAACGGATTTATATTGGCATCGTAATAGTAATTTTTTTCAAAGAGTCCATGTTCTTCCCAGTAAGCATGATCCGCAGGAAATTCTGATTTTAAATTCCTAGCATTGATTTTCCAAACCCAGAAGCCAATCAGATCAGTTAAAGTAAGTGAAGGTAATTTACCAGTTTTAACTGCATTGTAAAACTTTTCTGTTTCTCTTTGGAGTTCGTTAATTGATTTTTCCCGGTAGTTAGGAGTTAAATCATCCAAATCAGCTATTCCCAATTTAGCCACCACACTAAAGCCCCAGCTCTTGGCTACTCGTTCCATGTATCCAGTACGACCGGGTGGAGCGCATTATTACGGGAAAGAAGAAGCGGCCTCTGATAAGGAAGAAGAGAAGCTAAAAAAAATATACGAAGTTTCTCAGATCAAAATAGGGGATGAAATGCCATTCCAACCTTCTTACCGTTCCCTAACGGTGGCTTACCAGATAAACCAAGATCCAGAAATGGTTTACGGAATATTAAAGCGTAATTCACAGCTTTCTGAGGAGATGGAAGTACGGTCTTACGATGAAATTGGGGACACTGCTAGAAAACGGTCCAACAACGTTTAAACCAGGTTAAAAACTGGTTAGAACATTATGCCCCCCATTTGTCAAGTTTCAGGTACAGGAAAAGATTTCGAGTTTGGAACTTAACCCCTCACAGGAAAAATTCCTCCGGGACATAGCTGATGCCCTGGAACTGCGAGATTATACTTCAGAGGAACTGCACGACGAGATGTATCTCATACTAAAAGAACACGGTTTAAAACCACAAAAGGCTTTCCAGGCCATTTATCGCGTGATTATCGGTCAGAAACAGGGCCCCCGAGCAGCCTCATTTTTACTGTCCCTGGATAAGGACTTTTTGATTAAGAGGTTGCGCCAGGAAGAATAGATATATTTTAGAGAATTTCTATTAACTTCATTTTTTATTTTTGGTGTATGGGGGTATTTTTTTGTGTTGTTTTGTTGGTTTTATTAGTCGGTTTTTTCTATTTTTTTAGTTGTTTATGTTCCTTTTTTTCCTGTTTTTCACCTGTTTTTTGGTTATTTGATGATAGCTGTCGCTGGGTGGCCTTGTTTTTTGAGTGTGTTGAGGTGGAATAGATTGAAA
>JAHRFX010000043.1 GCA_019084405.1 Methanobacterium sp.
ATAATAATTATAATAATAAATAAAATAATTTAGCTTCTTATTTTAATTTTTTATAAAATATTAATGGTTTTATTCTTATTTTTAATTATTTTAATTTTCGTTTTTGTGGCGCCTGGTTCTAGTTTTGTGTTAATATTACCGGAAATTTCGCCTGGATCGGTTTTTGCCCTTTCAGCGGTGGAACTTCTATTAATACAAACCTAGAACCAGGCGCCACAAAAAAGAAAATTAAAATAATTAAAAATAAAAATAAAACCATTAATATTTTATAAAAAATTAAAATAAGAAGCTAAATTATTTTATTTATTATTATAATTATTATTACCATTTAAATTAGAAAAATCATTAATATTATTAATTTTATTATAAAAAGAAGAAAAATTAGAATTAATCTTATTAATTCCATTATCATTTATAAAAATTTAAAATTTAATTATACAATCATCCTTATTTTAGTAAAAAATAAAATTTGAAATAATATCAAAAGATTTTGAGTAGTTAAAATGAGTATGATGGAGATTGATGTTAGAGAATTACTTAAATTTAAATTTTGAAGTATATGCATTATTATTTATTTTACCAATACAAACGGTACTATAAGGAGCTATGCTTGTGCTCTAAATATAATTAAAATAATTAGATATCCTTGCATTTAATAAAACTCTAATCGTGACTCGATGCAGGATAAAATTAGCTTTCTCATTAATTAATTAAAGTCTGATTTTAGTTTATTTTATCATATTAATAATAAAAGAATAAAAATTAAATTAAAATAAAATAAAATTTTACTTCTAATGAAAAAATAATTTCTAAAATACAATATTCATTAATGGTTAGATTATTAGGCTATAAATTAAGTACTCACCCTCTTTGCTTTAGATATAATTTCAGATATTTTAGCATCTATGGCCTCTTTATTAGGATTTCCTATAAGATCATACCATAAAATACTGTACCATCTGCTATTAATCTCAAAGAGCAGCTCTCCTTCAATTCTATTACTAGGAGTGGTCCACTGACCATAATAAACAGTTACTCCTTCTATATCCTTTTCACCATAATCTAAAATAGTATAGTCCATTTCAGAGTCATCTGATGAAGGTGATACTCTTTCTTTAGCAGTTTCAACTGTCATTTCTTCTAAAAGAGTAAAATTTTGTAAAAATACATAATAATCATCCCTGGCCCTTTCCCTGTTCCATTCAGCTAAATTTTCTCCAGGAGGAGGAGATCCATATTCTTCCAGTAACTCCTCATAAGTTAAACTAGATTCAGAGGTGCAACCTGAAACTGCAACCACCCCACCCATAATCAATAAACATAAAATAAATAAATTTTTACTCATTTTTTAACTCCCCATATGATTAATTTTTAATTTAATCTTCATCTTTCCGGTTGATTCTTTTAAGTTCCCTGAGAATAAGCTCATTTTGACGAATTAATAGTTTATTTTGGTCAATAATAGCTTTAAAACCAGCTCCAATCATTTGTTCTGTTGAATTAAAACTAAGTAAAGTCCCAATACGCATCCATTTAGTTCCAGCTTCCTGGTTGGCCAGATTCTGCATATCTTTGAATATTTCATCACTAATACTTTCATCATCCATATAAGGAGTAAAAAGAAATTCCTTGCTTCCTTTTTTTAAGACTTCATCTCTCTTTTTTCTTTCATTTTCTCTTTTAATTTTTTCCTCTATTATTTTTGCTTCATTTTCTGCTTCTTCCACCATTTCCTCTGCTTTATCAATCCCCATCTCCTCAATTAGAGATTGATCCCCTATTTTTTCAACTCTTTTTTTATAGTTTTCTTTTGCTGTTAAAAGAGAAGTTCCATCTCTAAATCCAAATTTTTGATACTCACTACCACATTTTGGACAATATTTACCTTCTTCACCTGCCTTTTTATTTTCGCACTCTTCATTAGGGCAGTTTACCTGATCGAAAATTCCCATATGACTCAGTCCATCTCATTATTTTCTATAAAATATTAAATTAAACCTAAGTACTAGTAGGCGCATTATCATAGCGTTGGAATCTGTAATCCCCAGTTTCAGGATCATAATACCAATATCCTTCTTTTTCAGATTGTTGAAACTCCCATTCCATTTCCCTTTGCATTCTTTTCATTTCAGCATCAGTCTCCCATCCAAATTGGCCATAATAAGTATATTTGATACCTTTACAGTACCTGACTTCCCCTTCCTTAAATTGAGACTCATCAGCAGTTAAAAAGCTACAATCGCCATTTTTGGACACATTTGAAGAAGTATTAGATTCAATGGAACTATTTTGCTTTTCATCAGTCTGATTTACAGTCGAATTAAAGCTAAATAACTCTGTAAAAGAATCATCCTGAAAAATAAATACTCCAGCGACTACAGATCCTCCAAAAATCCCTACTAACAATATTAAAATTTTAACATTCCTATCAATCAATGGAACCACCCCTAAATACTCAAATATATGTTATACTATTATATATTATTTACTAAATAATATATAATTAACATTAACAAATAGTATTTTTATATAAAAATAATTAAAACACAGGCTAATATTGTTTTTATCCAAGAAAAGTAGTTAAGGTCTAAATTAATCTCTAAAAACAATAATTCATCTGTAAATAAAAGTTATGTATCGTATTGATAAGTGCAAATAAAAAGTAAAATATTGGACTGGTCATTAACTATTATGCTTAGAGTTAAGTTTCATAGGTAAAATATAGTAAATAGTATCTAGATAAACGGCCTTAAATTAGATTTCAGCGGCTAAGATATGATAAATAAATTTTAATTTATAAAAAGTTTATTCTTCTTCATCCTCATCAACCAAAGGCACATCATAAGTGGCCCAATCTAAAAGTCTCTCCCATGCTTTTAAACCTTCTTTTATTTCCTTTTTAGTTATCTTGTCCATGGTAACACCCTTTTGAATTATTTTTAATTTAGTTATTACTTATAGAATAATTAATATTAATTGATATAAAAATATTACTAAATTTGCCAGGACAATGGCCACTAGTCACTCAGGAAAATGGCATGGTAAATTTTTCATTTTAGTTTTTTAAAAGCTAAATTACCACTATTTCTAAAAAATATTAATTTTTTAATATATTGTTCAATCCAGGATCTCTTTTTAGCCAGCATCGTTATGGCCATATTTTCCTTTTTTTAGTAAAAAACTTGTTTTAGTGGATTTTAGTAGATAGGCCATCTCAGGTTATCTTCGTCATATCAAAATATAATGAAGATAAAAAATGATGCCATTCCACTCATTAATCATACTGGATTAAGTATAAGTATTATAAATAAGGATAGTTAATAATTAATTACATTAAATGTATTAATTGTGGTGATGGAATTGTATGTGACTAAAAGTGTCTCAATTGAACTGGAAGATCTACTAGAAATTTCAAAAAAGATTGAAGAGGGTGAAGTGGCCAGTTTAAGCCATTTTATCCGAAATGCAATAAAAAATGAGCTGAATCTAGATCATACTGATCTAAATCAAAACAAGATTAGAAATAAACATTTTAAATAGGGTAAAATGGCCCTATTTCATCTTAAAAAAAGGAGGGAGAACATTGACCCAGAATGATAATAGAGGGATTAGATGACTGAAGAAAAAATAGAGAAGGGGTCGGGGAGACCAGCCTTATCTAATGATTGGCCATTGGAGAATAAAAACTTATTGGAAAGTAATAATTTAATGGCAGTACTACCAGAAAAGTTAGAAAATAAAATACCAGAATTTAGGAAAAAGGTAGTAAAATTACTCCCTGGAGGGTGCAGTTTATTTTTCATGGAGATTAATGGCCTGGAATACTATTTAAGCATTGAACTATCTGGAAAGTCCTACCTATTGCAGTGGGTTGAGATAGACGGCCATAAACCACTTAAATTCCATAGAAAAGTATCCAGCAGAAGCAGTCCCGATATTGAAAGTAAAAACCGTGACAAAGCCCTGGTAAAATATTTAAATAACCACACCGGCATCCCCCGTGAAAAAATAAGAGAATTCCTCAATGAAGCAGGAATATTCATAGAAAATAACAGGGGGCTACTTAATAATGAAACTGATTTTACCCTGGAAAATCAGGAGGAAGATGCAAAAGAAGGCCCAGTATCAAAAGAAGATTTTTCAGATGAAAGAAGAAATGAGCTAGTTGAAATATTAAGCCGGCCCGATCTGTTGAGCTATATTGATGAAGCATTGTATGAGAGGCCTCCCAATAAGGGTTTTATAATTGGGGAGGTGGAATCCAAGCATACTTTGAATTTTAACTGTATCGGGGCCCGTTTGGGGCTTTCAACTATCAATACTCTTAAAGGGGAATCTTCCATTGGTAAGACCAATACAGCCAATGTGGTAACTGGCCTGCACCGGATTAAAAAGGTGGGTAGTCTCTCTGATACGGCCCTTAAGTATACCGATGACCTGGACCAGGTGGACATCATATACATTCAGGAGACCCTGGAAGAAGAGTTCAACAACAAACAGACCCGGTTAATGTCAGCTGATGACGGGGGATTTGTTGCAGAAACCACCATTAAAAACCCAAAAACCGGCAAGTTTGAAGTTCAAAAGACGGTTATACCGGTTAAGACCCTGGTGACCACCACCACGGCTATAGAGCTCGACCCGGAATTTGCCAGCAGAAATTTCATTATACCTGTGGATGATAGTGAGGAGCAGACTAAGAGGATCCTGGAAGAGAATTTTAAAACCACAGAAAAAACTCTCCAGGAAATAAAGGGTGAGATGAATTTTGATTACAAATATAAAAACCTGAAGGAAGCCTTCCAGTTACTAAAAGAGTACATAGTGCTGATACCGTTTGAGTCAGAGTTATTGGAGATTTTCCCTACCAATAATCCCCGGGCCCGGAGGGACTCCAAGAAGTTGATGCAGCTTATAAAAGAGAGTGCATTGCTTTTTCAGTACCAGCGCTGCCGGGCCAAATTGAATGAAAACCCAGTATTAGTGGCCTCCTGGATAGACCTGGCCCATTCCATAATACTAGGCGGCCCTATCCTGGAAGCCACACTAACCGGATTTGATAGAAGGTTACTGGAGGCCCTGCCGGTAACCTACCAGCTCATTGAAGATAAAGGTTATGTGACCACCAAGTCCCTGCAAAAAAAGTTGAAAAAGTCTAACAAGTATGCCTACCGGATACTGAAATTTTTTGAGGATAATGGCTACATCTACCATGATCCTGACACCAAAATTGCAGAAGGCATAAAAGGGAAGGTCAATGTGTACATAAAAACCGGAGCCCGTGAATATAAAAGCCTCCTTTTATCTATTAGAAATATAGATTGGCTTAATATAAGAGAAAGGGAAGCAGAATTTATAAAAACACAAATTCCAAATTCCTCCCACCAGATAGGGGAGATATTATACCTGCCTGAATACGACACCAGGGTACACAACAAAGTGGTGTACAAACCCACCTCTATATCATCTGAGGAATTTGAACTTTGCAAAAACAAGGACACTGAAACCAAAAAACAGGATAAAAAAGACTCTCTATTGATAAAGAGTAAAAAGAGTAATCCAGAAATGGATAAAATAGTGGAGCAAAATTATAGTGCAGAAATTGATTACCGGAACCTGACCCTGGTTGAAAAGGCCATAATCAGTGAACTGGCCAGTTTAAGGAAATTCACCACAAGGTCCCTGGTAGAAGAGCTCCGATCTGATTTTTCTAAAGAAGATATTATCCTGGCCCTGGAGGACCTGGATAAAAGGGGGTGGATATTATGATACCCCAGAAGACTTTATTTGCTAATCTGCTAAATAAAAGGGATTTGTGCAAAAAACCGGACCCGAAACTAAAATGGGGACTCATGCTACCTGGATTTAAGAGATTTGTTTTAATTCACCTCTTAAAAATTGGGGATGAATCTGATAAGTCATGGCACGGATTTACACTGGAAAAATTAGTCGACGCCCTTAAAAAAAGCATAGGCGATATTGTCCCCGGCCAGGTGGATTTAATAGTGGATAGCCTTATAAAAGACGGATATATCCATGAAACCTCAGCTGATACTTTTAGAATTTCAGATAAGGTATCCGATGATTTGAAAAGATTGGATGATATTATTTTTTCTACAGGGGGTAGAAGATGAGGGGTCTAAATTCTTTTTACAGGTCATTTTATGGTGGTTCGTTCTACCGGCACTTTAGAAGGCCATCTGAGTTTAACCATAAGCACTTCAGGATCCAGTATACCCTAAAATCCCCGAAAAATATTCATTTTTATGTAAATGTAAATAATGGCTACCACCCCTGCTTTATTCATGTTTATGACCATGGAGCCCTATCCAATTTAAGGGCAAAAAATCCAGAAAAAATGGTTTTGGACCGGGCCTTTTTCGACTTTGATGTGAGCCATCCTGAGGCCCGAAAAATAAAAGAAAAACTAGGCTCCTTAAGATCCCATGGGACCAAGTACCAGGAAGAGTTGCAACAGGACCTCATGGAAAAACTGAGATTTAAGATACAGGTGGGGAAAATAGCCAAACCAGCTATTGACGAGGCTAAAGATTTTGCTGTGAAGTTTAAAGAAACCTTTGGTACCTACCCGGCCCTATTTTTCAGTGGTGGGAAAGGTTGCCATGCCTATACCTTTTTTAGAGCATCCAGTTTCAAGAATATTAACCTGGCCATTTCCTGGTTTGCCGAGCACATAAAAGATAGCTATGGGTACCAAAACATGGATTTATCAGTAAATAAAGATGCCATGGCCCGATTATCAAGAATACCCTACAGCAAACACCAGCTAACTGGTTTTAATGTAGTTCCTTTCACAATCAATGATAGCTATGAAGATATAATCCACAAATCATTAGATCCCCGGGTTGAAAAGTTCCATAGAGAGGATCATAGCTCTGATTTTAATAAGCACCTGCAGAAGATAGATCTGGTGGAATCACATAATTCCCAGGTAAATAATTCTAACTTGAATAAAAGGCCAGTTTTTACCTGGAAGAATAAAAAATCAAACCAGTGGATAGACCACCGGGCCTTTTTCAAGTCACTTCTGGGCAGGCCAGAAAGGGAGTACCCTGATAAGAAATATGTCATGTACCACTGCCCCTTTCCCGGACATGATGATAAGAATCCTTCTTTTATGGTTCATGAAAAGGGTTATTATTGTTATGGTTGTCAGAAGAAGGGGAATTATTGGAATTTTTTAAGGGATTCACATGGATTTTAGAAAAAACACTTACAATAACTCATTAATTTTTTAATCACTATCATCTAGTTTAACACCGCATAGTTCGAGATATTCTTTTATAATCTCAATGGGAACGGGAGGGTTTTCCTGGTCCTTATAGGTCTGGTAGATATTTTTAAGCTTATCATTTAATGTTTTTGACATTTAATCCACCTTTTTACTCTTTTTTTGTGTTTCTAATAAATGCGCTCTCACTGGTTAATTAGCATTTTTTTTATTTTTTCCTCGATCTGGAATAGATCATCCAACTCAATTGAAACACTTTTAGCTACCATCAAATCAATCACCTCATTTTTATTATTAATACATTAAATTGTATTAATTAATAATTTTATATAATATTATAATACTTATATTTTTGGAAAATTAACATGATGGCCAATAGAACACTTTGAAGTAAGCAACGCACTTTTCGAAAAATTATTAAAAGACAAATTCGATGAATAGATTTAAAATTAGACTCTTCTTTCTATGTAGGAAGATATATACTTAAATAAGCAATATTCACCGAAACTTAAATTGATATAAAACTTAAAAAACTAGTAGATCCGATTTATTTACTTAAAAAAATTTCATATTATTATTTGGGCGATTAAAATGAAATATTTATTAGTTCTCCTTATGAGGATTAATAGATGAAAGAAGCGGAATTAGCACCATAGATAGATATGGTCAAGCAATAGCAATGAAAAATGGTTTTCACAAGCTAAAGCTCCTAAAGAAGTAGCACTGAATAAACTTCAATAATGTGATGCCGTAGTTTTAATATTAGGGTTCAGATACTGTTCAATAGATGATGAAGAAGGAATTTCAATTACCGAAATTGAGTTCAATGCTGAAAAAAAAGTCTTGGATACATGTATTTGTATTTCTAAAAAGTAATTTGAAGTTAAATGGAAGAGTGAAGAAAAAGATAATGGTGTTGATCAGAAAATTAATGCGTTCAAAAATGTGATATTGTTTAGGCATATGGAGAAGCAATGAAGTTTAAAGATGTTAATTAATTTTCTTTGGTTAAATTATTTATAGAAATAATTGGATATGATTCTTTCTTTAATTTTTGATTACCCTCTGCAGGTAAATCAACAACTAATATAGGTCTTATCTGTTCTTTAGCAAAATTTACTGTGTGCATAGTTCCACCTTCAGTAGCAGTTTCTACAACAATAACTGCCATAGAAATCCCACTTATAATTCTATTCCTCTTAATATAATGGTAATTTTGAACATTGGATCCCTTATTTCGTTCAGAAATTAAAAGACCATTTTTATCAAGTATTTTATTTGCAATATGGATGTTTTTTTTAGGAACAATTTTATCTACAGATGAAGGTAAAACACCAACGACCGGTGCTTCAACCTTGAGCGCTGATTTCATAGCTAGTGAATCCACTCCTAAAGCAAGACCAGAAACTATAATAAACCCGTTTTTCCCATAGAGTCTAGCAATTTTTTCTGTAGCTTTTGCGGCATCCTTAGTGGGTTTTCTTGTACCTACTATAGCAACTGAAGGCATATTTAGTAGTTGGGTATTTCCAATAGCATATAACTGGTCAGGAGAATCCTTAATATTATTTAATAAGTAAGGATAATTTGGTGAATTCCTAGATATTTCAACTATTGTATCTTTTGGAGTATCTTGAATCAGTTTCTTTTGAATCATTATTTACCAGCCTATAGTTTTTGCTAATGTTACAACAACTACATATGAAGCTTTATTTTCTTCTAATATCTTAATACAAGATTTGACTGTATTACCTGACGTATAGATATCATCAAACAATAAAACTCTTTTTCCAGATACTTTATCATCACAAGTTAAACTAGCTAAGTGTTCATCAACTGAAGGCCTATCTTTACCGCTGAATTTAGGTTTACGAATGTGTTGAACTCTTTTTAAATAATCAGTACCATTTTCTATAGTTAGTTTTTTTGACAATAGATCAGTTAATAGGCGCTGCGAACGTGCAACCATCCCAGAACTACTAGGAACTGGTACAATGACATCAAAATCAAGTCTGCTATCTTTAATACCTTTAATTAAATATTTTGCAAACTCTCTAGCTTCAGGTTCATATACATATTCATAAATGCTTTTAAACCTAGGGAAAATTTTTCTCGAAAACAAATCTGGATTTTTATATTTGGGCCTATATCTAGCAATAAAATAATGAGAGTAATTAGATTCTATTTTTTCGTGTTCTAAAAATTTTGGTACATCTTTTAAAGGTTTATACTCCCCGTATTTTTCATTTAGATATTCCCTATCTACAGATTTTTTAAGTTTAATTTCATTTTTTATTTCAGGTTGAAAATTTTCAAAATAAATTATCTCAGGCTTAAATTTAGCAATCAATTTTTTTCCGTCCTCAATTTTTTCTTCACAATGAAGACAGACCTCATCATATTCATCAGTGCGAAAAAAGGAACCACAATATATACATTGGATTCGTTCAATTGGTAATTCATTTTTTTTTGGAGACATATAATCCCCCTGTACGATTGGCTGGTGAAAACTACAAAAATTACTAATCAATCTTAAAAATTACTTATTAAATATTTTTTAAATCTGCAATTATATATTTTTAATCAATCTTAATACAGGATATTAGATAATAAATATTCTTTGTTTATAACAATATATAACCTATATAAAAAAATTAATAATACTTTTTTTATAAATTTATGCAAAAATTATAAAAATTGGAGGAATCCTCACATATTTATAACAATAAATACTATTAAAAGTTTAAATCATTAAATGAAGTATTTATTGAACTATCACAATATAAATCAAAGTTATACCAAATATAATTAATATTAAATATATTTTTTTATGATGGACTGGATGCTCAAATACGTATAATATAAAAATAACTGCATTCTGACCTTTAAATTCTAAAAATGTAAATTTATTAGTAGCTTATATAATATAAGAACGAAAATAAACATCTATATAGCAGATCTCAAAAAGATTTTTCAACTGAAAAATCGATAAAAAGCATTTTATTAAAACACCCGAAAAGTTGATATAATTGATTATTGAAACTCATTCCAGACTACATTTAACTTTAATTGATCTAAATGGATCCCGGGGTAGAATGGACGGTGGTGTGGGAATCACCATTAAAGATCCCCAATTAGTCATCAAAGCTCAAATAAGAGATCAGGGCATCCATGTCAATTTTGAGGATTCTAATAACCTGGATTCAAAATTGATGGATGAATATACTCAAAAGATTATAAAATCTGCCTTAAATACTATTCAATACTTTAATCTTGATGGAGGTTTTGATTTCACGGTAGTAAAAACCTATCCAGCCCATTCGGGATTAGGATCAGGTACCCAGTTATCTCTGGCCACTGCCAAATTAATAACCGAACTCCATCAACTAGAATTGGAAACAAATAAAATGGGGCAGATGGTGGGCCGGGGAGGCACATCAGGCATCGGGGTTGGTGCCTTTAGTCATGGGGGTTTCATAGTGGATGGGGGCCATAAGATAAAAGAAAAAACAGGTTTTCTCCCTTCTTCGGCATCCAATGCATCACCGCCTCCGTTAATTGCCCGTTATGATTTTCCAGAAGATTGGAAATTGGTTCTGGCCATACCTGATATCAAAGAAAGGATTTCTGGTTCTAAAGAAATCAATATTTTTCAAAATTATTGCCCTATTCCCCTGAGGGAAGTTGAAACTCTTTCCCATATTATCCTGATGAAAATGATGCCGGCTGTTTTGGAACATGATCTGGATGATTTTGGAGAAGCCATTAATACTATCCAGAACATCGGGTTTAAACAGATTGAAAGAAAACTTCAACATAAACTAATCAGTGAAATCTGTGAATCTATGCTGGAAGCGGGTGCTGCTGGAGCAGGTATGAGTTCTTTTGGGCCAACTACATATGCTATAACTGATAATAATCCGGGAGAAATAATAAAGGCCATCGAGGACACAACAGAGAATATGAATTGTTATATTACCCAACCTCAAAATAGTGGATCACGTTGTTATAATGAATAAAAAAATATAATCCCTCGTTACTAACCAATACTTCAGGAGCCATTTTATGATAGAACCAATTACGGGAAAAGTATGGAAATTTGGGGATAACATTGATACTGATGTTATAATCCCTGGTCGCTATTTGAGAACTTTTAGTTTGGATGATTTAGCATCACATGTAATGGAAGGAGTAAGGGATGAATTTGCAGGTAAAGTGGATAAAGGTGATATAATAGTCGCTGAATGGAATTTTGGATGTGGATCTTCCAGGGAACAGGCTCCCGTGGCATTAAAACATGCTGGTGTTTCTGCTATTATTGCCAGGTCCTTTGCGAGAATTTTCTACAGGAATGCTATTAATATCGGGCTTCCGGTAATTGTAGCAGATATTGAAGTGCGTGAAGGGGAAAAAATACAAATTGACCTGGAAAAAGGTGAAATAGTAAATTTAACCACAGATAAAAGTTTTCAAATAGAACCCTTTAAAAAATTCATACTGGAAATACTTCAAAACGGTGGATTGGTGGACCATTATCTACAAAAAAAGCCATAATTTAATTAATATTTTATAAAGTTGAACAATATATAAATATATAAAATAAATTCTACTGATTAAACTACTTATTGATTTATAAGGGAGTAATATAAAATGAGATGTCCCATATGTGGATCTGATTCTTATGAAGTATTAAAATCTAAAAAAGAGACCTCTAAATCTAAACTTATTGAGAAACTACTTTTAAAATGTAAAGAGTGTCAGACGGTTTTTAGAAATGAATTAAGTCACAATAAACCGGTCAAATTCCGTATTATTGTTAGTGAACATGAAAAATCATATAAAGACTTGGTGGAAGTATATCCCGATGAATTACTCAAGGTGGGGGATGTGCTTCCTTTAGGAGAAATCAGGGTTGAAATTACTTCGCTAGAGACTAAAAAAGGTTCAAGAGTTTCTAAAAGTATTGTAAGTGATTTGGATACTATATGGGGATCTTCTCTGGATACAATGGCCCGGGTTGGAATTTCAATCGATTTTCATGGAAGAATATCATCTTATAAGGTTGAAGTGGAACGGGATTTTATATTTACTATAGGGGATCTGGTAAAAATAGAAAAGACTATATTTAAAATTAAATCATTTAAAACCATGGACAGGAAGATGAGAAAAGGTTCCGCAAATGCGGGAGTAATTAAAAGGATTTATGGAAGGCCTTTTAAATCTAATACCTTTAATCATGATTTGACCAGCAAAATAGTCAAATCTTCCACTTTAAAAAGTTAGTTAAAATTCAAGTTCAATAATTGCAATTTAGTGGGGTTATTATGAGTTTAGAAACGTACTTACCAAGGAAAGAATTGGTGGCCCGATTAGAAAGTTATGGAATTATCCACTCACCATCAGTTAAAAAAGCCATGGAGACTGTTCCCAGGGAGGAATTTTTACCAGAGGAATTCCAATCACGTGCTTATTTAGATGAGCCTTTACCTATTGGTGAGGGTCAAACCATATCAGCCCCCCATATGGTAGCCATCATATCTGAAAAACTGGCTTTAAAAAAGGGAATGAATGTTTTAGAGATAGGTACTGGATTTGGATATAATGCAGCTGTTGTGGCGGAGATACTTGGTGAAGAAGGCCATTTATTCAGTATCGAACGAATCAATTCCCTGGCTGAAACAGCTAAAGAAAATTTAAAGCGCACAGGTTATGCTAAGAGGGTCACAGTTATAGTGGGAGATGGTACTCGGGGTTTGCCTGAATTTGCTCCCTTTTCGAGGATATATGTTACCGCTGGTGCTCCGGATATACCTGAAAGTCTGAAGAATCAGCTAGAGATAGGTGGAAAACTTATAATCCCGGTGGGGTCATCTAATTATAATCAGGAGTTAATAATGATTGATAAAATTAGTGAAAACAAATTTGAATCTAAAAATTTAGGCGGCGTGGCATTTGTGCCGCTTATAGGTGAATATGGATGGTAATATAACCTTCAAGATATTTTAATCATTTCAATTTTTCCTGAATTTTCTAAAAACCACAGGATTCAATTATTTTTTTATCTAATTTCTAGAGGCCCAACTATTATTTAATGATATCAAAGCTTGGTGTTTTTTTACTAAATTTATTTAATGCACTGTCTCCTATAGGGGGCAGATTAAGATAATAAAAGTCAAATAGAGGATAAAATGAAAGTTTACATTGAAACATTTGGATGCACCTTTAATCAGGCTGACTCACAAATAATGGCAGGAATACTATCTGCAGAAAATATAAATATAGTTTCTAATCTGGAGGATTCCCAGGTGGTCATTATAAACACCTGTTATGTGAAACATCCCACCGAACACAAGGTTATAAACCGCATACAGAAGATTCAAAAAGATTTTCCAGAAAAAAAATTAATTGTAGGGGGGTGTATGGTTGAAATTGAACCAGATAAATTATCCCGAATCGCACCTGAAGCAGGATGGATAGGGCCACATCAAATTCAAAAAGTACCCCAACTGGTTAAATCAGTTCTTGATGGAAAAAACGATCATCTTACTGGAATATCTTCTGGATGTAAGGTTGGGCTTCCAAAAATTCGTTCTAATCCTTTGATTCATATTATCCAGATATGTGAAGGATGCATGGGTAAGTGCACTTACTGCTGCACCCGATTTGCCCGGGGAGGATTACAGAGTTATCCTAAAAAATTAATTGTGGAAGAAGCCCTTCAAGCACTATCAGAAGGATGTGTGGAAATTCAATTAACTGCACAGGATACAGCAGCCTATGGAAAGGACACTGGTGAAAAACTTTCAGATTTAATAAATGAGATAACTGCTCTGGAAGGTAATTTTCGTCTTAGAATTGGTATGATGCATCCTAAAAGCATGATGGATGATGTAGACGGTTTAATAGACGCATTTAAATCTAATAAGGTTTACAAATTTATTCACATCCCTATTCAAAGCGGCAGTAATCAGGTCCTTGCAGATATGAATCGTTGCCACACAGTAAATGAATACCAGGCTATTATTAATAACTTTAGAAGGGAAATACCTGAAATTACCCTGGCCACGGATATTATAGTGGCCTATCCCACAGAAGATGAGGAAGCATTTAAGGATACTTGCGATTTCTTAAAGGAAATTAAGCCTAATTTCGTCCACATATCCAAATATAAGCATAGACATTTAGCTGAATCATCTAAAATGGATGAAATTGAATTTAAAGAACTTAAAAGACGTTCTAAGATGATTGAAAAAATTAAAACTGAAATTACCCATCAGAATAACCTTGGATACATTGGAACCATTCAGGAAGTTTTAATAGTAGAAAAGGGTAAAAAAGGTGGTTTTATTGGTAGGACTAATTCTTACATGCCCGTAGTTGTTAAAGATGTAAAAACAGGGGAATTTATGCATTTAGAAATCAAGGATTCTACCAGTACCTACTTAAAAGCATTTAATGATGGATAAATAAACTGATTAATGATTTAAATTTAAAAATAGCTGCTTTTATTTTTCATCAGGAATACTAAAAAAAATATCTATTTAAATTTATAATCAAAATTAGAATTTATTTAATTATTAATATTCATTTTTAAAAATAAAACCTGTAATAAATGCCGTGGGCCGGACTTGAACCAGCGACATCCAGATCTTCAGTCTGGCGTTCTCCCAACTGAACTACCACGGCAATGGGCCGGACGAGATTCGAACTCGTGATCACCTCCGTGTCAGGGAGGTATCATACCCCTAGACCACCGGCCCTAAAGGGCGTCCATCTAGGTTATAGCTGTATTCCTATATAACCTTTTCCCTTAACTGGAGGAAATCTTTTATTTTATACAAATTTATTTAATTAAATCTAGTAATGCCCTTAATAATGCCAGAACTTTTTACCAGGAAAACCCTGACTCTCCACAATATTTATTTAGATAGGGATTTTATTTTAAAATTTTATGAGAATAAAAAAACTGAGTAATTTTCCATACAAATCTACTATAACTATACTTATAGAATACTGCAACTAAACTAATAGATAGCCCTATTCCTATAATTAAATAACCCTTGCTTTAAATTATAATGCACCTAGATTGATTGATATCAATTTAACATAGGATAGTAAGGTATGTGGTGATGATTAAATCAGCATTCTCTAATCATTAAAAAATTTAAAAGTAACAAGCAAAAAAGTAAAAATAAAAATTTTTAATTATTGTTTTAAACGAATTAATCGACTTTTATAAATTCTTCAACAGGGGCATTGCAGATGGGGCATTTTTCAGGTGGTTTTTCTTCTACCGTATTCCCGCACCAGTTGCAAACATAGTAATCAACCATTACCTTTGATTCTATATTTTCCAGGGCTTTTTGATAGAGCAGGGCATGAATTTTTTCCACCTGGTTGGCCACATCAAAAGTCCACTCCGCCTGTTTATCCCCTTATTTTTTAGCTTCTTCAATAAAATCAGGATACATTTCTTCAAATTCTGCAATTTCACCTTCAATTGCAGTTCGCAGGTTTTCTTTAGTGCTTTTAATACCACCCATTGCATCTAAATGGTTATGGGCATGCACTGTTTCTGCTGCTGCAGCTGCTCTAAAAAGCCGTGCGATATGAGGATATCCTTCCTGGTCGGCTTTTTTAGCAAAAGCCAGATATTTTCGGTTTGCTTGAGATTCTCCTGAGAATGCTTCTTTTAGATTTTCCATGTTGCTCATATTACATATTCTCCTTTAAGATCGGATTAATTATTAAAATATATTATAATATAAAAAAATCTTCCTATTAACTTAATTTAATAGCAAAGTACTTTAATTTTTGGATTTAGGTGGATAAATAATTTTATTTTATCTAAATCAAAATTAAATCTGTTAATAAATGGCTTTCCTTTAGGGTGATACAAAACAAATCAACAGAAATTATTAATTAAAACCATTTTTTTAAAAAAATAAAAAGAGTAAAATTAAAAAAAAATTGAAATAGGAGCTAAATTATTGTTTAGCGGCCATTTCAATGTCGCTAGCCTTGACAGTTTTTCTTCCAGCGTGTTTTGCAAGTTCGACAGCTTTCCGGGAGATTTTTTCACCTTTCTCTTCCAGAGCTTTTGCTAAAGCCTCCTTTGCATCGTCGCTGATTCTTTGTGCACCGGCATTTTTTATGATTCTGCCTACTGGTGCAATAGGTAATTCGGCCATAATTTCACCTCCAGATTTACCTAGGACTCCAATATATTTAAATTTATCGGTAATAATTGAGTCTGAAAGCATACTTCTCAACTTAATGCATGGGCAATAGGTATATTCATCAAACCAAAACTTTTAAAGATATAGAACCAGATATCAATTCTCATGTTGGGTAAGTTGAATATTAAACCCCGTACTGAGCAAATTTTAGAACGGGCATTAAAGGGCCCTATTTCTTCCGAAGATGCATTATACCTTTTAAATGTTACAGGAAACGATTATCATGCGTTATTAATCACGGCAGATGTTATAAGGCAGCAATTGGTCGGAGATGAGGTAACTTTCATTAAAAATTGGAATATTAACTTCACCAATATATGTTCTGGAACATGTGGTTTCTGTGCTTTTAAAACAGACCAAAACGACCAGCAATCTTATTTTTTGAAAGTTCCAGATATGGTAAAAAGAGCTCAAAAAGCAGTTAAAGCAGGTGCCCGGGAGATATGTATTCAGGGAGGACTGCATCCTGTTGTTGATGTCTATTTTTATGAAAACATACTAAAAAGTGTTAAAAATGAACTGGAAGATGTTCATTTGCATGCTTTTTCCCCTATGGAGATTTTTTACGGCTCCCAAAAATCAGGACTCAATATTGCCGATACACTTAAAATTTTAAAAGAAGCGGGTTTAGGATCCATGCCAGGAACAGCAGCAGAGATTCTCAATGATGATGTAAGAAAAATAATCTGCCCGGGAAAACTCAATACCTCTGAGTGGATAGAAGTAATTGAAACGGCACATAAGTTAGGGATTCCCACCACTTCCACCATGATGTACGGGCATGTGGAAAGTCTGGAACATCGGGTGGAACATCTCAGCATATTAAGGGATATTCAAAACAGGACCCGGGGTTTTACTGAATTTGTTCCATTAACTTTCATGCATCAAAAGGCCCCTATTTATCAGCAGGGCTTAGCTATGCCGGGAAGCACTGGTACCCAGGACTTGAAGCTTTATGCCGTGGCACGGCTGATGTTTCAAGAATCAATAAAAAATATCCAGGTTTCATGGGTTAAACTGGGATTTAAATTATCCCAGATATGTCTAATGGCCGGGGCCAATGATATGGGCGGCACACTGGGGGAAGAAAATATCTCTAAATCTGCAGGGGCCTCTTATGGTGAAAGAACAAACCCTGATGAATTAATACGGATAATTAAAGATTTAGATAGGGTACCTGCTCAAAGAGACACGCTATATCAGCATATAAATCCGATGGATTATTAAAATAAATATTTTTATTCATCTTCTATTTTAATCAGCTCATAAAGCAGATTAAATCCATTAATTTTCGGATTAGATCATTTTAGGGGTTTCAGGATTATTCTATCTCCTTCACGAACTTCAAATAATAATTCCAGATTTTCAATCACTTTACCCACATGATTAACTTCAGAATAGGGTTGGGTAGCACCGAAAAATATGCAAAAAGCAAAACCAGGAGGCCAGTATGAAATATCGCCTGGTTCTGCTATTTTGGAGGGGTTTTCATAATCCATGGTAAGAGGAATATCAAAATATATTTCTTCCATCCAGAGAAGCGCTCTTCCTTCTATAGGAAGGCTTTCAAATATTTTAGTGACAGTTTCTGGATTTCTTTCATCCAATTGGGCTATGGCTTTTCCCTTCCCTTCCAATTCAATTTGAATTTTCATTTTATCACCTTAAGCTATGATTTTTTTTGGAGTTCCATCATTTCTTTTATGATTTTTACTCCGCTGGATGTACCCAGCTTACTGGCACCTGCTTCAATCATGGCCTGGGCTGCTTCCAGATTCCTTATACCCCCGGCTGCTTTTATTTTCATGCGGGGGTTGATATTATTTTTCATCAAAGTTACATCTTCTATGGTGGCTCCGGAAAGACCACCATAAGCAGTTGAGGTTTTAACATAGTCTGCACCTGCTTTTTCACTAATTACACATGCTTTAATTTTTTCTGCATCAGTCAGGTAGGCTGTTTCAAAAATAACCTTTACTACCTTTTCCTGGGAGGCATCCACCACGGATTTTATATCTTCCAGTAATTTATCTTCTCTGTGGGACTTAATAGCCCCGATATTCATGACCATGTCTACTTCTTCTGCACCATTTTCAATGGCTTCTATGGTTTCAAAAGCCTTGGTAGAGGGGGTATTAACTCCTGCAGGAAAACCTATAACTGAACAAACCTTAACTGGAGTATTTTTCAGGATATCATAAGCTAATGATACATTAGTGGGGGTAACTACTGCACAATCAAAACCATATTCTATGGTTTCTCTACAAAGTTTCCTGATATCTTCTTCACTTGCATCAGCCTTCACATTAGTATGATCAATCATTTTAGCCAATTTTTCTACAGTTTTTATTTTTTTTAACATGTTTATCCCCTTTTATTTTTTTTAGCAATGAAGTATTCCGGAATTTTCCAAATGTAAATTGAGCTAACTAAAATTTTTTAGCCATATAGGGTCCTTCATTATAATATCCAAATTTACGATAATAATTACGCACCCCTATTCCACTGGTAACCAGAATTTTATCCTTATCACATTCAGAAACTGCTATTTCTTCTGCCCGGGCTAAAAGTTCTTCTCCATATCCTCGGTGTTGACCCACTTCATTTTCCTTTTTTCCCAGTGGTATTAAAGGACCATAAACATGCAGTTCCCTTACAAGAGCGGTTTTATCTGTAACTTCTCTACGATGAGTGTGATTTGAAGGCATTCTAAGGCGCAGGAAGCCGGCTAAAATATCACAGGATGGGTCTTCGAATGATAAAAATATTTCCTGACCATTTGCAGCTTCATATCTTTCTTCAGTAAGTTTTATTCTTTTTTCAAGTGATTTTAATCCATTCAATGATCTATGCCCCACTTCACGGCATCTAATGCACTGGCACTGTACGTTTTCCTGGTTTAATTTATTATAAACCAGCTCACCCAGGTTAGACTTTTTAACTCCTGCTTCAATGAGGTTGGATGGTATGTCCCTTTGTATACGCATGGTCCGTACCCATTTAGGGAGAATCTTTTTTATTTCCACAATTAAATCCACTGCTTCCTGGCTGTTATATGGTTCATATTCCCCTTGTTTCCACATATCATGCAACACACTTCCCTGGGTAACCAGGCAGGGGTAGATTTTCAACATATCTGGCTTAAAATCAGGATCATTAAATAATCTCTTGAAAATACGCAGGTCACGTTCAAAATCAGAAAAAAGCCCGGGCATGAGATGCATGGCTACTTTTATTCCAGAATCCCTCAAAATTCTATTGGAATCGATAACATCCTGAATATTGTGTCCTCTTTTTACTCTTTGATAAATAAAATTGTAAAGGGTTTGCACTCCTAATTCCACCCGGGTTACACCCAGGGATAACATGCGATCAACATCTTCCACCCGGCAGTAGTCTGGCCGGGTTTCAAAGGTAATTCCCACGCAACGGACTGCAGAATTTTCATTGGCGTTTTGAGCATCTTTTAACAGTACATAATCATAATCACCATAAAGGGGGATGCTGGTTGAAGGGCCAAAATCCCTGCTTTCTGCGTGTTCAGGTAACATTTCGTCCCCAAAATCAACCATGGCCTGTAGACATTTTGATACAAACCATTCCTGATAACATAAATAGTGGGAAGGGAAAGTTCCTCCCATAATAATTAGTTCCACCTTATCCAGTGGGTGTCCAATACTGTGCAGTTGACTCAAACGGTTATATACCTGCAGGTATGGATCAAAGTTATACATTCTGGCCCTAAGTGCAGCAGGCTCCTCCCCAGTGTAGCTAGGCGGTGCTTTTTCACTTTCAGGACAATAAAGGCATCTACCATGGTGACACTTTTGAGGTTGGCACATAACCGCCACAATGGCCACACCAGAAATAGTACGGGTGGGTTTTTTCTTCAGGATAGGGATTATCTTTTCTCTTTCTTCTGGAGTAGAATGCTCCAGGATTAAAGAATTACTCATGAATTTTTCCAGATTTAAATCGCGGCAAAGCTGACGTTTGGCCTTCTCCAGATCTTCTTTAGAAACAATTTTTTTTTGAAGTATATTATCAATTATTAATCTACAGGCGTCTTCCATGACATGTTCTCCTGATTATAATTCTAAAAATCATTTAAAAATCTATTGAATTTTGTTTCTCATCAAATTCAAGACCTTTAATATATCAGTTTTGGATACGATTCCAGTTAAACGATTTCCCTCCACTACCGGTAAACGCCCTAAATTATTTTTATTAAGCTTTTCCAGGGCAGATATAACCTCTTCATGGGGAGATACGGTTATTATATCTTCAGTCATGACCTCCCTGATCATGGCATTTTTATTATATTTGGCCTGGGACAAATCCTGAAAGGTGACAATGCCTACCAGTTCCTGGTTTTCTATAACCGGGTATCCCATATGTTTATATTCAAAAATTTTATTCAAAGCTTCTTCTATGGTGATATGGGGGTCCAGGGTTTTTACTTCGGTGGTCATAATATTTTCCACCAGCATCCCCCTTAAAAGAGAGGAAACTATGGTGGACTTATATTCCTGGTCTGCACCGATATAAATAAAAAGCGCAATCAATATCAAGAAGAAATTTACAAAAATACCAGTTACAGCCATTATAACCGCAAATGTCTTTCCAATACTAACAGATATTTCGGTGGCTCTTAGATAATCCATTCTTTCAGCAAGAATAGCTCTTAAAACTCTTCCACCGTCCATGGGAAATGCAGGTATTAAATTAAAAACAGCCAGAACTACGTTTACCAGCACGAATTCTAATATAAAATTACTAATAAAATCAGGTAGCATAGCCAGAGTAAATTGATAGATGAGGTAAAATATTATTGCAATTACCACATTGGTTAAAGGACCAGCCAGGGAGATAAATAATTCCTGACGGGGTTTTTTAGGTACTTCACTCATCTGTGCTACTCCCCCAATAGGGAGCAACACTATCTTTTTAATTTTCACTCCATACTTTTGAGCAACATAGGAATGGGATAATTCATGGATAACCACTGTTGCAAAAACCAGGGTAATTAAAATTGCTAATTGGAGGGGTATTATATTGAAAAATGCCAGAACATAGATAAAGATAATTAAAAGTAAAAAAGATATATCCAGTTCTATAGGTATTCCAAATACCTTCAGTATTCTAATTGCGGTTTTCATGATAATAATAGTTTATATCTACACTAAAATAAAGATTGTCTAAAGAAGGGTAATGAAATATTATTAAAAAAGTTTTTTTAGAAAAATACATAGATTCCATTTATCAGACCGGATTTATAATTTCCACAATTAAATATAAACTATTATAAATGATTTTGAACATATAATTTTCATGTTCTTCAAGTAAAAACTGGTGTTTAAATGAAAGTTAGCGAATTTTTAGGTAAAAAGGTGCTGGACAAAAATGGATTTGAAATTGGTAAAATTTCAGATATGGTTGTTGATCCTTTAAAAGGCTCAATTGATTCTATAAATATTTCTAAGGGGGATATGTCATTCAAATCTCAAAATTACATGGTTTCTGTTGATGAACTGGATAAATTAGGAGATTATGTTATATTGTCTGTGAGTATGGATGATATGGAGTCTGAAGACCAATCCACTGAGGATTCATCATCCATATCTATTGATGTGGATATGGATTAGAATTGGAGCAATTTCTATGGAAGTTATGGATTTAAGGGGTAAACCAGTAACAATTGGTTCTATGGTTCGTTATACTGGAACAGGGACCTCCGGTGAGGTATCTGCTGTAAAAGTAGAGGAAAAGCAGGGCTGGGCTAAAATGAATGATTCTGATTTATGGTACAATACGGAATATTTGGAAGTATTTACTAAATCAGAAACAAAAATATCTCGAAATAATCAAGATAAAACCACTGCTGCAATGGAAAAGTCTAAAAAAATGAGAAAGGGCCTGGAAGAAATAGCAATGGGATCAGAATTATGTGATGGTGGGGGATAAGCCCTATTATCCTTACAAATATTTTTTTTAGTTTAATTAACTATAATTTTTTATTATTTACTTAAATTCAGGTAGATTTAATGGACAAATTTTAATAAATTTTTAGAATCAGAAAAAATTTGGCCCTTAGTTTTTGATGCATTACTGGGATCTCATAGCCATAATTGATAGTAATCACCGGATTGTAAAGGTAAATAAAGCAATGGCTAATTGTTTAGATATTTCTCCTCATCATGCAAAGGGATTGCACTGTTATGAAATGGTTCACCATACTTCAGAACCAATAAATTCATGCCCTCACTCTAAAATGCTCAAATCAGGTGTAGAAACTACTGAGGAAATACAGGAAGATAATCTGGGAGGATATTTCCTGGTTACTGTTGCTCCAATTCAGGATTTTAATGGAGAAATAATAGGTTCAGTACATATTGCCAGGGATATTAGTAATCGCCGGAAAATAGAACAGTAACTTCTTAAAACAGTATCAGAAAAAGAACTGTTGATACAGGAAATAAATCATAGGGTTAAAAATAATCTGATGTTGATATCAAGTTTATTAAATATACAGTCTATGAATATACAGTCTATGAATATTCCGGATAAAGAAACCCGGGATATTTTTCTGGAAAATAAAGATAAAGTTCGTTCCATGGCTTTAATACATGAAAAACTATATCAGAGAGAGGACAAGAAAAGGTTGGATTTTGATGAATATATCATCAGCATGGCCCAGGAAATGGTACAAAATTATAATTCACAAATTCTTGATGTTTCTTTAGATTTTAATATTGATAAAATCTCCTTAGATGTTGATATTGCAATACCGTTGCTTTAATATGTTCAGAAATAATCAACAACAGCTTTAAACATGCATTTAATCAGAAAACTGGCAAAATCACCATTGAATTATTTAAAGAGGATTCAAAAATAGTGCTGATTATAGCAGATGATGGAGCAGGTTTTCCTGAAAACTTCGACTTTAACAAAGATGGTAATATGGGCTTTAAACTAATCAGAGGATTAGTGGATCAAGTTGGGACTTCAATTGATATTTCTAGAGATAATGGAACCAAATTTATTCTTAAGTTTAAAGACAAAACCTTTTAATTTTTTTTTTTAAAAAAATACAGATTATGCCTGGTAAAGTAATAACTAATTTTGATTATGTGGATAAATATGGTGACATCTGCTTATTTTAAAAGAATTTTTTTTAATACTACCTAACTGTCATGTAAAATTATATTAATGCTTTAAATAAATATATATCCTCAGGGGCAGATTTGGAGGTGAAAAAATGCAAAATAATACATTACTGGCTATTTTGACCATAATACTTGGATTACTGGTAATTACCTTCCCATTATTCAGCATATTTACAGTAAGTGTACTGGCTGGATTAGGAGTAATATTCATTGGAATCTGGTTAATATCTTTAAGTTTTGGGTCATGGGCCCTAAACAAAACGGTCAGTTTACTTTATTTACTATTTGGTATCATGGCATTGATTTTAGGATTGGGACTATTTGGAAGTATTATTGCAATAAGTGTTTTAGCCAGTTTGTGGTTCTACATTGGAGGTTTTTTCCTTATAATTGCCGGTATAATGGGACTATTTGCTAGAGAAGGAACCATTAATAAAGGATCCAATGTTGTTATAATCCTTTTGGGTATCATATACGTATTACTGGGCTCATGGGCATGGGACCCCTATTTCCTGGCATTGATTATTGGATTGAGCCTGATAATAGATGGAATATCTTTATTTTTTGCAAATCCTTCTGAAAAAATGGAATCAGAAGCTTAATAATTTGCACTGCCCCTTTTTTTTAAAGATACTATTTTTCCTATTTTTTTAGTAATAAGAGAATATAAACACTATACTATACTATACTATAAATATGATCATGATGATCATAATCCTCTAAAATTATATTATCTCCTTCAATAATGTAAATTAAAACAAAATCACCTATATGGGCCCTTCTACTACCATGAAAATCTCCAGACAGTGGTTTAAAATGTTGGGGATTTTTTGCAATTTTTTCAATTTTTTTCTTTATCTGGGAATATTGTTTTTTATCTCTATCTACAACCTTTCCTAATTTTTTACGGGCACTGGAAGATATTAAAAGGTTATAGTCTGTTCTTTCTTTAAGCCATAGCTCTTGGAAAAGCTCTAAACATTCTTTAAAACGTGCACATTTTTCTTTTTTGACATCTGATTTTATTTTATTTAATTCTTCCACATAAGTGAAGTTTAAAAAAGGGCTTTTCTGGGAGGTATTTGAGTTTAAACCATTTTTTATATTCTTTTTCACCATATCACCAGCTATTTAAAAATATCATTCTTAAAACAGGATAAAACTAAAATTGCCGAGCAGTGAATTATAAATCTTATTAAACCTATATTAAATTATTCGCAGGCTAATAGATTTAGATAAGGGGGTATTGGTATTAATATTCAAAGAGGAAGTAAATTCAAACCGGAAAAAGACTACTACAAAATCGCAGGGATTATCCTGTTGGTTGGAGTTTTACAGTTTTTTACAGTTCTTAATCTGGCTGAAACCCAGTATCCTGGATACAGCACCTCAACAAATACATTAAGTGAACTGGGAGGTAGCATTCCTCTGATGGAACCATCTTCAACCATCTTCAATCTAAGCTTGATTATAATGGGAATTTTGACCATAGCTGCAGTTTATTTTATTTTAAAAAGCGGAGGTTGCCGCTTATTTTCTGCCTGCCTGCTTCTATTTGCTATCTCAATCATTGGAATTGGAACATTCCCCATATATGCTGGAGAAATACACTCTTTTTTTACCACAATTACCCTTATTGCAGGGGTCCTGGCAGTAATATTTTCCTACCGCCTGGGCCTCAATATACCTATGGTAATGGTATCATTGGTAGTGGGGTTTACTGCACTTATAACTCTTTTATTAATATTTTTATGGGGATTGGAATCTTCAAATCCATTAATAGCACTTCTAGGTAAGGGGGGTCTCCAGAGGTTTGTTATGTATCCTGGAATGTTGTATCTCATTGCATTGGGAGGTTACCTCACCAGCAGGGGAGAAGATTGGGTTAGACTAAGATTTTCTAAAGGATACTTCTGATAAAATATTGGAAAAATGAATAATCAAGTATTTATATAAAAAAAATCAATTAAATACTTCAGGTAAATCCTGGGGGCCTGTGCCCAATTAGCTGCACACCGAGCTCACGTTCCGATGGCTTTCAGGTACTGATATTTTATTCTAATTTTAGAGGTTAACTTAATTTCATGATATTAAAACCAATAGGTACATTATTTCGGCTTGATCTCTCATTAGCTGCAGGGATATGTGTTATTGTGGGAGAAATAGTTGCTCTGGGCCAAATTCCATCCCTTGATCAAATAATAATGGGATTTGCAGTTGGGTTTTTTATTTCCAGTTCATCCTTAATTTTAAATGACTATTTTGATATGGAAACTGATAAAATTAATGCACCTCACCGTCCGTTGCCCTCAGGAATGATTGAACCATCACAAATAATTGTCCTGTCCATTATCACCACATTAATTGGCCTGATTATCGCATTTTTAATCAGCAACCTGGCTTTAATTGTAGCAGCAATATTCTGGGCAATAGGGTTTTTATACAACTGGAAACTTAAAAGAAACAGGATTACCTGGTAATCTGATGGTTAGTTCTTCAGTGGCTATTACCTTTATTTTTGGAGGTATTGTGGTGGAAAACCCCTGGAACATTTTTATTTGGCTTTTTAGTGCTATAGCATTTTTCATAGACCTGGGCGAGGAGATTACTTTTGATGCACTGGACATGTTAGGAGATAAAAAGATAAATTCATATTCAATAGCCTTAAAACATGGTCCGGAAATGGCATTTAAAATTTCATCTGTACTATTTGCCGTGGTGGTTTTAATTAGCTTTATTCCCCTGATAGTTGGGGGCCTGGGTAGTTCTTATCTGGCTATGATATTGATCATGGATACCATAATTGTTTTTTCTATTTTTAAAATCTAAAAACTCCTAATAACGATCAAAAAAGAAAATACGCACGTTTAATTTATCTAGGCGCCACTTTAGGGCTTCTGGTCTTTATAATTGGTCAATTAATATGATTCCGGAATTAATATTTAATTTATAATATTTTGTACAATTTAATTACTTCCGTGTTCATTTAATTCTAAAATTAATATTAATCCAGCAGTTCTTCTTCCTGCACACTTACACAAAAACGACATAGGGCCCCGGGAGTATTCAACTGTTTTTCTTTTACCGGGCAATAATAAATACCCTTTTCATATCTCAATATAAATCCCCCAGGGAACCGGGTTCCTACCGGATGTATGGATTCTTCCCTAACAAAAGCAGTATAAGTAGCCACAATCATGGCAATATGGTTAAAACAAAGTTCTTCATGGCAGTTAACCTTTCTTTTTTGTTCATTTAGAACTTTAAGAAAATCTTTTAATTTTTTAGTATCCACCGTACCTTCATATTCTCCCGGGTCTTCTTTTAAATCTTTAATACGTAGGAAAAACGCTTTTGTAAATCGGGATATGAAATCGTCCCTTTCTTTAGGAGGCATGAATTTAGCATCTTCCCGGAGATAGATACTGGCATCCATGATGTCTTTTATATGCAAATGGGAAGCTTCTATTTTTAATACTCTCAGGAGCTCTTTTTTACTGAGCTTCTCTGAAAAGTTTAAATCTTCAAGTTTGCCGGGGTTTTTTAGAATCCTCATATAATTCCCTTAAAAATCTACTTTCCTCTACCTTTGAGCATATCTACGCACAGCTGCTGCTAATTTAGGACCTATACCATCTACTTTTTGGAGTTCTTTCTCAGTAAAAGGCCTCAAATCTTCACCAAATGCTTTAAAAAGAGCTCTAGCCCTTTTTCTACCCAATCTTTTTACCCCCAGAACCAGAGGTATTAACTCTTCTCTAACACCATAGTAAAACCGGGCAGACAGGATATCTAAACCACTCAGCGGATGGTAAATTCCTAAAACCTGGCAGATATCCCGGAAGAACTTAACCAGAAGTGATGCTTCATAGGCGGCCCGGCGAGTGGTAGCAGCATATACATGGAAAGCATTTTCAATTTCATATTCATTTCGTTCATCAATCCATTCCATTAGAGATGCGGCAGTAGCTTCTGCATTCTGCATATCCACCGCAAATATACCATGGCGGGATAATTTCTCCCGGACAGGATCTTTACTTTTACGCCCCTTAAAGGAGATAAGGGGAAGATCGGGAGTGTGACATATCTGATAAATAAGCTTATAAATATCCAGTTCATCCATATTAGAAGCAAATTCCTTTAATTTAACTGCAGTTTCCACACTATAGTTGGATTTAGCAATTAATAATCCCAGTGAAGTTGTTTTGAGTCCTTCCGGGGTAGCCTGTAATATCCCATTATGCATTAAAAATTCCAGTGCATTACTTATTTCATACTCCATACTTTCTGCAGCAAATGTATTCATATAAGGATTATTTTCCATTTGATATCCATAAAATGTTTTAGTAAAGAATTCCTGAAGTTCAACCGGGTTTTTAGCCATGGAAGAAGCTATCTGGGCTATTATTTGCCTGTAAACAGCATCTTTATTTTCAATTAGCTTGGAATGGGTGGGCTCGATTTCCCCATGCACATAATATTCCTGTAAATCATAGGCTTCATCCAGGGTTTTGGCAATCAGGTAAGAGTATCCCACATCATCGTATTGTGGCCGGCCAGCACGTCCTGACATTTGTTCATAATCAAATACTGGAATCTTTTGTGGACCCTGAGATGTCCATCGAGTGTAATCCCTGATTACAACACTACGTGAAGGTAAATTAACCCCATACATTAAACTGGGAGTGGAGGTAATCATGAGTAAATTTCCTGAACGAAATTCATCTTCAATAATCTCCTTTTGTTCACTGAAAAGGCCCGCGTGATGGAAGGCCACCCCGTTTTTAGCAGAATCAGCCAATTTTAAACAGGTACTGGTAGGCCGGGATCCTTTTTTTTCAGGTACCTGTAGAATTTTTTCAGAAACTGCTATAAAATCTTTCTTCCGGGAAGGGGGTACTTTATTTTTGATTTTATCTGCCACAAAACTGGCCAGGGACTCGGTAAATCTCCGGGTGGAAACAAAGGTCAGTGCCTGTGAATTTTCTTCTAAAGCCTTTTCCAATATCTTAACAATAACATCGTTCTTATTTTTGGTACTGAACATTTCAGTATTGAGTACTTCTTTATGCAGGGGCACTGGACGGTAATCATGCTCAACTACCCGGGCGTTTAACCAGCCTGCAATTTCTCCCATATTCTGCAGAGTGGCAGAAAGTGCCACAATACGCATCCCGGGATTTACCATATGGGAACGAGTTATGGCACATTCAATGGTGGGCCCTCGAGTGTACTCTCCTATCATATGGAATTCATCCACAATCAAAAGATCAACTTCTCGTATGCTGTTCCAGGAAAAACGGGTAATGCTATCAAAAGATTCAAAAACCATTACTGATAAATCGCTGGATTGGGGATGTCTTCCTACTGTAAAACCGTGTTCTTCCAGTAACTTAAACTCTTTTAACTTTTCATTTTGAATAGAAAGAAGAGGAACTGCATAAATAACTTTCCCTCCGTTTAAAAGAGTTTTAATCGCAGCTAAAACCCCTAAGAGTGTTTTTCCACTGGCGGTAGGAATGGCTATAATGTAATTATCCTTTGCATCCAGGTATCCTGATTCAATAACTGCGTTTTGTGCAGGATTAAAATTCTTAATATGCGGGTAGCACTCATTTATTATATCCTTTAGATTGTAATCCAGAGTTTCCATGATAATCAGCACTTTTAGTAAGATTCAGGGGAATAATTTTTAATTCCCTTCTTTTGTTTTCCCAGTACCATTATGCCGGTAATCAATGGTTGATTTGCTAAAAATTTCTTCTTTGGTTTTTTCAACTACCAGTATATCTTTAATGGAGGTAGAGGGGTATTGACCATCTACATCTTTTTCCACACTCTTAACCATATCCCATATGGTCAGTAATCCAACACTAACTCCGGTGAGGGCTTCCATTTCTACTCCTGTTTTTCCAGCTGAATTTACACTTACAATTACTTGTATATGGTCATTTAATACTTCAAAGCTCATTTCTATCCCGGTAACAGGCAGGGGATGGCATAGGGGGATTATACTGGAAGTAGCCTTGACTGCATTTATAGCTGCAATCTGTGCCGTGGTGAGAACATTACCCTTTTCCAGGGCATTATTTTCAATTAAATCAATGGTTTTCTTTTTTAGAAAAATTTTTCCTGATGCAACTGCACTCCTTTTTAGGGAAGGTTTATCTCCTACCTCTACCATATGGACCCCTTCTGGGGTTAGATGGGTGAAATCCTTATTTTTCATAGCTATTCTCCTTATAAGCACTTTCACATCTTAATAATATTCTTGAAAGTATCCAATTTGATACCACCGTAACTATATATTATTAATATTATTATTAGTATTAAATTTATCTTAATGGGGAATAAATTTATCTTAATAGGGTATCTTAACATTTGCGTATTTCAGGGCCTTTTCACGTGCTTGTTTACCCATTTTTTCCCTTAAATCTTTATTTTCAAGTATTAGATCAATAGCTTCTGCTAAGGCCACAGGATTTCTGGGTTCTACCAGTATTCCTACATCTTCACTTACTAGCTCAGGTATACCTCCCACAGAAGTTGCTACTACGGGTTTTCCTGAAGCCATGGCTTCTAAAAGGGCAATTCCAAAACTTTCTGATAGTGAAGGCAGAACCAGTAATTCCGCAGCAGGTATTATCTTATCTATATCATAGCGGGCCCCGGTAAAATGGACATCTTTTATATTTTCATACTCTGCCATGCCCTTTAAATCCTGTAGAAGAGGACCGCCTCCAACAATCGCCAGAAATGCAGGTTGATCCATAAAATTTTTAGCTCTTAAAAGATAATGAACGCCTTTTTGACGAACCAGATTTCCTAAAAATAGTACAAGGGGTTTATCTTCTGCAATACCTATCTCCTTTTTGAAATCACTGGCATTCTGAGGATTAAATTTTTCCACATCCACTCCATTCCAGGTAACCTTTAGTTTTTTATCCACTCCGGGAATGTTCATTTTCAAAATCTTATCTTCTAATGATTTACTTACCACAAATACCTCATCTGCCTTTTTTAGAATCATGTGGAAAAATGGTTTTAAAAATTTCCGGGAAGATAATAAAAATACATCGGATCCATGTAATGTGATACAAGTCTTTTTACCGGTTAATATCCCGCCTATAACCGCTACTAATCCTGGTGGAAGTAAATAATGGGCATGGATAAGGTCTATGTCATTTTTCCGGACCATTCTAATCAATTTCAAGGTGGCGGTAAAGGTGAATATAAAACCCCTTAATCCGGGTATTTGGGGAGTGGGAGCGTATTCTACCTGTAAATTAGTCTGATCTATTTTTTCATGAGGATAGGTTAGCACATAGACTTCATCCCCTCTTTCCAGAAGGGCATTTGATAATAAATAAACATAGGATGCAATTCCACCTACATGGGGAGGAAAATGACCTACCATACATACTTTCATATTTTTAATCTCCGGATATCAAATGGATTTATTATTAATATGCTGGATTTAGAATCGTTCCATCCATACGAACCATGATAACTTCTACTTTAAGTGGAAATCTGTCCTGGATTTTATCTTTAATAGATTGGGAAATACTTTGGAAAACTTCGTCCAGGATGCATTCTTTATTCAAAAGATCAATCATATCTTCTGTGGTTTTTTTGGAGAAAATTTCTGCAACTAAGGCAGGGGACGCTCCTTTCAATGCTGCATGGGCGGCTATTATTTCAGTTCTTGCATCAGCCACAGAATGTTTGGTATTGAATATGCCACCGGCTATTTTAACCAGTTTACCGGCATGCCCATAAATAATTAATTTTTTGATGCCTTTTTCAACTGCCTTTTCCAGCATAAAACCAACATAGTTACTCATTTGAATTATCTGGTCCTTTTCAACTTTCATTGATTTTAAGGCTAGATTTTCACCAATATTGCCCGGAACATAAATCAAATCCTCATATCCCATGGCCAGGGCCACATCCAGCTGACACTCCAGGGAATCTTTATAAGCAGCACTGGACATGGGTCGTGATATGCCAGTGGTACCTAAAATGGATATCCCTCCCTTTATACCCAGGCGGGGGTTCATGGTTCGGGAAGCAACTTCTTTTCCACCGGGAATGGAAATGGTTATTATGGCACCTTCCCTGTCACCCAACAACTTTTTCACATTTTCTTCAATCATACTTTTAGGCACAGGATTAATAGCTGCTTCACCAACCGGGATTTGTAATCCTGGTTTGGTAACCAGTCCCACCCCTTTACCTCCCCTGATGGAAATTACTTGATTTGCAGTTATGCTGACTTCTGCAACAATTTCCAGGTTTATGGTAACATCCAGATCACCATATGGTTTTTTAATCACAGCGGCCTTAGCAGTATTAGAATCTTTTTTTTCAGTATTATGAACTTCTATTTCAAGTTCACCAAAAGGAACATTTATTTTAACTGAATTTAGATTTAATTCTCCTTTAATGACCATTATAGCTGCCACTGAAGCCGCAGCTGCTGCACTACCTGTGGTGATGCCATAGGGAGGTTTGTTATTCAACGCAGTCATTAATAAATCCCAAAAAAAATTATATAAAAAAAAATTTATTCATTTAATTCTTCTTTGATAGCTTGCATTAACTCTTCTTTGGAGGGAGCACCTACAAACTTGACTACACCATTCATAGCAATCGCTGGAACAGCCATTAGTCCATAATTCACGGCTTTTTCTCTATCTTCCATTATGTCAACTGTTTCAACTTCCAGAACATCTCCCAGATCTTTTTTAGCCTCATCCACTACTTCTATTGCCATAGGACAGTAAGGGCAGGTGGGTGAAGTAAATACCTCGATTTTTACAACCATGTTTGTACCTCCATATTAGAATTACTTTTTTCTATTTAACCGCACTATTAAATTAATGTTGTATTTTATTTATCCTTTTTTATAAAAGCTATTCCCTTTGTAACATTCTTTTATCTGTATTTTAGGATTAAATACTTATCTTTATCCAATCTTAAGGACATTTTAAAAAAAGGGACGGGTGTTTTAATTCAAATAAGATAAACTTTAATTTTCAATTAAGTATCCTGTTCTTTAATTTAAGTCAATAGGAATAGGCAATTTTAAAAAAATCAAAAAAAGGGGATTTCAGATTATTAATAAATATTCTGAATAGTACCCTGATCCATATTTTCCCCAATACCCATTCCCAGTGCGTAGCCAATTTTAGAGCCTATACTGCTAAGAAGAGATTCCAGAGTGGTACGGGGAGCAAAACTAACGACTTTATAATCTTTTAGCCCTGCTAAATGGGCTGCTATATCCAGAGCGTCATCTTTGCCACCTAAATCATCCACCAGTTTCAGATTTTTAGCCTGTCTTCCAGTGTATATTTTTCCCTCGGCAATTCCTGCCACATAACTTTTACTCAGGTTCCTGTTTTCTGCAACCTGTTCTATGAAGTAATCATATTCTTCATCAACCATATTCTGCATCATTTCTTTTTCTTCTGGAGTTAATTTCCGGTAATCAGCACCCATATCCTTGTATTCTCCTCCTTTTATGGCGTATTTGTTGATTCCCTCCCGGTCATATAATCTTGAAAGGTCAATTAGATCCACCAGTACTCCAATACTACCTACCCAGGAGGATGGGCTGGCCACGATATGATCTGCTCCAGAAGCAACCAGATATGCTCCAGAAGCGCCAGTATCACTTATCCAGACTACTACTGGCTTTTCAGAATTTTGAACCGATTCCATAATTTCTTCACTAGCCACAGGACTTCCTCCTGGACTATTCACATCCAATAATATGGCTTTAACATCTATATCCTGATTTGCATTTTGTATTAGCTCTTTAATAACATCAGGATTACTTACACTACTACCCATCAAACTTGATGGTGAATAAGCTATTTGTCCATATATGGGAATCACAGCGATGGTTCCACTCGTGGATTCATTCCATGAGTTTCCTATAACTGAGATTAAGGATAATAAAATTATTGCAAGTAATACCAGGCCTCCTATGGAGCCCAGCAAAACCGTCTTGTTTTTTTTATCCATAATATCATCTTTTTAGATATTCTTAAATTTATAGTATTTTTGGATTGAAATTTATTACATAAACAGTATTTAAATCTTCCTGATTTCGAATTCAATCTACAAAATTCGATACAAACATTTATCATTGTTTCCAGATTCATCACTTGGTCCTGGAACCTTAAGTATTTAGTTTATACTAAATACTTTTTACTAAATTCTTTAGAATAATTATTATTAAACACAATATATTTTTGTTACAGTTATATAATAGTAATTATGATAATCACTTAATCCCTACTCATATCCCGGCAGTTTAAAAAATGGTGATATCTTGAAAAAAAAGGTAAGGTCTCCTGGTTCAGCCACAGTAATTAATGCCATATCAACTGGCAGTGGATCAGCATTTGGAATAGATCTTCATGTAACTGCAGAAGTTAGTTTGAAAGAATCTGGAATAAAATGTTCATCTAATCCTGATGTTAATCCCCTTTTAATGGAATTATGTGTAAAGAAGGTACTGGATTTTCATGGATTGAACTCCGGGATTAGAGTCAAAACCAGTTCAACTCTTCCAGTGGCTTCTGGTCTTTCCAGTAGTAGTGCTACTTCTAATGCAGTGGTCATGTCCACTACAAGGTTACTGGAAGAAGAATTTGAATTGAAACCCATGTCTGACATGAAAATACTTAACATGGCCATCGATGCCTCTTTAGAAGCAGGAGTTACCATTACGGGGGCTTTTGACGATGCCAGCGCCTCTTTTTTTGGAGGACTCACTATAACCCACAATTTAAAGAGAGAAATTATATACCATGAAAAGATGGAAAAACAAAACATATTAATATACATGCCAGACAGAAAGTCACTGACCGCACAATCTGATGTAAAGCGAATGAAGCTTCTGGCACCCTGGGTGAATATAGCCTTCCAGCAAACTCTCCAGGGAGATATATATAATGCTTTAACTTTAAATGGAATTTTATATTGTGCAGCACTGGGATTTGATTCAAATATAGCGCTTGATGCGCTTGATGCGGGTGCACTAGCATCTGGATTGTCTGGAACTGGACCTTCATTTGTGGCGGTAGTTAATGAAAAAAACCGGGAAAATGTCCAGGAAGCCTGGAAAGCATATCCTGGTAATATCATTGCTACTAAAATAGATAATATTGGCACCAAGGTGGTTTAAATGGATAAATCCCGTGCTTTAAAACTTCTTCATGATTCCAGGGAAAGAATTGATAGTATTGATGAAGAACTATTATCTTTAATCAGTAAGAGGACAGCTCTTTCCCGTGATATTATTAAGGCTAAGATATTTCTGGATATAGATATACATGACCCTGAAAGGGAAGAACATATCCATAAAAAAGCAAAAAATATGGCCAGAGAAAATAATATTGATGAAGAAGGACTCAGCCAGATAATGAAAATACTTACAGATTTAAATAAAAAAGAACAAGAAGAAATATTGAGGAGGAAAAATAATGGGAAATATTAGAACATCATTTGTTAAAAGAATATCCAGAGAACTAATTGAAACTCACCGGGGTAAGTTCACCACTGATTTTGATGAAAATAAAAAATTGGTGGAACAATATTCTACAGTAAGTACCAAGCACTTACGAAATAAAATTGCAGGATATGTTACCCGGTTAGTTCGAAATAATGCAGTACTTTAAGGGTTAAAATAAGTAGATAAAAGTGTATTAACCCTTATACACTTAAATTCATATTTATATTAATTATTTTTATCATATTATACTAAAGGTTGTGGATCTTGATGGAAACAATAGTGGCCAAATTCGGAGGAACATCCATAGGTAATGGCAAAAGAATTAGAAAAGCAGCTCAAGCAGTGGTTAATGAATACATGAAGGGCAAAAAGGTAGTGGTGGTAGTATCCGCTATTGATAAAACCACAGACGAATTGCTTCATATTGTGGATGAATCCATGGAGGATACTGTAACAGAAAAACAATTGGCTGAAATAGTTTCCATGGGTGAAATGACCAGTGTTAGGATATTTTCATCGGCTATTGAATCACTGGGAGTTAAATCGGAATATGTGGATCCTTTTAGCAATAAATGGCCTATTGTTACTGATAGCACCCTTTTAAGTGCAAAAGTGGACTTTGAAGCAACTGAAAATAAATCTAAAGAAATCATTAAAATGATGGACCAGGGAATAATTCCCGTGGTTTGCGGATTCTTAGGACGTGACAATGAAGGCTACATTACTACTTTAGGAAGAGGGGGAAGCGATATAACTGCTTTCCTTTTAGGACATTGTTTACTTGCTGATGAAGTTATAATTGTCACCGATGTAGGGGGAGTAATGTCCACTGATCCTAATATGGTGGAAGACGCCCAGAAATTAGATAAAATTTCAGTAGAAGAGATGAGAGACCTGGCCACACATGGTGCCCAGGTACTGCATCCCCATGCCCTGAAATATAAAGATCCTAATATTAATGCAAAGATAATTGGATTTGAACATGGAGACCTTTCTGCTGTGGGTACAGATCTAATTGGGCCCTCAGAACAGGAAATGCTCAAGACTACCACCTTACATGGGGAACCTATTTCGGTTATTGCGGTAGTAGGGGATAGTATTCTCAACAAAACAGGCATTTTAGCTGAACTTACATCTATTCTGGCTAAAAATAATATGAATATATTTGGTATTTCTACAGGTCAGATTTCAATAACTGTATTTGTCAACAAAAAAGACGCCGAGGAAGCCCACCGTATATTACACGAGGTAGTGGTGGAGAATGAAAATTTATCATCACTTTCTTTAGGAAAGGAAATAGCAATGATTACAGTTACCAGTCCAGATTTCATTGACACTCCAGGGATAATATCTGATGTTACCGATCCTCTCAGAAAAAATAATATCAATATCGTAGAAATATCATCATCACAGACTTCAGTGGTGATTTTCGTGGAGTGGAAAGATGGTAAAAAAGCTTATGAATTGGTAAGGGGTGTCTTAAAATGAATTTAGAAGGTACTACCGTGGCCATGGTTACACCATTTACCTCTGATGATGAGGTAGATGAACCAGGAATGCGGGAAAATATAAATTATTTAATAGAAAATGGTGTGGATGGTATTCTAACTGCAGGAACCACCGGAGAGTCAGCTACCATTACTCATGATGAACAGCGAAAAATGATTGATATTTTAGTGGACGAAGTTAATGGTAGAGTAAATACTATTGCCGGTGCAGGTAGCAATTCTTCTAAAGAAGCTTTAAGTCTAGTAAAATATGCTGAAAATGCAGGCGCTGATTTTGCGCTGGTTATTACTCCCTACTATAATAAACCCCAGCCCCATGGACTGGTCAATCACTATCAACTAATGGCTGAAAATACGAATATCCCTATTATTGTTTATAACGTACCATCCCGTACCGGTACTGATATAGATGTGAATACCATAATTCAGGTGGCAGAAATGGACCATATAGTAGCTATTAAAGAGGCTAACCCTGATATGGATAAGGTTTCCATGATTCAAAAAGAACTTCTGGAGAATGATTTGGAAGACCAGTTCATGATACTTTCTGGAAATGACAACCTGACCCTGCCCATGATATCTCTGGGGGCAAAAGGTGTCATATCTGTATTGGCCAATGTTGACCCATCTCGTATGAGTAGAATGGTTAATGAAGCATTGTCTGGTGATTTTAAAAGCGCTTACCAGACTCATTATGAAATATATAATTTGATGAAAATTTTATTTGTTGAAAGTAATCCGGTACCAGCTAAAGATGCTTTGAATATGATGGGAAGACCGGCAGGCCATGTTAGAATGCCTCTGGCACCACTAAAGGATGAAAGCAAGGCAAAACTTAAACTGGTTTTGGAAGAACTTTCCCTGATTTAATTCACTAAAATTAACCAGGCATCCTTCTCTTTTTAATTTTTTGCAGGAAAATCGATATTTATTTTTTAATCATCTTAATAGGCGGTGTATGATAATGATTAAAGTAGCAGTAACTGGTGCAGGCGGAAGAATGGGATCAGGAATAATTAAAACTATTCTTCAACAGGATGACATGGAAGTAGTGGCTGCAATTGAAGCCCCTAACACTCCTCTGGAAGGTAAGGATGTGGGTGAAGTTACAGGAGTTGGTTTGATTGGTGTAAAAATTACCGGGGCAGAGAAACTGGCCGAAACACTCCAAAAATCCAATGCCAATGTACTGGTGGACTTTACCATTGCCCCTGCGGCATTAGAAACTATAAAAACTTCAGCAAGTTGTGGGGTAAATTTGATTGTAGGTACCACGGGATTCACCCCGGAACAATTAAACGAGATAAAATCAACTATATCTGAAAATAACATTAAAGCTGTCATATCACCCAATATGGCCATTGGAGTTAATGTATTTTTCAAGATACTTCAGGACCTGGCCCCTATCTTGACGGATTATGATGTGGAGATAATTGAAGCCCACCATAAACACAAAAAGGATTCTCCTTCTGGTACTGCATCCCGGGCTTTTGAAATAATAGCCAATGGATTGGAACGTGAACCTTCAGAAGTAGGAGTATATGGAAGAAAGGGTCTGGTAGGTGAACGTACTAAAGAAGAAATTGGGGTGCATGCTGTCCGTGGTGGGGATATTGTAGGGGATCATCTGGTGCTATTTGCAGGGGATGGTGAAAGACTGGAAATTGTACACCGGGCCCATAATCGCCAGGCATTTATAAGTGGAGTTATAAAAGCCCTGAGATTTATTAAAACTGCTGATAGTGGGAAAATTAATGACATGGCTGATGTACTGGGAATTAATAGATAGATTTAATTATTTTAGATCAGTTAATATAATTCTAATTAGTTTATAGGATTAAAGGTGATAAAATGGTAAATGTGGGTATTCTTGGAGCAACCGGAATGGTGGGCCAGAGATTCATAGAATTACTGGACCAGCATCCAAATTTTGATATAACTGCCCTTACTGCTTCTCAAAGGTCGGCTGGAAAAAGATATGAAGATGCTACTACCTGGTATTTAGATAATAAGATGCCAGAATCTGTAAGAGATATTGTGCTGGTGGATACAGACCCTTCTCAGGTAGATGATCTGGATATTGTGTTTTCCGCTCTACCCTCAGATACTGCTGCTAAAGTTGAACCTGAATTTGCCCGGTCACATATCGTGGCATCTAATGCCAGTGCTATGAGAATGGAGGATGACGTACCTCTGGTTATTCCAGAAGTAAATCCAGAATATCTGGATTTAATTGAAGTTCAACAAAAAAACAGGGGCTGGGATGGATTTATTGTAACTAATCCTAACTGTTCTACCATTGCCCTTACCCTTACTCTGAAACCCCTTTATGACCGTTTTAATATAAAGAGAGTTTACGTTTCCACCATGCAGGCTGTATCGGGTGCAGGCTACAACGGGGTTCCTTCCATGGCCATTGTGGATAATCTGGTACCATTTATTGGAGAAGAAGAAGAAAAAATGGAAACAGAGACTCTGCACCTTTTAGGAGACCTGGAAGATGGCGTAGTCACTCCCGCTTCCTTCGGAGTCAGTGCTTCCTGTCACCGTGTGGCAGTGGTGGATGGACATACTGAATCAGTTTTCATTGAAATGGAGGATCCGGCTGATGTGGGAGAGATTGAAAACACCATGGCTGATTTTACAGGCCTACCTCAAAAATTAGATCTTTACTCTGCCCCGAAAAATCCAGTGGTGGTTCGGAGTGAAGAAAACAGACCCCAACCCAGGATGGATCGTAATGAATCCGGAGGTATGTCGGTGGTTGTTGGTAGAGTACGGGAAGATGTGGCATTTAATAATAGTTTTCGATATGTTCTTGTTGGACATAATACGATTAGGGGTGCTGCAGGAGCTTCTATACTCAATGCAGAACTTATAAATGAAATACTTTAATTTCATTTTTTTTAGTTGATTTTATGCTGGACCAGTTTTTGGAATATGTGACTAATCTGGATATATCATTTTTTTACTTTTTAAATACACAGCTTAAAAATCCCATATTTGATTTTTTAATGCCTTTAATTACTCAAATAGGGACGCAATTTTTCTGGCTCATATTTTGTGGATTATTATATATTTTTGGAGGGGAAAAAGCAAGAAATACTGCTTTTTTATGCCTGATAGCTTTAATATCCGGCTATTTTTTCACGGAATTATTAAAGATTTTGATTGCCCGCCCCCGCCCGGGTGAAATTTTATCTGATATTTCTCTTTTAACCAATATGAGTGGATATTCTTTCCCTTCTGGACACTCAATTGCTGCTTTTTCAGCTTTCACCATTCTGGGAATCAAATATGAACATATATACCTCTTCTTATTTTTTGCAGTTATAGTTGCATTTTCTCGCATTTATCTGGGGGTTCACTACCCCCTGGATGTCCTTGGGGGGTCGCTTTTAGGGATAATCTTTGCACTTATAGTTTTGAGGATGGAAGGAAAAATTATAAGAACTAAAAATAAAATAATAAATAAATACATCAATTAAATCTTCAAGTGATAACATGCGGTTTATAAAAGACACGGAAAAAGAACAGTTAAAACGCCTGGTAAAGGCATGCATGTTAGAAATCAGCAAACTTAAAATGGATTTAAAAAAGTGCCGGGAACAAAATAATAACGGTTTAGATGTTCAGCAATCAAATTCTGAAATAGAAATTAATTCAGATAGGGTTGAAGAACTTGAAATGTCATTAGAAGAAAAAGATAAAACTATTCTAGAATTAAAACAATCTCTTAAAGACCAGGATAACCGTATTAGTGACCTGGAAGAAATAAAGTCTTATTTTGAAGCTTTAACTGCTAAACCAAAAAGAGATCTTACTTCATTCCAATCTCAAGTATATATGTTACTGCCTTCTGAAAAGGCCAGCACGGAAAAAATGCACAGCATAATTAAAAAAATTGGTTTTAAAGAACTTTCTATTGACAATATGTTCCATATCCTCCGTAACTTAGAACGGAAAGGTTATTTCTCTTCTGAAAGAATAAATGATATAATTATATGGAAAAAAATAGAAAAATAATTTTTTCTTTTATAAATTTTATTTTAAACTTATTTATTTGATTTATTTTTTAACAATTTTAGCAAAAGCCCTTACTGGTGACGCCTCTCCTTCCAGAGGTAATGGGATGAAATAAATTTCCACATTGGTTGATTTAATCTGGTCCAGATTGTTTAAATTTTCCACTACCCATAGGCCATTAGTTAGTAATTTTTTATGTATGGTGATTTCACCCGGTGGATCTACACTGGGGCCATCTATTCCCACACCTTTTATTTGACTTTCAGTTATTATTTCAGCAGCTTTCCGGCTTAAATAGGGATTATCCTCAAAATATTCTTTTTTCCCCCATTTATTACTCCAGCTGGTTCTGATAACCAATATCTCAATATTTTCTATGGACTGTAAATCCTCAGCTTTTACTTCTTTTTCAACATCGATTATCTTTGCAGTTCCCATTAAGTCCTTTAATTTTATCTGATTAATCTTTCGCCCGGATGAATGGAAATGGTAAGGGGCATCAATATGAGTACCGGCATGCAAACCTGTTTTTAAAATAGAAAGCGAATACAAATCATTTTCAAAATTAATAATTTCTTCCAGAATAAAAGGTGGATCCTGGGGAAAAACGGGCATTCCATTGGTAAGAACATGGCTCAAATCTATTATTTGCAATTAAACACCAGTTAAACTTAGATAGTTTATTTTATTTATAAGTTAAACTTAGGTAGTTTATTTTATTTATATATTTTAATCTTAAAAGATCTACCCACAAAATTAAAATTATAAAGGAAATATATTAAATCATAACCTGGTAAATTATATTTAAAAATATTTCAGATCTGTGAAATAATCATATCCCTCTTCCCAAAAAAATATCTCCATAAATAAAGTTTTACTATTTAAAGTATTACCCTTTTTGACTTATCCACAAACTATTTATAGAACCTCTAACCCATCGATTAATTGTATATTTGAAAGAATTTGAGGTGATTATTAATGGCACAATATAGTGGACAAGGCCAACCCATTTTAGTTTTACCGGAAGGTACTAACAGGTTTATAGGAAGAGATGCTCAGAGAATGAACATTTTAGCAGGAAAAGTTTTAGCAGAGACAGTAAGAACCACTTTAGGTCCTAAAGGTATGGACAAAATGTTAGTGGATTCGTTAGGGGACATTGTAGTTACTAACGATGGTGTAACCATCCTCAAAGAGATGGACATCGAGCACCCTGCAGCTAAAATGCTGGTAGAAGTAGCAAAAACTCAAGAAGACGAAGTTGGAGACGGTACCACCACTGCAGTTATTATTGCTGGTGAATTACTCAAGAAAGCAGAAAACTTGCTGGACATGGACATACACCCAACCATTGTAGCCATGGGATACCGACAAGCTGCTGAAAAAGCCCAGGAAATATTAAATGTTATCTCTATTGATGCTGACGACAGGGACACTTTGGTTAAAGTAGCCATGACTGCCATGACTGGTAAAGGAACCGAAAAAGCAAGGGAACCTTTAGCTAAACTCGTAGTAGATGCGGTCAAACAGGTAGAAGAAGACGGCGAAGTAGAAATTGATCACATCAAAATAGAGAAGAAAGACGGTGCTATAGTGGATGAATCTACTTTAGTACAGGGAGTAATCATTGACAAAGAAAGAGTACACCCTGGCATGCCTAAAAAGGTGGAAGATGCTAAAATAGCTTTACTTAACTGCGCTATTGAAGTCAAAGAAACCGAAGTAGATGCTGAAATCAGAATCACTGACCCTGCTCAAATGCAGGCCTTCATTGATCAGGAAGAACAGATGATTCGAGACATGGTCTACTCCATAGTGGACACTGGTGCTAAAGTTGTATTCTCCCAAAAAGGAATAGATGACCTGGCCCAGCACTATCTGGCTAAAGCAGGTATACTGGCAGTACGCAGGGTTAAAAAATCTGATATGGAAAAATTATCCAAAGCTACTGCAGCTAATGTGGTAACCAACATCGAAGACCTATCTGAAACTGACCTGGGACTAGCCGGACTTGTATCTGAAAAGAGAATTTCTGGTGAAGAAATGATCTTTGTAGAAAACTGCAAAGAAGCTAAAGCAGTAACCTTACTGGTTAGAGGATCCACCGATCACGTAGTATCTGAAATTGGAAGAGCCCTTGATGACGCTATAGGTGTAGTAGCTGCTACTGTGGAAGATGGAAAAGTAGTTGCTGGTGGAGGAGCTCCAGAAATAGAACTGGCCAAGAGATTAAAAGACTATGCTGATGCTATCAGTGGAAGAGAACAATTAGCAGTGGCTGCTTTTGCAGAAGCTTTAGAAATTGTACCTAAAACTCTGGCTGAAAACGCTGGTCTGGACAGTATAGACTCTCTGGTTGATTTAAGAGCTGCTCATGAAACCTCACCTTACATGGGACTGGATGTATTTGAAGGCGAAGTATCTGACATGTATAAAGCAGGCGTTATTGAACCTCACCGGGTTAAAAAACAGGCCATCCAATCTGCTGCTGAAGCTGCTGAAATGATTCTCAGAATCGACGATGTAATTGCATCTACCGGCTCAGGAGCTCCTGATATGGGAGGAATGGAAGGAATGGGCGGTATGCCTGGCGGTATGCCTCCTATGATGTAAGTTAAAGGCGAAAGCCTTTTTTTCTTTTTTTTTAGATATCGAAAACTATTTTTAAATTAAGATTTTTTTTTTTTAAATGGCACAAAATATTAAAGGTCGGTTTATTCATCTTTATGGCTTGCAGGGCATTATATCTCTTAATTGTCTGTTTTTCGATTTGATTTTTCCTTATATTTAATCATAGCTTGATTATTATAAAAATACTCTAAAATTAATATTCCTTATAAAGGTCTTTTTACTTAAAAAGACATTATTAGAGTATTATTAAAAAAAACAAGGTTTTATATATATTCAAAAATAAATATATAAGTAGCTATAATTAAGCCTAATTTTACCATTAAGGCTTTAAAGTGATGGTATGCTGGATATAACAACGCGGAAATTAATTTTTGCAATGTTGTTAATTATTTGCATTGCACTAATTCAAAATACTGATGGATCTTTAATGCTCCTAAAAGATCATCAATCAGTAGAAAATATTAATTCTAATCCAAATCTACTTTTAAATCAGGTTAGTGCTAGTCAGAATGTTAACTTAGTTTCCACAGGCAAATCTTATTCTATTGCACAATTAACTGATGCCAGTAGTCGAGTTAATCAATTTATAGAGATTAATCGGCGCTTACCTGATCAGGTAACTATTGGTGGTCAGATGGTGCCTATGTCTGATTTTCTTTATTTGTTGAGTAGGGTTGTGGTTAATGTGGATGGTGGTGTTACTTCTTCGGTGGTGCAGTTTCGGGTGGGTGCTCCGGTTAATAGTTTGGATGAGATTAGTACGGGTAATGTG
>JAHRFX010000060.1 GCA_019084405.1 Methanobacterium sp.
GATGCGCATATTTTAAATAAATTATAATCCCATTATAGATTATCTTATTATAATTGCTATTAACTGATAATCCGAATATGTTACAGAAAGTTTAAAATTAAATATCCGTCAGTGGATATGTCCTGAATGCAAAATGCACCATGATAGGGATATAAACGCTGCACGTAATATTCTAACCGTAGGAACTACGGGGCTTGCCTTTAGCAAAACCAACACGTTAGTTGGTGGATTAGGAATCCATTGACCTCCACAGGTCATGGTAGTTCAATAATATAATATATAATCCAATTATAGGATTATCCTAAATATATTACTATAACTGATAATCCAATCTATAATAATAAAACCAGGGGATGGAATCATGGAATTTAAACTTAAAACACCTCTTAAAACAGAAGACGTGGGAAATTTAAATACCGGGGATGTGGTATACATTTCCGGGACTATCTACACTGCAAGAGACAGGGCCCATCAAAGAATTATCCAGGAAGGCGCACCTCATAATTTAGAAGGCTCAGTAATATTTCATGCCGGTCCTATTATAAAAATTGAGGAAAATGAAAATTCCACTGATTCTAATAGAATAAAAGTTACAGATGCTAAAATGGTGGCGGTAGGTCCCACCACCAGTACCCGGATGAATCCTTTTCAACGAGAAACAGTTGAAAAAGGGGTCAGGGCGGTTATTGGTAAGGGAGGGATGGATGATAACACGTCCCGGGCCCTGGTTGAAAATAATGCAGTCTATTTAGCAGCAGTAGGGGGGTGTGCCGCTCTTTATGTTAAAAAAGTTAAATCCATTAAAAATGTCCACTGGTTAGATCTGGGTGTACCAGAGGCTATATGGGAACTGGAAGTTGATAATTTTGGTCCACTGGTAGTGGCCATGGATTCAAAAGGCTCCAATCTATATAAAAAAGTTGAAAATAACATTAAATCCAGAAATAAATCAATTAAGGGATAATAGAATGGAAAAAGATTGGATAATGTTGGATAATTATATTGATACTCATATCCACACCTCTCCTGATATAAAACCTCGCATATGCTCTGATATGGAAGCAGCAGCAGCCGCCCGGAATGAAAATATGGCGGGATTGGTTATCAAGTGCCATGTGGAATCTACAGCCACCCGGGCATGGATTGCACAGAAATATTCTGATATCCCGGTTATAGGGGGGATATGTCTCAATTCCAGTGCAGGGGGCATTAATCCTCAGGCAGTTAAAATCTGTGCCCAGTTAGGTGGTAAAATAGTATGGTTACCCACCAGGTTAATCAAAAAAGAATAATCCTGAAATCAAAGAGAAACTTTGGAAAGGAGCGTTTTGGAAGATAGGATATTTCATCTCTACAACTGGTGGGGCGATATATTGAAACAATAAGTAAATATAATTGAAAGGCAAGGGAAAAAATGAAATCAGTAAACAAATCCTATAAATACCGGATATATCCAAATAAAGAGCAGCAGGATATATTAGAATTTAATATAGGTAGTGCACGTTTTGTTTTTAACCATGTCAAAACCACCTATGAACTATACAGAAAAATAGGCAAAGAATATGGATACACAATATATGCTAATAGAAAGTTATTTAACGTTATTTTAAGAGATTTAAAGAAATATTATCCTTTCCTAAAGGAGGCTAACAGTACAGTTCTTCAGAAAGCGTATGATAACCTGTTATCTGCTTATAAAATGGTGGGTAAGGCTAATCATGGATGGGTGAAATTTAAATCACGTAAAAACCTTGTGCAGTCTTTTCGTACATTAAACATTGAAATCATTGACGGTAAACTGAAATTACCTAAAATCAAATCATTAATAGCAATAAAATACAGCCGCCCCATCCGTGGAGATATATTAACCGCAACCATCAGCAGAAACAACTCTAACCAATATTTTGTAAGTATCAACGTCAAAAATAGTCCAGTTAAAAGTTTAAAAAATACTAATCAAAATGTAGGTATTGACCTTGGTTTAAAAGACATGGCAACCCTTAGTAATGGTTTTAAATCAGGTAGAATACAGTTAAAAGAGGTTGATAAGAAAATAAAAAGACAAAATCAAATATTAAGTCAAAAAATTAAAAATGGGTGTAATTGGATTAAAGCGAAAACCAAGCTTAACCAGTTATACCAGCGAAAGAAGAATATAGTAATTGATTTTTTGCATAAAACAACAAC
>JAHRFX010000021.1 GCA_019084405.1 Methanobacterium sp.
CTATAAATCCGGTTAATTTGTTCTGAAATCTTCTCTAACGAACTATAATCAACCAATAACTGTTTAACAACTTCAAATCTTAATTTATGAGCATAATTACAGTTTTTTGGGACAATCTTTTCCAGGTTCGTTTCATGAAATTTTCCACATTTCTCATCAGAACATATATATTTTTGTATTTTAACTGGTCTATTCATGTTAATATAACGTACACACCTACCATTCTTATTAGATTCACTGTTACAAAACGGACAACAAGGATTCTCCTCAAAAAAGACCACATTCAATGGCCTTCCAGCCAAAACTTCCAATGCAAACAAAAACTCAAAATCCTTTTCATTGGAGACATAGACTTCACAATCCTCATTTCCAAAAAATTTAAATAGCTCTTCAACATATACTAAATTGCGCGATAATTGGGTATTGTTTGACGACATAACTAATAATTATCGCGCTAATACTTATTAAACCTTACGAAACTCAGTAAATAAAAATTATATAAATAAATGAAACCCCATAACACAAATTACAATTATATAACTCTACAATTAGAATTATGGGACACACCCATCAGTAAAATTTTAGACAGAACCATAAAATCGTTCCTTTAGTATTTCCAAGGAAAAAACCAACTTTAGACGTGTTAAAAGATAAAATAATTAATCCGTTAGATTATTTTAATTATGAAAATAACTCCGGAGGAATATACAAGAAACTAAAAGAACGATTATTCGAATTACTTCCTAAATGGGAGGATTTTCGCCGAACAAGATGGAAAATCGAGAAAGTATTCCAATTCCTCAAAGAAAATTTAGGTTTAGGCCATATACACGCATATACCAAACGATCCGTCTATAAAAAAGCCTATCTAAATGTACTTTTACTAGGAATACTAATTTCCAATGGCCAAAACGAAATCAAAGAAATCTACGCCATGCAAAATTTCACTTAAAACAGACCCCTGTTACATAAATTACATAATATAAATCTCTATAAACCTTTGATTTTTTGATAGTTATTTTTTCCTCTTTTTGGCCCTGTCAAATTGCATGAATAATACTTATATGATATAGTCTTATATTTCTGTAAGATTGATTAAATTTAGGCCATAACAATGATGATAATAATATAAATTTAAACTCATTCAAATCATTAAAATGACACCACACATAATTCTTCGGATAATTAATTATAAAAAAGACTTTATAAACATTGCTGGTTATAATAACACAATAAAATTAGGACTGTTAATTATGAATGATAATTCAAGTAACAAAATTAGTTTCACAGACTTTGAGTTGGCAGATGGATATATAGGATTTTATTTTGATGCACAAAATGAAGAAGAAGAAGAAGAAGAAGAAGGTATTATTTACTTTGAATTAACACCAGCCATTAAACCTAGATCTGACTTAATTGCAATAGCTCTATCAACTTTATGTGGACGTGAATATTCAAATATCCATTGGGATCTAAATGTTAGTTCCTCTACTGTTAAAGCTATTTCAAAATTTACTCAAGCCCAAGTAACTACTAAAAATAGTTTTGAAAATCTGATTATAAGAAAAAAATCCAATAACATTACTTTAAATTTTAGTGGTGGATTTGACAGCCTGTCTGCCAAATGTTTAATGCCTTCCAATACCAATTTAGTCTCAATGGACTTTGGAGGCAGATTTTCAGGAGAAAGTGAATTCTTTAAAAAATTCAAGACATGCATAACAAAAACCAACCTTGTAGACTTTACTTTAAGAAAAAATTCATGGTCTTTTATGGGTATCGGATCGATTTTATTCAGTGATTACTTGGCTACTAGTTTTCAAACATTTGGTGGTATTTTAGAATCTGGTCCAAATAATATTTCTGATACAACCATGTCCGCCAATAATAAAAGTTTTCCTCCTTTTAAAGCAGCGGGAATGGAAAGCGCAATGTATGTTCTTGGATTAACAGAAGTTGGCACACTTCAAGTTTTAGGTCACTATGCATCTAAATTAATTTCTCCTTCTTTAGATTCGCTTGCTTCCCCCGGTGAAGCAAAAAGGTACAGGAAACAAGTTTTAGCCAGTATAGTTTCAGGAAAAATGGAAAAGGATTTTGGATTAAACATGATTGATCCTCCTTCGAAAAGTCCTTTCAAATTTGGCCAAAATTTTGTTGAAGATTTCCTTTCATTTTATATAATAAAAAATGCAGGAATCGAAATTGCTTCTCACAACATTAGTGACATACCTGAAGAAGTATTGAAGTTATCTGATAGTTTATCTTTGGAATTCTATGAAAAACTAAATCCTAAATACTATAGTAATTTCCCTAAACCACTTTTAAGTGGGTTGATGTCCAAATTAACAGCAGCCAAAATCCACCAATACTCACAGAAAGATTGGGAAGAATTCTTTCAAGTCAGGGAAATTCTTTCGCAATATTATACAATATAAGTATATATTAAATGTTTTTAATTTTAACATGACATTAAAGCTTTATAATTTCATTTTAGCTTCAACAACCCATGGCCAATCCTTTATTTCGTTTGAAAGATCTTCTCTCGTTTTTATTCGCTCAATCTTTTTGGCTTGTTCAACATTATTTTTGGTCCTTATTTGAGGACGACCATGGTATAAGTGATATAAAGTATCATCTATTCTTACTTGTTTCAGTTGACATAGGTTGGCTCGGATTAAGATTTCATTGTCTTCACCACCCCATCCACTGAAGTATTCGTTTTTCATCCCTATATCTATAAATCCACTTTTGTTCCAAAAGACGATACCACCATCTGCCCAATCGCGGCATTGTGGTGGAGAATCAACTTTTTGGAAATCATATTCTTTTTTAAATCCTTTTTTATCTATTATATCCTTTATTAGCCTATTAAATGGATGAACAACTTCAAAACCTTTATCCAGTAAATATAAAGCCATGTTCATATTTTTCTTTTCTGTTAAACAATCAATATCCATTATAACAAAATAAGGTGTTTTTGATATAATAACTCCCTGATTGATAGCGTGAGCTTTGTTAAATAGATTTTCACTTGCTCTAGAAAAAATAACTTTAAATGAATCAAATAAATGTTCATAGTTTTCCACAAAATAATTTGTTGATGGTTCATCAGCATGTTCAGATATTATTAAATTTGTTATCCCACATTTACTTAAATAACTCAAAGTAATATCCACATTTTCTTCTCGTTCAGGATCATTGGTTTTTCGATATGGTATTATTACAGTTAATTTAGAATAATCCGATGAAATTTGAACATCATTTAGATAAATTTCCTTTAGACTTTTAGTTTCAGCTTTTAAGTTATTAATGACCATTTCAAGATTAGATATTCTTTCTTTAAGATTTTCAACTTGATTTTCGAGATTATCTTTTTTTAATTTTAGTACTTGATAAGTTCCAGTCTTTTTGATCTGGTTTTTAAAGATTTTTTTGATCATAAATTCACAACATTTCCAGTTCTTCAGCCTTTGAAGTGTTAACACCACTTTCAGAGTTTAATAATTGTATTATGGATTTTGTCCTTTCTTCAAATGTAAAATTAAGATTATTATTTATTATTAATGATTTATTTTTCCTTTCAATATTATTATTTAAATAGTACATAATAATCATTTTAAAATCCTCAGAATCTTCATAAGTTACCACAGCATCAGCAAAAATATGCTCTATTCCCCTAACTTTATCCGAAATAATAAAAGCCCCACAGGCAGATGCATCGAATAAACGGTTTGAAAGGAAACCTTTATCTCTCATATCATCCCAGTGATCACAAAGTAGGATTTTACAGGATGAATATGCTTTCCTCAATTCATTGTTGGGTATGTGTTCTCCTTTAATGTATTTCTTATCAATCAATCCTTCCCACCCTGCACCGTACACTGCCAGGTCTTCCTCTGTGGGCAGTAGATCCTTGATTATCTTCCGATGTACTCCTCTGGAGTTTCCCACAAATAACAGGTCGTGTTTGTACTTATCATCAGGGTCTGGGTAAAAGATTTCTGGGTCAGTGCACTGCAGCATGGCTTCCACTGGAACATCAACTTTCTGGGATATTTCATCAGCCCAGAATTGGGAAGCTATGAACACGTGCTGGTACTGATTATATTCTTCAATACTGACTTTATCAGGGTGGGATATGTTCCACATTATATTGAAGTGTTGTGGTTTAGGTTGGTATCTGCTTAAACCCCTTAAAACCAGGACCACGTCACAGCGGGCATCACCATCACCCTCCCACTCCGGTAGAACCTGCAATATGACCTCACAATCTTTCCTCTCCAATTCCTTCTTCAATCCCAGGGCAAGGTAGTAATCACCCCACTCTTCAACTTCATCCCAGTTTGGTGCTGGAATTTTAATGGCCATCTTCCGCTTTATAATGTAACTTTCCAGACAACTTTTTATCTTGTCAGCCCGCTGGTCATAGGTATGCTGGGATAAAACAAACTCCTGTAATTCATCTATTTTTGCTTTCCTCTCCTCTTCATGGGCGAGATAATATTCAAGGAGATTTTTAAGTTCCTCCTGGGATTTATAAACTGGTAAAATTCCATTAAACGTTTCCTCTGCACCCAGATCTCCGTTGGTAACCACCAGAACACCAGAGGCAATAGCATCAAAAACCCGGCTATTCACTGATCCGTATTCTTTGGTCACCCGGTTGGCATCATCCACCACTATACTAGTGGATCTATAAACCCGTGGCATGTCCTGGTAGTTAACAAAACCTTCATAATAATCCTTTAATTTTTCAAATTCATCCCAGTTTTTACCGAAAAGCTTAAAGGTGTAAGGGAGGCTTTCTGGGTCCAATATGTCCACTATTTCACGGGGATCCTTCCAGTAACTCCCGGTGAAACAGTAATCGCATTCCCATTTCTCAGTTCCTGCAACTGTAGGGTTGAAGGTCTCTGGATCCGTGGCCAGGGGCAGGAGATCAGTTTTCATCCCTGTTTTTTCTTCTATGTAACGGCAGGCAGTTTCACTGGTGGCCATCACCAGGTCAAAATCCATAAAATCAGGGTATGATATCCACCGGCTGAGCCAGTTACGTGGCCATGCTATTTTAATGAGTAAATTATTCTTTGAACGAATTTTACGAATGTCATAGGCGTCAAGTAGAGATATCAGTACATCAACATCCCTGTCAACTTTGTACCAGTCCTCAGATTCTGTTCTGGAAAGATAATCAATTTCCCAACCGAATTTTTGGAAACTTTTCCCCAGGGACGTGGCAGTGAAATAATCACCCGCAGAACTGTTTTCACCAGTTTCAGTAACCACAAAGGCTACTTTTAACGGTTTAGAGGAGAATAACTGGTTGCAGTTTAATTTATCCATCAACAGTTCCCTGCGCAGCCATTTACCCCATCTTTCCCGGAACAACTTTATATTGTTTAAACGTCGTTTTTTAACTTCATTGTTCTTATGGGATTCCTGTGTTCCGAATTCATAGTGGAATAAAAGTGATTTTGGACAGTAAATATTTGTGTAACCCTTTTGGAGTAATTTCAAACAAAAATCAACATCTTCATAGCCATAAATGTATCCTTCATCCAGACCATCAACCTGAAAGTATTTATCCCGGGCAACCAGTAGGGCTGCTGCAGTGACTGCTGCCCTTGGTTCATCTATTTCACCGTTGACTTTGAAAGTATCCCCATTACCCAGATTATAAGGTTTTATGAAACCATCTTCCTCCCTGAAGGCTATTCCAGTATGCTGAACTTTATATGAGTTTCTTCTATTGTAACGAGACCCAGAACAATCCGGATAGACCAGTTTTGCTCCCACAGCACCCACATCATCTGATTGGAGTGCTGATTTCATCATCTGATTGAGCCAACCATAAGTCGGTTCTACATCGTTGTTTAAGAGGAGTAAATATTCACCCTTGGCAATTTCCGCTGCCTGGTTGTTTGACCTTGAAAAGGACACATTCTCAGTATTTTTAATAATTTTCAGAGGTAAACTTTCAGAAACATCCTCTAAAAAAGACAGTGACTCATCCTGCGAGACATTATCAACCACTATAATCTCGTAGGCAGGATACTGAATTTTTTCCACAAAATCGTCAAATAACCTCTTTAAATATTTCAAACCATTTCTGTTGATTATTACAATTGAAACCAGAGGGGCATCATCATTAAAATTTTCCAGATCAATACTTGAAGCGCTTTGATTTATTATTGATTCATATAACTCCTTTTTCTGGCTTTCACTGAGTTTATAATCCTGTTTAATAAATTCCATTATCTGTGACTCTTTTAACATATTAACCATGGAAACAGTTCTGTGTTTCCAGGAGTTGTATGAATCACGGGCATGGTTTCTAAACCTTCTTAATTCCTCAAATCCTTTTAATTGTCGTACTTGGGGTGGAACCTTCACCATAAAACCTCAATGAATCATCACTTTTTTGTAATATTATATGTTTAATACGATTTGTTAAATATGTTGTTTTTTAAATTCTTCTCAGGGTGTCTGTTTTAAGTGAAATTTTGCATGGTGTAAATTTCTTTGATTTCGTTTTGGCCATTGGATATTAGTATTCCTAGTAAAAGTACATTTAGATAGGCTTTTTTATAGACTGATCGTTTGGTATATGCGTGTATATGGCCTAAACCTAAATTTTCTTTGAGGAATTCGAATACTTTTTCGATTTTCCACCTTGTTCGGCGTAAATCCTCCCATTTAGGAAGTAATTCGAATAATCGGTTTCGTAATTCCTGATATATTGTTCCGGATTTATTTTCATAGTTAAAATAATCTAACGGATTGATTATTTTATCTTTTAAGACTTTTAATGTTGGTTTTTTCCTTGGGAATACTAACGGAACGATTTTGTATTTGTTTATTCTGGTTAAGTAGTTACAGGCATTGTAAAATCCTTTATCTGCAATTACTAATTGTCCTTTTTTTATCAATCTTCTTCTTTTCAGTTCACCAAACGACGCAAAAATATTTGACAAAATGATGTATGAACTGAAAAGAAGAAGATTACTAAAGAAAAGGACAATTAGTAATTGCAGATAAAGTATTTTATAGTGCCTGTAATTACTTAACCGGAATAAACAAATACAAAATCGTTCCGTTAGTATTCCCAAGGAAAAAACCAACATTAAAAGTCTTAAAAGATAAAATAATCAATCCGTTAGATTATTTTAACTATGAAAATAAATCCGGAACA
>JAHRFX010000029.1 GCA_019084405.1 Methanobacterium sp.
GTGTATTTCTTTTTTTATCATTTTTAGCAGGTGGAAAATGCATAATTGATGTACTACGCATAATTCATCAGTTATGCCTTTATATTCAAGTAAACCATCAGTGGTTAGTGAATAAAAGTTTTTATCTTTTGTTGATGCTTTTTATAAATTCTTTTATGGTCTTATATCCTTTATTAGAGGTTATTTCTTCAGTTACTGGAATATTTAGTATGTAGTCGTATAAGGTTAAACGGTAGTGTCTTTGTCCGTTAAGTTTAATCCACTGCTCATCATAGCAGTAATAACCTGAATAATCGGCGTCTATGTTTTCTATTCTGTTTTTCAGCTTTTTAGTTTGCCAGTTTCTTATGGATGTGAAAGATGGTGAGACACCTAAGAATGTTTGGAAGTCTGTTGCTGTTTTACGCAGCGATCGATACCCTGTTTCTATAAATGATTTTAATTTATCTGTGAAAACGTTTGCATACCTGTGATGTGGCTTTATAACTGCATCCAACCTAGTTACGAACTTTTTACCACAGTCATTACATTTGTATCGTCGCAGATAAATCTTCTGCGACCCGAACTCGCCTAAAATCGGGTTTTTTTCCTGGTATTCCTGTTTAATCATGTGATTTGAATTGCATTTTTGACATCCGGGGTTGACATATTTAAATTTGTTGCCAGGAAGTAAATTCAGGGCACTATTTATATTTGAGGGGTTTTGGGTTGTGTAAATTTTTTGGTTAGGACTTCTTCAAATTTTGGTTTTTCAACACCACAATCGAAAAGATTAAGTTGTATGGAAGCAATACTAGAACTGAGAGTAGTTATAATTTCACTAGGCATGTTAATATATCTACTCTCACCTTATATTTATCTTTAACGGTTTCAAATCCAAATTTAAGATTTATAAGACAAGAAATTAATGATTTTAAAAAAAATTTTAAATTCACTCAACACCCATTAACTTTACAGCCCCAAAGAAGACATAATTACTTTAGAAAAATTTGGTAAAGCATATAATGTTATTTTAAATAAAAAAACCCATCCTATTATTTTTGAAGCTGAATATAAAAGAAGAGAAACATTGCTTAAAAATCCAGATTTTAAAATTCTCTACCATAAACTAAATAATCTTCCTTTTCCGTTCATTTGCTTGATTTTTGGATCGCAAGCTAAAAATGATGCACATCCCCGATCAGATATTGATCTTTTAATAATATGTGAACAAAATAGAGAAAATGAATTTGAAAGCCTAATTTCATTATTACCACTGAATATTGACCTGAATATCTTTAATTTTGAAGAATTTATATCCATGATTAAAAATAAAGAATTTACAGTGGTATCTGAAGCCATAAATAATAATATAATATTAGTAGGTATTGAGGAATATTACCGAATGTTAGAACATGCAAAATAAAAACCGCATCCAGCAAGCAGAAATAAATATTAAAATTTATCACCGTGACGGTCTTCTAAAAAGAAAAGCACCTGATGAGAATATAATTAAAATTTATCAGAAAAATTCTCATGAAAGCTTAAAGGTAGCTGATTATATATTTAAAAAGAATATCTCAACTTTATGGGTTATAGTATGTTCTTATTATGCAATGTATTATATGGCCAATGCAGTTCTCTACAAAATGGGATATAATGTAGGAGATAAAATTTCCCACAAAGTAACCAGTGATGCCATAATATATTATGTAAGAGACAAACTTGAAGAAAAACTTTTAGAAGATTTTGAAAAAGCTAAAAAAGAAGCTTTAGAATTAACTAAATTAACAGCCAATGATTTAATAGAAAGTTTCGAGTTTGAAAGAATGAAAAGATCACGTTTCCAATATAATATGCCAGAATCTATCAAAATTTCAAAAGCATAAACTTCTCTAAATCGATCCAAAAAATTTGTTTTTGAAATGGAAAAGTTACTAATATAAGGTCTCTATCAAGGAACCGTAGGCTTCTGAGACAAAGGATCTGGATTATTACAAAAAGTCCTAAAATCACAGGCATCACAAGTCCGGGCCTCCGGACGAGCCTTCCAGGAGTTGGGAATACTCTTACCCTTAATTTCTTTTAAAAGGCAGTTTTCAATTTCATCCACCACCCTATCAAATTCAGCTAGAGAATGGTGCACAGAATCCGGTTTTACATCCACTAACCTTAAGGACCTCCTGGTTTTAAATTCCTCTGATAATTGGGGTGGTTTAGTATTGGGTTTCCACTTTAAGATTTTTTTATGATCCTCCCCCTGGGGGACTACATCGGTATTCTCACCTACAATATCCTCTTTGATATCCTGCATATCCTTGGTGAAGGGTACCAGTTCGTTTATATAAAATAGGATCCCCTTAACTACCGGGGATGATTCTTCTTGCCGGGACCGTAACCAGGTATAGGTTAGTATCTGCCACTTATGATAATCCCAGGTAGCAGAACTTAAAGGGGCCCGTTTCATACCCTTATAATCCATGATAATCTCATACTCTTTACTATCCAGGGATTGGACTTTTTCTTTAAATAAAGGATCTTCTTCTAAAAATTTAACTAAAAGATTAGAAGAAGAGTGCACTTCCAAATTAACCGAACTAATCACATCCACGATACCGGTGATGCCGTAGTAATTGGACCGGCTCACCCCTTTTTGGTAGTGGGGCATATCCCGGATGCCCTTCAACCTTACCTCGGCACTACTTATTAAAGGGAATAGGTGAGGTCCCCAGGTATTTATAGCAGCTTCTGCCCTCCCGCTGGCTACTAATTTATGGGGATGGTTTAAATCACCACAAAAACCTTCTTTATGGCCCTCCTCATTATAAGGGCAAAATAGGTTGGAAGGAGGGTTTAGTCCCCGGGCCCGCATCCTCTTATCAATTAGTATTTCTATGGGTCGGATTTCTTTTTCCCAGTCCCAGGGGAATTCTTTTAAGTTTTTATCCCGCCACTGGAGGTAGGCTTCTTCTAAGACCCCATGGATAAACTCCCCAAACCACAACTGGATAGGCATAGAAGGGGGTAGGGTTCCCTTATTCTGGTAACGGTACTGTAATCCACAGGTAAGAAATGCTAATAAATCACCAGTTAAACTGTATTCGGGGATGATGTAGGGTTTAGAGCGTACTGATAGAGTCATTTTTTACTAACCTCTTAGATGAATATTATATCATTTAATCCGGGCCAATTATGGCTGCGGTCCCAACCGGTGGCCACATTAGGTATTTGTTTTAGGCCATTTTGGTATCCTTCCATCACACTTTTTAGTCCCACCAAGAGTAGCACATCCTGAGCCCGACTGTAAGATACGAAATATAAGCGGAATAAGTCATCAAAGGCCCTGTCCCGCGGGCTTCTAGGTGGTATTCCCAAGGGTGAATATTTTCTTAAAAAATCTTCTAGATTGGTGGATTTACCTCCATCCTGGGGGTAGCGTTTAAAGGCCTGGGTGTGGTGATTTACTCTAAATTCAGATCCCACATCCACCACCACCAAGGGGAACTCTAAACCCTTGGCTTGATGCACCGACATGATACTAATCTGGTTAGAGGGTAGGGTGTCTAATAAGTTTTCATCCACTTCAATTGCCCCGGTGGCCAGGGGCACCATGATATTCCAAATAGCATCTTCAATGGATTTTTGTTCTAGTTCTGGGATCTTACTATCAAAGATGATTTCTCCTCCAAAACTACTAAAAAGTGCAGTCTGGGCCACGGTACGGGTAACCGCCTCCAAATATACTAGACCTTCCACATCTTCTTGTAAAGGTTTAATCCAGGTAACCAGTTTATAGGTTAACTCCATCACCGTTACTTCCCGTATCCAAGATTTTCTACCTAAAGGTTCTCTTTTTTGCCAGGCTTCTACAAATTGAACTAAAGAAACAGGATCATGGGGTTCAGGATTGGTCTCTATAAATTTATGGGCTTCTTTTCGCCAGGTATTAAAATTTTTCCGGGCAGTTAAGGGTAATTTTTCTATTTTCTTTTCCAAATTACTCTCTGGGTCCAGGCATTCTAATATCAGTCCACATAAAACTTGGGCTTCTTTTACCCTTTCTAGGTCCTCTCCCCGGGGATTAAATACTGGAATAGACGGATTACGCATCAACTGATTTCTTAAGTGTAAGGGCAGTCTTTTTTTACCATTAGAATTTCTCTCTAGAGGAGAACTACATAGTATGGATATATCTGCAGCTGAACCTTCTTGGGGGTGGGCTTTAATTAAAAGATCTTCTCCCTTATATTGAATATTTACTCCTTCCCCATAGAGTACTTTTTTAATAAAACGACTTAAATCATAGGCCAATATATCTACGTTTTTTCGGAACATCCCTAATATGGGAAAATCAGTGTGATCTGGATTTCGGGCTGCTTCAATTAAAGGTTTACTATCTACTCGAACCTCTTGGAAGTGGGGATCTAACTGGGCAAAGTAGTTACATAAGTTCACAATGTTTTTAGTGGAGCGATAATTTTTAGATAAATTAGTTAAGGCTACTTCTATTCCTAATTGATTTTTTATCCTAGTTTGAAAATTAGTAAATAAATCCACCGTAGCTCCTCTAAAGTGATACAAAGACTGATCATCATCCCCTACCACGGTGATACTACCTCCATTTTTAAGGGCGGCTTGGGCAAATTGAAAGTAAATCTGTTCTTGTAGGAGATTAGTATCCTGGTATTCATCCACTAAAACAAGTTTTAAGTGGGATAGGAAATCCTCTAACTTACCCTCTTTTAATACTCTTAAGAATTTTGCTTCTAGCATGGCAAAATCATATAAAAAACGAGAATCTAATTCCTGGATATAATCTTCAATAGCCCTAAAGGCTAATTGGGGCCCTAAATCAGTTTCTTCTTTTTTAAGGCTTTCAAAATCAACTTGATCGTAGTAGATATGATCCTTGATTTCTAATAGTATTTTGGCCATCTCTGCTACATTAAATTTGTAACTTGAACCGCGAAGTTCAACTAGAAATTCTTTTAAAGCTTCCTGGTGATAACGGTCTTCTTTAAATAGTCCTACCTGCATCATCAAGGCCGAGGCTACAAAATCTTCTATAACTACTGGTGGTGGGGATCCAGGATCCCGGTGGGTTCTTAAAACGTCTTCGGAGATACTATCCAGGGTTCCGGTGATGATTTGATTAAAATCTAAGTTTTTTAATTTAGGGTGGATCTTTGAGTATTGTTTGTCATTTAGTAGGTATTGTCTGATTTCATCCCCCCAGAATAGTATGCGGGAGCGAAGTTCAGCAGCGGCTTTACGGGTAAAGGTGGTGGCTAGGATGCTAGAAGGGGGAACATCATCTACATAAATAAATTTAAGGATTTTTAGTACCATGACTGTGGTTTTACCACTACCTGGGCCGGCTACTAAGAATAGGGATTGGTTTTTAGGAGAGGAGATGGCTTGGTTTTGGGGTGGGTTGTCTGTGTGGCTGATTTTTCTACCTAGATTCTGAGTAACTATATTTTCATATTCGCTCCAGCTTAGCATATTAAATTCTCATAAAGAATTAGAATTTTATATATTATTAATCCATATATCTAATGCTTCTCTTTTTAATCTTCTATGTCTGTTATCTATTTCTCTCTTATTCCAATCAGGGATATTTTCTAATTCATTGGTGACTGAAAAATCACTTTTTTTCTTAAAATAAGTTTTTATTTTTTCTCCATATGACTTATTGCTGGCTCTCGAATTTTTTGTTCCATTTAGAAGTGTTAAGTTTCCTAGCTTATTAGTCCATTCTTGAATAGCCTTATCAGTGAATTTTCTTTTCCAATAATTATTCGGTTTTTGTGGAAGAACATGTTCTACGGTAATATTACCTGAAAAGGAAACCTTTTTATGTAGATTTTCATTTCTTTCCATATCGATCCTTAAAAGTACATATTTGGCTATTTTGTAATTTCCTTTCGAATAAAAATTTTCTTGATCTAAAGAATCTTTAAATTTGGATTTTAAAATTTTTATTTCCTCATTGAACATAGGATCTTTTATAATCTCTAAAGGATTATTCTTATCTTCAATCAGCTTTATAATTCGGTATATCTGAGTTAATCTTTCAGCGATCGTCAAACCTGTTAACCAGTCAACGAAAACTTTCCTTTCTAAATTTTTTAAGAATTTAAATAGATATTCATCCTTATCAAATTTGTCATGAAACATTATTAATGCGGCCATCCAATCATTTAATGGTAAGAAATCTCGCATTATTGACATTAAATTGTGATAATTAACTTCTTTTTCAATCTCATTGCTTTTTATGCTACTTTCAATAATTTTGCCTTGATAAGTCTCTTTTACGGTATCTAAATATTCAATAAAGTTTTTTCCTTTAAATGAAGGCTCATCATAAAATATGACTTGTTCAAATTCATCAAAAATAGTCTTCCTAGCCCTTTTTTTAATTTTAATAGTTCTTATGAAACTAATTAGCATTTCTAAATTTTATATGCCAATATCTTCTTCTATATTCTCCCATATTTCCGTATATTTTTTAAGATCTTCTTGGGAAACATTGCCCAAGTTAACACTCTTTAGTAAATCTGCATTAGTAAGTGGCATTCCTCTAGCATTTACAACATTGAATAATCGAAAGGCGGATTCAAATGAGCTAGTGGTTATTATTACTAATATAACTTTTTTAAGAAGATATTTTACAAAATTTTTTAATAAATTTTGATTATTACCATTATCCAACTTATTTCTAAAAACATCTATAGCAATAATGATTCTCTGCTTAGGCTCACTTAACGCTTCAAAATAATTTTTATCTATATCTTTTCGTTTTAATGTGCCACCATTTTGCAATATCATTTCTTTAAAGAATTGCCGCTCCTTATTGCGGACTAAAATCCTTGATTGTTCCGGCCTATCAATTATTTCCATTGGTTCCTGGTATATAAAACCATGAAGCTGCTTTTGTAAATTTTCTTCATTTATTAAATCTCTAATTACTGCAATCAAAATAACTAATGACATTAATCGCTGTTGTCCATCAATAATAGAATATTTATAATGACCGTCATCTTCTTCCGACTTAAGTCGAATGATACTACCTAAAAAATACGGTTCAAAAAAATTAAAGCTATCAAAATTTTCATTATTCAAAGAAATACTTTCTTTAATATCATCTATAAGTTGTTCAAAATTTTCCTTTTCCCATGCAAAAGGTCTTTGATAAGAAGGTATCTCAAAAAGATTTTCATCATCAAAAAGATCTTTAATATATTCATGTTCAGCTTCTATTTTTTCCATATCAATTCCCCGTATTAAAAAATAAATTCAATATCATCACCTTTGAAGGATACAACTAGAATAATCTAATTAATTAACTTTTTTTATTATTTCAACAATTCCTAAGGGTGGAATATTTTTATCTTCTTCATTTACCCGATTTTTAGACTATTAGCCACATATTTATTTTTTAGTGACTTACCCATTTTAAACTAAAATCCTGTTTGGCTATCATATATGAATCTTTAACTATCTGCAGTATCTTTTCTAAATCCTCATCCTGTTGAAGTGATATTACCCCATAATTAGAATCACCTTTCATTCTATCTAATACCTCAATACCTTGCGAACCATTATATATGTAAAATCTTAACAAGTATGGATTGGAAAAAGAAGCTCTCTAGAAAGTCATTCAGGGTATGTAAGACGATTCACCACCTTTAATAATTTTATAGCTTATATCCTCATTTATAAATTTTAAACTTTTTTTAAATTGCTCATATGCTCTTTTAACGTTCTCTTTTATTTTTTTGAGGATGTGGCACACGATTGGTTTAGTAGCCAATATTGCAATTTTTCCCTTAAATACAATCTGTTTAGAATTAAATGTTCTTAGTTTATGGTTTAATAAATGAATTAACTAATTATTTATTATTTAACATAATGGGAAGATTTAAATATTGAAATAATATTTTTATACATTAAATATTCTAAATTTAAAAATATTTTAAGAAATTTTGGTGGTAATCTAAGATTTAGTAGATTTTAAAATGTATATATATTTTAATGTCTCTTCGATGGAATAAAATGATAAGGAACTATTTAAACTCTATTAAGAATAACGAATATTTTTAGCCAATTTGTTAAAGATTATTTTGCATAATATTCTTTTTGGCGAATTTTTTCAAAATTTCAGAACTCGGATGATCTGATAATGAAACTAATTTGTTCACTAATGCGACTGGGAAAAGGGAATTTTCATACATATCGCATTTTAATTTTGCAACATTAAATAAGATTGAATCAATATTTTTAAAGTTTTTTTCTGAAGGATTAGGAGTAGGCTCAAGATTAGGTAATGTTGCCACATAAATATTTTCTTCTGTAGTTTTAAAAATTAATTTACCACTATAATAAGTTCTAAAACCATAAGAATATTGTCTGTTTTCTCTATTAGGGATTATATATTTGTAGATATAATCATCGTTCAAAAGAAAAGCAGAATTGTTTGGTATCAATTCAGATATTTCTAAAGCGTGTTCCACAAAAGCACCACTTTTTTCTAAACCTACTAATGAAAGGTCGTATTTATCAAATAAATAGTTTGCAAGATTTCTCATGGGTTTATACATTCTTGAAGAGTTGCCGTAGTATGCTAAGGGACCATCTTTAATGAATAAAGTATGTTTCAACAATTTAGGGCTTGTTTTTAGTATGATACGTATGATATGTACTAGAATCATTTGTTCAAGAAGTAGAATTATTGCAGCTGTTTCTCCAACACCTAATTCTTCATCAACTGAGTTTTGCAAACCAAAAACATCGGTTAAATAGAGAACCGCATTGCAGCTTGGACAGTTAAATGTATAATCAGATTTCATTTCCTTTTTTTTAAGACTTAAATCTCTCAATCCACATTGGGGGCATCTGGAAAGAGGCCAATCTTCCCGTGTTTCACCATATTCTTCATAAATAAACCACTTAAATGTATCCATCAATGTATTTCCATCATCTAATTTACGCATAAAAAAATCGTAGATTGCTTTTCGGAGTGAATTTACGAGAGAGTTCTGATTTTTAAGTATAATATTTTTTGTTGGAAGAACTAATTCAAATCTTTTTATCTCTTTAAGCTTTGATATATCCTCTGGATTTACAAAAGGAGATTCTGAAATTTTATCTAAATCATCTACACTGAATATTAAAGCTCCAAATTGATAGAATGTCATTATAGAAGAAGGAAATCTAGATCTAACTGCAACTTGAGTAGATCCTCCATCAATAGTAATTATATTTTTTATTGGATTTTTTTCAAATTCGGATATTTTATAGAAATTAAAATCAAAATTTTCAAGATCATCTTTGGTTTTAGGCAGTTCACAATTTGAAAGAAATTCTTGTAAATACTCATTTTTTATTATATGGCCATGTGATGCTTTACTAGCTCTTTCAAAAGGTTTAGGACCATCACTCGAATAAGCCATATTATTCATCCTCTTTTACAGTGAATTTGTCGATCTGCACTGGAACTACAAAAGGATTAGAATAAGTTTTCATCCTTACAAAACCTTGATCCATACTTGAACTAAATTTGATTAAGCTATCCGCAAAATCTGCGAAATCATAGTACTTTCTAAGTTCGTAAATTTCATCTACATTATTTAAATGAGAAATAAACCAATTTTGAGTATTTTTTAGAATATTAGCACTAATAGAACTTACTTCTTGAGTTGCGTAAATTAACCCTAAATTAAGTTTAGCACCTTCTTTTGCAATTCGATTATAAGTTTGAGTTAAATCACTACTTTCTTTTTTAGGGAAAAGGTTATGAGCTTCTTCAAAATAAGTTTGTATGAAATTATTTGGTTTATTTTTAATAAAATTTGACAAAGAATCCTGGAAAATATGTAAACAAATAATATCAGAATACATTCTCTGAATTTCAGGATTTCCTTGTGACAAATCAATAATTACTATTTTACCTTCTCTTAATGTTTTAAGTATACCTTCTTGGAATGGTTCGTCTATCACAGGAGTGTGTTGTTCTTTTATTGGATTGAGTTTTTTAAATCCACTTAAATTAACATTTTTAGAACCTTCTCTTTTTCCAGTTAAGAAGACTAAAATTGCTTTTAGATCCTCATCTGCCCAGTCTTTACCTTTATCTTGCTTATATTTAGAAAAAAATTCGTCTCGATAATTTTCCCATATACTCTGAAACCATAAAGTAGCACTGTCTATTGAAATTCCGTTTTTAGGATTAATAGAGCCGTCTGCTTTTGCAAACTCATTCAATTGACTATTACCTTCGAATTTAACTTTAAATCCCTTAGGTATTTTAAATCCTGCTTTTTTTAAACAACATAGATAAGCGGCTTTTTTTCTGTCATATCTGATTTTTGCAGAAAAGTCATTTTTGTCTTCGGGTGGTGTTAGATCTACTGCACAAAAACTATTTACATAATCACTTCTTTCTGAATCCAAATAGGACCTAACTAATTCAAATCCAGATTCTACATCATTATAAAAGTTAACTTTCATTACTTTGAATCCTTCTTTCTCTAAAACACTATACCTCTCCACTTTATCCTTAAAAAGTTCAAAAATAGCTGTACCTTCATCCTGCAAATTAGCATTAGCATATTCTCCATTAATATCAAATATTATCTGTCCAGCAGGATAATCTGGAACTCCATCTTCAGTAAATGGATCAATGTTTTCTAGAGTGTTATCTGATTTAGTTAATTTGAGGGGTGCTTTACTACTAATATCAACAGTTGCTTGGATAACTTTTTTAATAGTATTAGATTTACCTGTTCTTGTCATGCCAAAAAAAGCTGTTCTTTTACCTAAGAAATCTTTGGGATTAATATATACTGGAACTTCCTCTTGTAATGTCTGAAATCTTTTACTGGAACTATAACGAACTTTACCTATTTTAAAGTCATTTGAATCCCCTATAACACTACCATCATCTCTTAAATTGACTATATACTCTAAAATCTTTCCCTGTGGTTTATATACATTATAATTATGTGCACTGTAAAAATTTTCAACATCTGCACCAAAAACACATTGATCATTTTCATCTAGGTAAAAAGTACCTAAGATTCTACACTCTAAACCCGAAAAACTAAATTCATACCGAGTATATTCGTCAAGTTGATTGTTTGAACCTGCAGTTTTTAGATTATCTTTATAATATTCAACCATAGAACTAACAATCTCATTATCAGTTGGTAAACGTGATGGACTGAGTGCTCTGAGGAGTAATGCTTCAGAAACATTATCTACATTTTCATAGAATGCTAAAAGTAGAGATCCCTGAGGAATACCACCCACATTATTTTTCCAATAGTCAGCTACTAAAACTAATGTTTTATCGTAATCTACGTAAAAGGGTCTTCCGACGAAATTATCTTGCAGTGGTGCTTCTTTAAAAATGTCTATAGAAGCAAGATCTTTTATTGCTTTTAATAAGCTCATTAACTCACCTTTAAAATCAGTTTTTCCAGTGCATTTCAATGTATTCATGAGTATCTTTGACATCTAATTCTCTTGTTGTGTTCATTGCCCGAATATAAAATTTTTTTTGGTCTTTTTCGATCAGGAATACAGGTTTGGGGCTAGGATCAATGTCTATAATACAAATTTCTTTATTGTTTTTTTCTTCATATCTAATTTTTAGATATTTTGAAAATTGAACTCCTAAATAATTAGTAATCATTTGAATTAGAAATTGTTCAAAACCATCTCTATCTTTTCGTTTGAATGAATTTATGTCATTTTCAATTCCATAAATCAATGAATCATCGTTAACTCCAATTAAAAGAGTTCCGCCATTACTATTAAAAAAACCTGCAATACTTTTACAAATTATTTTAGGAAGAATTTTACTTGGTATATTTTCATTGATATCCCATCTTAGAGAAGATTTGAATTCAACTTCTGAACTTTCACCATTTTTTAAATAATAATCTACGGAACCGATTTCTTTTTGTTCCATAATATTTTCGAAGGTTTCGATTAATTCTTTCTCAATCTTTTTTTCAAAACTTCCAATAACTGTTTCTTTTCTTTTCCTATTCATCAGATTTATTCCAGCATTAGCATAACCCTCAGCTATACTGTATATTTCATCCATATTATCCAGAATTTCTAAGGATTTTTTTTTATGATGAATAGCTACTGCCTTAAGTAAAACTTCATCATCTTCATTAAAATAGGAAGTTTTAAAGATTATATCTTTTTTTTGACCTAATGGTTCATAAATTCTTCTTTTAAATCCCCAAGCCATTGCAAATAAAAAATGATCTTTCCAATCACCTTTTTCGAATATTCCCATTTTCTGGTAAATATTTCGGTCATTTTCTTCAATATAAATATTTTCTTTTGTCATTTTATCACTCTTTGATCATGACTTCCATTTCATCTGAAGATAATTCAACATTAAATTTATTATTAGATTTATTTTCTAAAACTTTACTTATCTCATTAGAATATTCAGATGGTGTGAATAGTAAAATAATTTGTTTTTTTAAACTAGTATTTAATAAAGTAATCGCAAAATTTTCTCTTTGTTTATCAGAAACTCTACCTACAGGAGTATCAATTAAAATAGGTGAATTAAATCCTGAAACCTCATGTAAAGCTAATGTAAATGCTAATGCCAAAAGTTGTCTTTCAGCTGCACCTAATGATCCTAAAGATTGATATCCATCTGAATCAATTACATTTATTTCATAGTTGTCATTAATAGTAATATCTTTAAAAGTATGTTTTTTCCATATTAAATCAAAGAAAAGGGCTTTTGTTCTAGATTCAATTTTTTCTCTCGTTTGATTGATTATACTTTCTTTAGTACTTACTACTGAGTATAAAGATTTAGTACAAAATTCCTTTTGGATATTTATTTCTTTTAGTTCATCTCTTTTGTTCATACGACTAGATAATTCGTTTTCCCACTTCTGGCAATCTTTTTTGAGAGTTTCCTCTTTAGATTCTAGTCTTCCTATTTTCCTTTCATTTCTTCCTAATGTTTCTTCAAAAGATTTCAATTCATGTATCCAATTATTCACTTTTTTTTCGTCATGACCCTCTAATTTTTGGTCTATTGAATTTATTCTATTCTGCAGATTTATATTATCGTCCTTATATTCTTCTATTAAACTGGTTAGGTTGAATAAATCACTTTTTATTTCTAAAGCTTTAATTTTAGAGAATTTTAAATAATCTTCCATCTCTTTTAATTTTTTAGAATCATCACCAACAGATATCAAAAATTCATGTAATTTTGTAACAAAAATTTTTGATTCGTTGTTCAAAAAGGTTCCACAAATGCTACATTTATCTTTTTTAAGAATTTCATCCAAGATGTCTATATCAATAGATGGAGGATATTCTTTGTTCACTTTTTTTTCTGCAATCACATCTAGCACAGTTTCTATAGCAGGTAATAGCAAAACCAACTTTCCTTTTTTTAGAATAGTAGAATTTTTTTGAATTTTCTTTTTCTCTAAAGATTCAATCTTTTTGGTTTGAGTTTCCATTAAATTTTTTCGTTCTTCTTTATAAGCATCAATATCTGGAGAACCAACCATTTTAGAGTTAATAATATCGATGCTACTTTTGGATTCATGTATCTGAACTTCACATTCCCTCTTTTTGTTTTCAATATTTTTTAATTCTAAATTTATTGAATTTAATTTCTTTTCAGCTTCTTCAACATCAGGATATTCTTTTCCGGCTTTTTTTATCATTTTTTTTAATAGTGTATCAAGATTTTTTTCAATTTTACTTAGAACGTCTATTTGAGAAATTTTGAATGTAGCCTTTCTAATATTTTCTCCAGTTGCTCTTTTGAAATAATTATCTAATCTCTCTCCGTCAAAAAAGAAGAATTCTTTAATATTTTCTGGAACAAAACGCTCCACGGCATCTTCTGCATCATTACCTTCAAGAATCTTAGTATTACCAAGCTCATTAGTCATTTCAACAGTTAATTCTGTGTTTCGCTCAATAATGTTTTCTTTGCTTTGAATTTTGAAAAAAGTATTTCTTGAAAATAATATATCATTTTTTCTTTGATTAGTAACCCATATTTTCACTGAAACGCTTTCTTCATCATTAGAATTTCTTATAGCATTCTTATTTATTATCGGCGAACTCTTTGATTTTTTAGATAGAGAAATTTCTTCACCATATAAACACCAATTAATAGCATTTAGTAAATTCGTCTTCCCAGTACCATTAGTTGCGATTATCATATTTAAGTCATAATTTGATGACGAATCAAAATTAAAATCTATTTTTTTATATTGCCTATAATTTTGGAGTAATATTCTTTCAATTCTCATTCAATCATCTCTGTTTTAGAGTAAGAAGCTACTTTTTTCATATAATATGTTTCCCAACCCCAAAGACCTTTTAATTCTGCCATTATTAATTCTTCTATAAATTCTGCAATATTTTCGTCACTATTTTCCCTTAATTTTTCTAAAATTTGATCTATTCCAGTCATTTTAAATTAACCTCTCTCTTAGATCGTATAAAATTCTTAAAGCTTTAGCATTATTAATAGCAATTTTTGCGATTTGTTCACATCTTTCCATTTCTTTTTCAAAAATTTTCATTTCAACATCTTTAATATATGAAGGAAGTTTACTCATAGACGGCACAACAATAATATCATATATCACAGCTTCATTTTTACCTTCATATTTTCTGATAATTCTTCCTATTCTTTGTATATATTCTCTAGGATTCCCACTACTTGACATAAATATTGCTTTCCTTGCAGGAGGTATATCTACACCTTCATCAAGACATTTCATTGCAACTAATATCTTATATTTTTGATCAGAAAACTTTTTGAGTATGTATTCTCTTTCTGAAACTCCACCATAATTTTTTTTGGGTACAGTTCCTTCATTCATAGTGAAAAGATGTGCGGATATGAAATTTTTATTAATTATATTCAATACTTTCTTAATTTGAGAATTTGTACAATAAATTATAGACCAATTAACATCACCCATACAGCCCATTATTTCTTCTAATGCTTTGTATTTCTGCTCAGAATTTTTTATTATATTGGCTCTTTTAAAAATTAGAGATTCTAACTTTTTATTTTCATTTTTGCTTGTTTTATTTAAATTGACTGCAATAACTTTTGTAATTTCGATATAATTCTCTAATTCTTCTTGATTCAGAGAAACAAAAATTGGTATATACCTATAAGGTGTTAAGAAGTTGTTTTCAATAGCTTTTTCTAAACTAAATTCAAAAACAGTGCCTCCGAAGTAATCATACAATAAATCAGTGCCATAGTCATCAAACCATCTTTGAGGAGTAGCACTTAACCCTAATCTTAAATCATACCTCTTTAAAAGGCCATTAATACTTAAATCAGCACCCAATCCATGTACTTCGTCGGCAATTAAAAAATGATTTATATTCTCTCTACTTCCATTTAATAGATCAATAAATATTTTAGAGGATAATGTGCGATGAGTAGTTAAAATAATAATTCTATTCTTGTAGCCTAAATATAAATCATCTAATGAATCAGAAAGTATATTTTTCCAAGATGGATTTGAACTATCTGCTATAATTAAATCATCATATTTTATTCTAAATTTTGATATTTCTTTATTCCATTGTTCAACCAAGTGATGATACGGGCTTGTAATTATAGTAATAAGATTTTCATAATTACTATTGATTTTTTCGAGGCAACCTAATGCAGTATAAGTTTTTCCAGTTCCTGTAGCCATCTCAAATATACCTTTTTTTCCATTATCCATCCAGCTGCTTATAGCTTTTTTTTGATAATCAAAAAGATTAATTTTTGTTTCTTTGATATTATAATTTAATGAATTTATATTAAGATCATCTATACTTTTTGGAGCAATTTTTATCAAATGGTTTTTAATCGCTTCAGGAATATCGATAACTTTAATTCTGGATGATTTTTCATTCCAGTATTTATCGAAATTTTCGATATCATAATCCATATATCTTCTTTCGTGTTCTTTCCAGCTTCGAAAAACTTTAAATTCTTCAATGTTTTCGTTCCATCCAGCAAATGTTTCATTATTTGAACCACTGAAAGATAACTTATTCCCCTTGTTATCAGTTAATATACCAACTTTTTGATGTAATATTCCATATCTGTCCTCTAAAGGATTTCCAAATTCATTTAATTTTATTGCTATTTTAATTTCTAGTTTTTTGTGTGCTATCATCCATCCAAGTGCTCGCACATGGTCTTTAATTATTTGATCTTCAAGGTTGTGAATATCAGATAAAAACTTGTTTACAATAAAATCTTCAGGGTTCTCCATAGACTTTTTTATTATTTCAATGTCATTTTTATGTAGTTTTGCTCCGCAAATTAAATTCATTTCACCATTGTTAAGAATGAATTCTTTTATTCCTTTTGCAGCTGCTGCTAAACTAGATGAATTGAAAAAGCCAACGATTCTATTATATTTTTTGGCATTAGATAAAACGGGAATATAGAATTTATTTAATATATCATCTTCTTCAGAATCGTAACTGATTTGTAAATCCAAACTTCTAAAGTCCATTTTTATCTTCCTTAAAAATGATTATAATTTATAAAAGTTAATATATTTTTATTATAAGTAGAATATATGATAGTATTTACTATTACAGATCAATAGAAAAATTTATATTAAAAATGTGTTTTAGATTAATAGCTAAGTTCATTTTTAGCACTTAACACAAATATTCAATATTTAACAATTCAGGAGGTAAAAATGACAAAAATTAAAATTGACTCTAATTTTAATAAAAGTGCTGATTTTGTTAGTTTTCACGGTGATTGCCTAGAATTAATGTCTGAAATTCCTGATGAATTTGTTAATCTTATAGTTACTTCACCCCCTTACAATATTAGGAAGGAATATGAAACTAAATTGAAATTATCAGATTATTTAGATCAACAGATTAAGGTTATTGAAGAATGTGTTCGTATTTTAGATAAAAATGGGAGCATATGCTGGCAAGTTGGCAATTATGTGGACAATGGTGAAATTGTTCCTCTAGATATAATGCTTTATCCCATATTTAATTCATTGGGACTAAAACTAAGAAATAGGATTATATGGCATTTTGGACATGGTTTACATGCTTCTAACAGATTTTCTGGAAGGTATGAAGTCATATTATGGTTTACAAAAAATGATGATTATGTTTTTAATTTAGATCCAGTTCGAATTCCTCAGAAATATCCAAATAAAAAACATTTCAAGGGACCTAATAAAGGTAAATTATCTTGTAATCCTAAAGGTAAGAATCCCACTGATATTTGGGAAATTCCTAATGTTAAAGCAAACCATGTTGAAAAAACTATTCATCCTTGTCAGTTTCCAGTTGAGTTAATTGAAAGATTAGTTTTGTCTATGACTAATGAAGGTGATTGGGTTTTTGACCCTTTTATGGGGGTTGGAACAACTGCTATAGCATCTTTAATTAATGGTAGGAAAGTAATAGGCTCTGAAATCATTAAAGAATATGTTGAAGTGACAAATGAGCGTATAAAACTTGCAGAAAAAGGAGATCTACGTATTAGGCCTAGGGAAAGGAATATTTATGATCCTGATAATCCTAATAATATTCCTCCTAAATATGCTTATATAAATCCTATAAAATCAAAGCAAACAACTTTAAAATGATGGGGTGATTTAATGAAAATAGCATGTGAATTTTCTCATTTAGGTGGCTCTGAAATATTACAACAACGGTATCCTAATTTGGATAAAGAGATTTATGAAGTAATAGATCAAGTAGTTGGTGAGAAAAATAAGGTAAGTAAAGAAAAAAACCGTAGAGGAAAACTACTTTTTTCTCCCAAGGCATTTAAGGCGCAGTTCAAGAACTATTTTGAATCTTTAAATTTTTTTGATATAATTGATCAATATGAATATAGAATCTGCAATAGCAATAAAAAAGTCTCTGGCTATAAAAAAATAGATTTTTTTAAAGAAAATGTTGCTGTCCAAGTTCAATTCGGAAAATATTCTTTTATGACATATGATTTAGCCAAGTTTCAGTATTTCTTCAATCTAAATAAAATTGATCTTGGAATTGAAATTGTCCCGTCTTATTTATTACAAAAGGAAATGTCATCGGGCATGGGCTATGGTGAACAATTAATTTCAGATATAAAACTTTTAAAAAATAATTTTCCATTGGTACCGGTGAAAATAATCGTGGTTGATGTAGAAAGGGAGTCTTTATAATTTACTTAGATGTCTTAATAAGCCATGAGTGGAATTAGTACTCAGTTCCAATGTTTTTTCATTATCATATCTCCCATTTTTAAAAAATATGAAATTCCATATTTTCCCATCAGTAGTAATTGCCAAATCATAGTTCTTTTTTTCACAAAAGGCTTTGAATGACCTGCATGAATTTCTAATTCTTTTGTTCCAGTTTTTTTAACTTCAATGCCTATTTTCTTTTTGCCTTTGAGAATAAAATCAATGGAGATATTCTTTTTCATTTTTATATTGTTATTTTTAATTATTACTTCGGTTCGGGGACTGAAAATAAAATTTTTATCATTATAAATATCCCAACCTAATGATTGAAGTAAAGGAATGACAATTAACTGTTTTACTTCAGATTCATTAAGATTATAAGTTTTTTTTGCAACTTTTAATATATTTTCCGGGTCTCTCGACTTAATTTTCACATTTCTATTGGATATTTTACCATTCCATAAATATTCTATAAATTTATTAAAAATAAATTCGTCATCATCCTTCAAAAGATTTATTTCTACTTGTGAAGACTTTTTAATGGATCCTAAATCCTTATCATGAAAATAAAATTTATTAAAATACCAAGTGATTCCATTGGTGAGAATCCCCATAGAAATATTTTTTGAAACACAATACCATTTTAATTGTTTTTGTGGACAATCATCTAAATCAACACAAGGTCTTTTGGCCTCTAAACAAATTTTATTTGATTTATAATCACTTAAAACGTAATCTACATATCTTTCACTAACAAAATCTTCAGGATAGATTTTTTTCGTGTCCTGCATATCCCAACCCATATACTCCAATAATGGAAGAATGATTCGATATTTAGTAGCTCCTCATTAAATGATTGTAGATTAAATTTTTTGGTTGTGTTGCAAGTTTAGTTAAAATTCAGCATGTTACTCCAGTTGTGTTTATGATCTGAACTTCACCACTAATCAATTTTAGGTTATCGCCTTTCACTATTTCATGTTTGAATTTTTGAAAGGCGATAACCTAAAATTGATTAGTGGTGAAGTTCAGATCATAAACACAACTGGAGTAACATGCTGAATTTTAACTAAACTTGCAACACAACCAA
>JAHRFX010000049.1 GCA_019084405.1 Methanobacterium sp.
ATTTATAAATCTACCTTCTAATTTCGGTCTTGTATTATCTATTAAAAAAATTATTAATTAAATTATTAAATATTATTTTAATTATCTATTATCTAAAAAAGATAATTAAATAACAAATTATTAAAAAACATGGAAAACTACTACCGACAAACCCTGCCCGACGAATTAAAAGAAAATACAAAATAACAAACGGAATAAACAACTACCTACAAAAACAAATGCAAAAATGGACTAAAAAACACATAAAAAACAACAACCCCCAATACTTTACACACCCGAAAAATACCGTTACTTAATAACCATAATTAAAAAAAAAGAGCGCATTCAAAAAGGACATCTGCAAATTAAAGTAGGATAAACCACAATTCCATATCCAGAACAGCTATCTGGTCTTATAAAAAGAATAATTCAGGGGGTCCGCTATGGATTTAGAATATGATGAAACAGGAATAAAAAACAAAGAAAGCATAGTATTTCTCCATGGCACTGGACTGGGAAGCTGGATATGGGAAAATCAGTGCTTGAAACTAACTGATTTCCACTGTATTATGATTGATATCCCGGGACATGGGAAAAATAAAGAATACCGCCCTTTCAACCTGCAAAGTGCTTCTGAGAAAATCCTGGAATTCATAAAAGAGAATGGGAAAAAAATTACCCACGTAGTTGGTTTATCTTTAGGGGGGCAAATAGCTCTGGAAATATTGAATAGATCTCCTGAAGTGCTGGATCATGTTATAATAACTGGTGTACCTATCCGTGCCCCGGGGGAAACTGAGAAATTTGAAAAACTACTGGAATATGTTCTACAGGAATATGTATCCCAAAAAAACAGAGATTTTTTAATAAAAGCTTATATCCGAAATTATAATATTTCAAAAGATTATTTTAAATTATTAAAATCCTCAAGTAGTAGTATTCCTCCCGAAGAAATTAAAAAAATATTTAAAGCGAATATGCTATTTGAAATCCCGCCTCACCTGAACAAAGTAGATAATCCGGTTCTGGTTTTAGGGGGAGAAAAAGAATATGGTGTTATAAAAAACTCAATTAAATCTATAGTAAAGAATATACCCCAGTCAAAGGGTTATATTGTGCCTGAAATGGTACATTTGTGGAATTTAACTTCCCCTGATTATTTTAATCTTATTATAAAAAACTGGATAGCTGATAAAAATATGCCTGAAGGTCTTATTCCAGTTAAATAGTATTCAAAAAATTTATGCAAATTAGCAGGTGATGTTATGAAAATCGGTTTTATAGGTTATGGGAGTATGGGAAGCATGATAATTAATGGTTTATTAGAATCCCAGGCTCTTAAAGAAGGAAATGTTATTATATCCAATCGAAACCTGGGAAAACTTACTAAATTAAATTTAAGATACCCTTTAATCGAAATAACTGATGATAATAGAGTAGTGGCTAAAAAAGCAGATCGAATATTTATTTTTGTAAATACTGATTCTGTGAAAAAAGTAGTAGAAGAACTTAGCTCTCATGGAAGTTCTAATATGCATATTATCCACATAGCAGCAGGTTTGACCATGAGTACCCTGGCACTGATATTTGAAGGTAAGGTTACCCGGGTTATTCCCTCTTTAACATCCCTTAGCCGAAGAGGGATATCTCTTATAAACCACAATGAACTGGTTGAGGAGAATGAAAAAAAGTTTGTGGAGGATTTATTTGGAATTATAAGTCAGGTTAAAATTATTGATGAAGGAGATTTTGAAGCTGCTACCACCATTACCAGTAGCGGTCCTGCATTTATATCGTTTATTATGGCCCGTTACGCCCATATGGCTACCCTATACAGCGGAATTTCTCCAGAGGAAGCACAGGATATGGTAAAAAATGTTTTAGATGGTACTTCTAAGTTATTGTGCCAGGGTCACAGGTTTGAAGAGATAGTAGAACGGGTTGCTACTAAAGGAGGAATTACACAAGAAGGTATAGATATCATAGATAGTAAACTGGAAGATATGTTTCAGGAACTATTTAAAAAAATAGGAGCAAAAAATGAAGAAATTAAATTAAAGCTGGAAAGTGATTATAGATCTTAAAAGATAATTAACATTTATTTACTATCTTTATCTATTACATACTGGAATTCCCAGAAAGGTTTCCCCTTAACTACCCCCTGGTCCAGATGTTCCATCTCATGTGAAACCCCATAAGCAGTGGGTCCTGTAAATTCTAAAGGTGTGTTGATTTTTTTTAAATGTATTTTCAAATCTACTGGATCAAGCTCTGCTTCTAATATATAATCTGCATTAACCAAAACTTTATATGGCCTTTTAACCAGTTCTCTTTCATTTTTAGTGCTGCATTTTTCCAATCGGTGGACGATTCCTTCCTGAGAAAGTATTTTAGGGTTTAAAAATAAATAAATCCGTTCTAATGTGTATCCAGACTTGTTTTCATCATCATATCTGGTTATTTTCTCTTTTATGGACATTAATCTTCTAGAATTTTTTCGAACACTCCAATCTCCACCAAAGCGTATTGAAAATATAAGGGGTAAAAAAGCATCTTCAGGTAATTCCAGTTTTTGGAGTATTTCTTTTTCATTAAAGCTAAATTTTAAGAGTTTTTTAAGGTCTGCGTATTCCAATTAATCACCTGTTGTGACCAGTAAGAACGAGAGGCTAATGGCCATGATTATGGTATTAAATAAAAAATATAATTTAAAAAAGAAAATATTAATTGGTGGATTTTGATTTAAAACCACTGATTGCATCATCAACCAGTTCAATAATTGACTCTGAAAGGCTACCATATTCTTTGGAAATGACCAGAGGTATGTTATCACAATAAACTACTTCTAAGCCGGCTTCAAGTGCATCTTTAGTAGCCACATCAACTGCAGCGGCTTTAAGTTCCGTGAGCATTACATCCACCTCATCAATGTATTTTTCAATATCCTTCTGTAGAAGAGGGCGGTTAGAAAGATGGGGTGTGGTTCCAATTACTTTACATCCATATTCTGATTCTAAATGATCTACTAAAACCTTTTTTACAGAATCTGGAGCGGTGGTGGCAAATAAGACATTTTTATTCTGGATGTCCCCCAATGGCTTTGGTCTAAATACGGTGGGGATAATTTTGGCATCAGGATTAATTTCTTTAACCAGTTGTATAACGTGGTTTATTTTGTCTTCACTGGCCATAGGCTCTTCGCACATGGTCAATACCACCAGGTCGGCCAGGCCTATTCTAAAGGGGCCCAGGAAGTTTTCTATATTCATAAGTGGTTGATTTACACCCACCAGAACTATTTCTTTATCAGTTTTTATAGGTGGAATAGCAGCACCACTACCCTCCATAATTAAAAATTCTGCATTAACAGTATTGGCTAGTTCAGCTCCTTTTTTCAGGTTAGTGATGAATACATCCCCACCCATACCACCACCACATCTACGGCATCCAATGGTCAATATACGACTCATTAATGCGCCTTCCCAATGATCTGAAGCGGCATGGACTCCTTTATCTGATTGCTCCATCAAAAATTGGGGTGTGATTTCAATTTTATCTCCCTGAACAATCTCCGGTTCTTCTGGGCCCCCCCGACCCATGGCAACCACACAGGGGTTATAATTATTATTATTGATTACTCGAGCAGCATAAGCTGAAACAGCTGTCTTACCTATTCTTTTTCCTGTCCCTAAAATTTTTAGAGATGGTTTTTTAAGTACATCGTATTGAGTTAAGGGGTCAAATTTAAAGTCAGGGCCCTCATAAGTAACTCCCTGGCCTAATACCACTGAAGCAATTTTAAATCTTTTAGTATAATCCAGGACTGGTTCATCACTCAAATCCATTACTAAATCTGGCTGATACTTTTCCACCATATCCCGGATAAGATCATAGGGTATTTCATCGGTGTGTGGTCCAAAGTATACCGGTCGTCCCATGAGTTGGGCATATTCCTCTTCAGAGCCCGATCTTAATTTTTCTGTGCCTCCAATGAAAATTACCGACACCACTTCCCTGTGTTCTATGCTATCCAGTAAATCGATGGCCGATTTGGTTACGGGTAAATAATGTTCACCATCCACCAGACATACTACTTTTTTTAAACTTGTCATTTTAATTGCTCCTTTGATACATAATTATAATATACACCACATTCATTCCCATGTATAATCAAGAATTAGATCAGAATGTAATTAATAATTTATGGCACGGTCCAAAACTTGGGGGTTTTGGAAATTTGTGTTTTTGATAAACAAATTTTATTTATTCTTGTTTAATCTTATTATTTTCTGAAATAGAAACCTAAAAACTTTTATAATAAGGGGAGCATAGTATTTTCTATGCTAAACAAAAACACTTGCTCCAATTGATAGTTTGTTTGATCAAAGTTATAAACTTTCCTATTTTTGTGAGGGTTTGTCAAAATATGTTGAAAATCAGTTCAAACAGATTATAAGGTATCTAAAACGTTGAAAACGTGGTTTAAAAAGAATATTTTCCGATATTGAAATGTTTAAACCTTCTTGTCCTGAATGTTTTCAGTAAATTTTGTGATTAAAAATGGTGTTAAAGGAAGAACACTATATTTTTATGATAAAAAAAAGATTAAAACCGAAATTCAAGCATA
>JAHRFX010000098.1 GCA_019084405.1 Methanobacterium sp.
TAACTGGAACATGTATTTTTTTGTTTTGTCATAGAAAATACTATGCTCCTCTCATTATAAAAGTTTTTAGGTTTCTATTCCTGAAAATAATGAGTTTAAGACAAATAAAAAAGATTGTTTATTAAAACATCAATTTCAAAAACCCCCAAGTTTTTGACAGTGTCTAATTAGGGATAGTGAATAAAATGGCATTAAAAAAGAAGTTGATTTTAATATTTATTCTGGGATTATTCCTGGTAGCTGGGGCCGCATTTAGTATTTATATAGCTGATTATTACCCGGCGGATAATGAAGCCAGAGCAACTCTTAATTCCAATGAAAAGTATCAGGTAGTAAATAGTGAAAATAGCATTACATTTAAGCCACACACCAGTAATAGTTCGCTGGGGGTTATATTCTATCCTGGAGGAAAGGTGGAAGCAGAAGCATACGGTGTGCTGGCTGCAGGGTTAGCAGAAAAAGGTTACACTACTATAATAGCTAAAATGCCTTTTAATCTGGCATTTTCCATTTACATAGAAATCAATGGTTTGGCCAGGTAGAGGTATTCCTTCCTCATCAGTTAGGGTGGCTCTTAGTGTAACCTGATCCCTTTACTTCCTTTTACATTATCCAAAGTTAGTATTGTTGGGAATTCATCTGGAGTTACATTTAAAGTTGAATTAGCATCTACTGCTGCGTATTCACCGTCTCCTTCAAATAGAGCATTGATGTTATAGGTTCCCAGTGGTAAAGGATCAAATATCCCCAGAGCTATACCTTCCGCATTGGTAACACCTTCCGTTTCCGGGTTAATGGAGAACTTAATGGTTCTACCTGGTAGAGGATTACCTTCAAGGTCAGTTAACTTGGCGGTGACAATAGGTTTACCTAAATGACAGATGGTCACATTTTCTACAGTAATTAAAGCTCCAGAAAATTCAACATCCAGTTCACCTTCACCTTCTGCACCACGGAAACATCCTTCACCTTCAAATTCTGCAGTGATGGTATATTTTCCCTGGGTCTGAGTATGGTGTAGGCCAGAGTTGCAATACCCTCTGCATTGGTTATGGAAGATCCCACAAACGCTCCATTTACATAGAAATTCAGAGTTTTGCCTTCAATAGGTGAATTGTCGTCTTGTTTGGTCAATGTGGCACTCAAAATTACCTCATCGCCCTGGTTACCAGCTACATTTAATACAGCTATTTCGGTATCGAATTGTCTTACCAGAATGTCAAATGAGGTCTGGGAAAATTCATAAGTATCATCCCCGGCAAACCAGGCCAGTACACTATAACGGCATTCATCTGGCCCACTAAACGGACATTTAGGTAGCCCGCCGACAATAATATATTCTACCCAACCATCAGCATCGGTGGTGGCATTGGCACACATACTTTGCGGATTATTGATATCTACATTGGTAACCCAACAGAAAGTAATTGTTTTACTTCCAGTGGTGTTTCTTCTTCATCAGTTAAACGTGCACGTAAAGGAATGTCGGTCTTTGGACAAACTCTTACATCCTCTCCAACTATATAATATAGTTGGAATACCTTCTGCTCTAACGCAATTAGAACTACTTAATGCAAGTATTCCTGCAGGAGTATATACAAAGTGCTAGTAACCCTTATAACCAGGAGAACAATTACTCAAATCTGATTTCTCTCTTCCCTGTTGGCCCCAGTTAACTGTACTACAATTTCCCAGGGTTAAAGTGGCATTGGTCGCATTGGCGGGTGGTCCTTCCACATCAAAGTGGAGTACTGGTGAAGGGCTATCCCTTTTGTTGACGCAGATTTCGGTTTCTGGAGTGTTATTGAATTGTACACATAATTGTTCTTCACATGAATTTTCATTGGCACTTACTGCTCCCATCAACAAGAGGGCAAGTATGAAAGTTGCGCTTAATAAAATCGCTTGCTTTTTCATATTTTCACCTCCTTTACACTTTTAGCAATCGTGTTTGTAAAACTAAGTTTGAAACTTAGTATTACAACTAACTTTATGATCTTTACAGAATATTAAGTATGTATAGTTAAATAAATACCATAATGAGCACTTTATTAAATTATTATTAAACATATTTCAGAAATATAAGATTTTTTTATATTATTTTCAATCAAGGTTCTTGCTGATAGTTATTAAAACTGCGTTATAGCTCCCTGAAATTGAATATTTTTTAATTCGTAGATATAAGAATTATTAGCATAATATAAAAAGAATATTAAGCAGCCCCTAACTAAAAAAAAAAGTAATCCACCTCCATGGCATTTGCATTTATAAATAATAACTAAATTAATCTAAAATTCAGATTATTAAACTAAAGAAAGATGAGATTAATGGAGATCCCAGGGCAAATGCCAGGAAGGTTATAGCCATCCCCTTTTTAATCTGGTGGGAAATATTTTTAGTATTATCATGTGACTGGTCTTGGAGAAGGGAAACTGCACTTTTTATAAAAACCCCCAACGCCCCCATAAGCACCACCAGGTAGAGGAGGTTGAAAATTCCCAGAAAGTATAATATGGGGCTACTTATACTGGCCAGTATTACAAAAAAAGCAGCCATACGTGCAGAAAAAAATTTTCCCTTTACCAGAGGCAAGGTATGCGCTCCTTCTTTTTTATCCCCCTCCATATCCTCCATATCTTTTACTATTTCCCGGGCCATGGTCATTAAAAAAGCAAATATTCCCAGGTAAAAGGATATTAATAATTCTCCTAAGACCACTCCCCCCAGTACAAAACTAAGGCCAGTTAAAAATGAAATAGTAATATTACCAACCAGGCACATCTTTTTTAGGCTGTAAGCATAATATATCATCAAAAGGGAACTGGAGAGTACTATAATGCCAGGGATTATTCCAATGAGAAATCCCAGTAAAGTGGCCACTACAAAAAGAACTGCAGAATAAATACCTGCATTTTTTTGAGAAATCCTGCCTGAGGGCATGGGTCGCTCCGGCCGATTAATAGCATCAATTTTATAATCAAAATAGTCATTTATAGAATTACCTGCCCCGGTAGCAATAAAAACTATAGTGCAGGCCACTATTGCATCAATATTAAAATTTCCGCTGATTAAAACCATAAGAACTATGGTAATCACCGCCATGAGGGCATTTCCCGGTCTTAAAATTTCAAGATAAGCATTCATAATATCATTTATAGTAGTTAAACTGGTATTTAAATAAAATATATTGGTGATTATTTAGTAATCTCGGCACTATCGATTTTTCTAGTGATATGTTAAATTTTTGAATAAATCCTTGATTTTTATTTCTTTTTTCATGGTTAATGTAGCTTTTTGATAAGTGGCCTGCACTATAGTTTTTATTGCTACCGGGGCAGGTAATTCTATAAATGA
>JAHRFX010000114.1 GCA_019084405.1 Methanobacterium sp.
CTAACTCCATCATAAAATTCCTAAAAACTTAAAAGAAAAAGGTTGAAACCCACGAATTCAACACCAGCTAAAAACTTAACTTAGAATAAAAATTAAACAAATTACACAGATTTGCAGATAAAAAAAGATTTAAAAACCAATTTCTAAAACCAAAAAGCATATTTAAAACAAATTTACAAAATTACTTTACGAAGTACTGATAATAATCTAAGTTTATTCTGTAACTCTGGTATTTAAGGTATGGTCAAAATTTTTAATAGTTAAAACTACTATGGTTGCAATGATAAATTAATTTATTCCTGCTTTTATAATCTAATAGAGCCGGGCCAAATTATTAATATCAGGTAATGATATAAATACAAAAAATTTTAAAAGTATCTACACATATTATACTGGTGAGATCTTTTTTGGGATTAATAAAAAAAAATATGAAAAAGCAGGGCAACTACTACTAATTCATATATTCTGTTAAAATTTCTCAATAAATAGCGGGCTATTTAGCCCGGTACTTGAAATAAATCTTTAGATTAGAACAAATTAAATATTATAAGGTCCTTTTTATTAAACTAAGGTGATTTTTTGTCAAGAATAGTCAAATTTATACTTTTCCTAGGGTTTTTCATATTTTTCTTTGAAGCAGGTTTGATAAGTTCCTATACCATTGTAACTTCTGAACCTCCAGATGTGGGTAAGCTGATAGATATGCAAATTGACCGTTTAATGGCCATTTTTGATATCAGGGAGGATGTAACTTCGGCTTTAACTCAGCCTCCTGAGTCTTTAAATATTACAAATACTAATCAGGTAGGGCAGGAACTGCGAAGTAAAAGTCAGCTGGATGGAATTGATTTAAACACACTTAATATAACCACCTATGCTGATAAAAGCAATGATCAATTCCTGGTTAATATTACGGCCATGGGATATAAAGAGGATGTAAGTGGAGGAAATTCTTCCGGGGGACAGATAGTTATTACTCCCAGTTCAGATTACATGGTTAAAGCCACAGCCATGGCCAAATATAAAAGTCAGGGCTTAGAGATTGATATATTGACCATTAAAATTGTTTCTATAGGTAGAATATATAATCAAGCAGTCAATCCCAACTAAAACAAATTTTATTTTACAAAAAGCCATGGTGATTTCATGATTAGTATAGTGGGTATCGGCCCTACCAGAGAGGATATAACCCTGAGAGCCCTGGAGGCCATAAAAAAAGCAGAAGTGGTTATTGGATACAAACGTTATGTTAATTCTGTAAATGACCTCCTGGATGGAAAAGAAATAATTAAAAAAGGAATGGGGGATGAAATTGTCCGGGCAGAAATGGCCATACAGAAAAGCCTGGAAGGTAAAAAAGTCGCCATTATTAGCTCAGGAGATCCGGGTGTATTTGGAATGGGAAATGTTTTTTTCCAGCTGGTGGGAAAATACAGTGGCATAGAAGTGGAGGTGATTCCTGGGGTTACAGCTGCTAACTATGCCGCCTCATTATTAGGGGCACCACTCCATGATTTTGCCGTTATCAGCCTTTCGGATATTTTAACCCCACTAAGTGAAATAAAAAATAAAATTGAACATGCGGTTAAGGGGGGTTTAATCATAGCTTTCTACAACCCCCGGAGCAAGACCCGTATTGAACCATTTAAACTGGCTCAAAAGATTCTACAAGAGCATCTTAATCCTGAAACTCCGGTGGGAATTGTTCAGAGTACATCTTCTGGACCCAAAATCAATATTATTAATTTAAAAGACCTTGAAGAAGACATGATTAACATGTCCACGGTTTTGATAGTGGGTAATTCCACCACTTATGTGGAGGAAGGTTTCATGATAACTCCTCGTGGATATGTGGTTTCTGGTCCCATCCACCCTCTTTCCCAGGAATTTTATCAAAAATTTATTAAAGGAGAACAGATAACTGGTCCTAATACTAGTTGCGAATATTATCCTTGTCACACTCATCCTCAAAACTGTACTTTTTGCTACTGTCCCTTTTATCCCTGTGGGGATGGTTCTACTGGAGGCCGATGGATAAAAGATAAGGGAGTCTGGAGTTGCCAGGGATGTGAATGGATACATCAAAATTCCACGGTGGATTGTATAATGGAAAAAATACCTTATATACTGGAGAAGACAGAGGATTTAAAAAAGAAGAAAAAAGATCTTTTAAAACTTAGAAGAGAATGTATCATAGGGAGATAATTATCAGTAAAGTTTTATCTCAGACCTGAAAGAATACTATGACTTCTATTTTAAGTCATAAGATGAATTTCAGACTAATAGTTGAACTAAAAGATTAAATACTATGAAATCAAATATAATAAATGTTGAAGCGGAATTTAGACAAAAATCAACATTCAGTATACTCATTAACATATCATTTAGTACTCGTTACAAAATACCGTAGGCAAGTTATAACTTCAAATAATATATTTTAGATTAAAAGAAATCTTCAAAAATATCAGAAAGCTCTATAATATTGAATTTACAGGAAAGTAACTATGAAACAGACCATATACACTTTCTGTTTAAAGCTAAACCAGATACGGTATTACTTAAATTTCATCAACTCCTATTAAATCAGCAAGTAGCAGGCTAATCAAAAAAAAGAATAATCCTGAAATCAAAGAATAAACTTTGGAAAGGAGCGTTTTGGAAGATAGGATATTTCATCTCCACAACCGGCGGGGCGATATATTGAAACAATACCTAAATATATCGAAAGGCAACAGAAAAAAATGAAAACCGTGAACAAATCCTATAAATACCGGATATATCCAAATAAAGAACAGCAGGATATATTAGAATTTAATATAGGTAGTGCACGTTTTGTTTTTAACCATATCAAAACCACCTATGAACTATACAGAAAAATAGGCAAAGAATATGGATACACAATATATGCTAATAGAAAGTTATTTAACGTTATTTTAAGAGATTTAAAGAAATATTA
>JAHRFX010000057.1 GCA_019084405.1 Methanobacterium sp.
GAATTAAATAAAGCAGCTTATACTGGAAAGGCACTGGATTATAAAACCCAGAAATTAATCGCTCTGGCTATAACTGCGGCTAATTCAGATGATAGGGCCATGAAAAAACAGATGATGAGTGCCATGCGGGAATTTTTATTCAGTTAATTCATAGAGTATGCGCATGCCCTTGGTAAAAGGAGGCATACCTGAAGTTAAAAGAACCACCCTCAGCACATCCACTATTTCATCCCGGGTGACATCAAATTCCCGCATGGCACTCATCATCTGTTTTTTCATGGCCCTATCATCTGAATTAGCCGCAGTTATAGCCAGAGCGATTAATTTCTGGGTTTTATAATCCAGTGCCTTTCCAGTATAAGCTGCTTTATTTAATTCCACCACTGAATCATAGATATCTGGATAGTCCTTTTTAACATGGGCCATTCCTTTACCATAAAATACATCTTCTTTCATAAAATCCCTCCATCCTGTAGTTACAAATTGTTCTACATATTTAATATGTCTCCTTTATTATATATCATTTTTTTTTTAATGTTTCAACTGCACATTACATTAAAGTGAGTAATAATTGAATTTAGTATCAGGATTAATAATTATCAAATATTTTGGGTGGATTTTAAAATATACAACCTGAAAATAAAGCCGATTTAACATTATTAATCATATTTAATCTCTGGTGTTGAAACTACACTTTAAAAATCTCTATTTTTGGATTTAGTGCCTTTAAAAAAACATTTAAATAGTATTAATTACCATTAAAAAACTATGTCATTTTTTTCACTTATAATTAAAAATCCTTTTAGAAATAAAACCAGGAGTGCGCTGGCTATTGTAGGGATAGCTATAGGAATTGCCACCATCGTGGCCCTGGGTATAATAACTGACGGACTGAAAGCCTCCACCGAAGAAACCTTGAAGGCAGGAGGAGCTGATTTCAGTATAGCTGAATCTAATGTATCTGATTTATTCTTTAGTAAAATAGATGAAGAATATATAGCCCGGATAAAGGAGGTGGATGGTGTAAATGATGTGGTGGGAATCTTAATGGCCATCCAGCGGGTAGAAGATAATCCCTATTTTGTTTTAATAGGGATAGATCCTGCAAAATTATCTATAAGTAATATAAAGGTTACAGAAGGCCGAGCCTTTGCTGCAGGAGATGCGAAAGAAGTAATTATAGGAAAAGTGGCCTCTGAAAAATTAAATAAAACCGTGGGAGATACTATAACGTTAAATAGAGAAGAATATAAAATAACCGGTATTTTCCAAACCGGTGACCTGCAACAGGACGGAGGAGCATTTTTATCCCTGGAAAATGTGCAGGCTATTGAAAATAAAAATGACACCGTCACCATGCTCTATGTGAAAATTGATAATGATGCCCAGGTGGAAGAGGTGACTGCAAAGATTGAAGAAGAATATGGTAATGATTTAACCACCATTGCCTCTTTAGAAGACCTGGCCAGTATTGACCAGGGACTGCAGACCATTGACACTGCCTCATGGGCCATATCTCTCTTGGCAATAGTTATTGGAGGTATTGGTGTAATCAATACCATGATCATGTCCGTTTATGAAAGGACCAGAGAAATAGGAGTTCTTAAAGCAGTAGGGTGGAAAGATAGGAGAATTTTATCCATGATCCTGGGAGAATCAATAGTACTTACTCTGGTAGCAGGCCTGGTAGGGGCTATTATGGGAATCATGGGCATACAGGTTCTATTGGCTTTGGGAATGGACAGTTTCATTGCACCTGTTTACTCTGCAGACGTTTTTATACGGGCATTTGCCGTGGCATTAAGTGTGGGCCTTTTAGGCGGATTTTATCCAGCCTATAGAGCCAGTAGATTACCACCAACCGAGGCACTGCGCTATGAATAAGGAGAATATTGTGGAGATTCACCATCTCCAGAAGAGTTTTGACCATGGTAAAATAACCGCCTTAAATGGAATAGATCTGGAAATAAAAAAAGGAGAATTCGTATCCATTATCGGGCCCTCTGGTTCTGGTAAATCAACCCTCCTTAATATGATCGGGGCCCTGGATAAAGCCGACACAGGGAGTATAGTAGTATCTGGAAATGATCTCATCCATAAAAAAGACCTGAGTGAATTCCGCTCCCGCAAAATTGGTTTTATATTCCAGTTGCACAACCTCATACCCAATTTATCGGTTCTGGAAAATGTGGAAATACCGATGTATGAAAAGAAGATGTCCTCTTCCCAGATGAGAAAAAGAGCCCTGGAATTATTGGAATATGTGGGTTTATCTGATAAATTGAAAAGAAAACCCACAGAATTATCTGGTGGAGAAAGACAAAGAGTGGCTATTGCCCGGGCCCTGGCCAATGAACCGTCCATCATCCTGGCCGATGAACCCACCGGTTCTCTGGACTCTAAAACCGGGGCGATGATACTGAATCGCCTAAAAGATCTCCATGAAAAAGAAAACGTGACCCTGATTATGGTAACCCATGATATGGATGTGGCTTCCCTGGCCGATCGAACCATAAGGGTTCTGGATGGTAAAATCCAGAACTAATTATTTTTTTAAAAAAAGTCCCTGATTTAAAAAACTTTCTTAATGATTTTTTTTATTGGAAAACCATTTTAATGATTTTTTTTAAGGTACAATCTTTACTGGTTTTTATTAGAAAAATAAATTAAGCAGAAATCATATAAATAATTCCATGACTGGTGCTAAAAAAAGAATTGCCTGGGGAATTACCGGGGCGGGTGAAAAACTGCCTGAGACCTTTGCCATAATGAAGGATATACAGGAAAAGTACAGGGACTCCCTGGAAATCAGGGTTTATATTTCTAAATCAGGGGATCAGGTGGTTAAGTACTACGGAATCTTCCGGCAATTAGAAAAATATTTCGACAATGCCTGGGTGGAAATAAATGCTAATTCTCCCTTTCTGGCAGGTCAAATACAGATGGGAAAATTTGATTTGTTAATTATTTCTCCCTGCACCTCCAATACCGTGGCCAAGATCTCTCTTAGAATAGCAGATACCCTGCTTACCAATGCCGCTATTATGGGACAAAAAGCCGGTGTACCTTTGTATATCATGCCCTCTGACTTTAGAGAAGGGACCATCACCACCAAACTACCTAATGGAAAGGACCTGGAATTGAATATAACCCGGGAAGATGTGGAGCATGTGGAAAAATTATCCAGAATGAAGAATACTCATGTATTTGAACATCCGGAATATATTTACAAAATATGTGAGGAACACTCCATTAAATAGAAAATTAATTACTTGCAGAATTATTAAATAGAAAATCAATTAGTGGCAGAATAATTATTCCTGAAATAGTTTATATTAACTTTTAATATGCTTGAGGGAGCCCTTAATATTCTTCAATTTATGATGGAAGTAAATAAAATAAAAAAATATAAAATATTTAAGTTATTTCCTGAATGGTGACTCCAAAGGTGTAGAATGTTTCCCCTTCAGGGGATATTTCTTCCTTAAAGGGAGAAACTCCTTTAAAATATGATTTTATATCACCACTGGAAGCAATATTCATGGTGATAGGTTCCATATCAGTAATATTTTCAAAGAAATCCTTTATTTTAGAAATTTCTTCTTTTTTGCCATTAAATTCCACCGTAATTGTACCGGTCTGGCGTATTTTTAATTTGACAATGTCTTGAATTACTTTTAACTGATTTTCCCCTGTTTTCAAATTTCCACTACTTTTGGTAAAAACCACTTTATCCTCTAATTCACCCATTTTATTTCCCCCTTTAATAAGATACCTGATTATATATAATTTGGTTCTAAAAATATATAAAACTTCACAAATACTTCTAAAACAGGAATTATGATTTAATCATAGTTTATAGCCAATATCCCGTAAAAACTTCTTACGGTACAGAATATCATCTTTTGATTCTACTTTTTGAGGGCTATAACCATCAATGACCCCAATTATACCTCTCCCCTGACTGCTTTCTACAATTAATACTTCCACCGGATTGGCAGTGGCACAAAAAAGGTTCACCACTTCCGGGACACTTTTTATGCGCTGGGTGACATTGATAGGAAAAGCATCTTTCATATAAATCAAAAAGGAATGCCCGGCTCCTATTTCCTTCATCTTTTCGGTGGCTAATTTTTCCAGCTGGGGATCATTACCAGAGTAGCGGATGTAACAATCACCAGATGCTTCTGCAAATGCCAGACCAAACTTAATACCTGGAACTGTGTTTACCAGGGCTTCATGCAGGTCCTCTACCGTTTTTATGAAATGGCTTTGACCTAAAATAATATTACAGTTTTCTGGCGGTACTATCTTAACGGTACTAATATCCAAAATAAATTCCTCCTGTATTATTCATGGTTAAAACTGGGTTTAATGATTGAACTACCATGACCTGTGGAGGTCAATGGATTCCTAATCCACCAACTAACGTGTTGGTTTTGCTAAAGGCAAGCCCCGTAGTTCCTACGGTTAGAATATTACGTGCAGCGTTTACATCCCTATCATGGTGCATTTTGCATTCAGGACATATCCACTGACGGATATTCAATTCTAAACTTTCTGTAACGTATCCACAGTTACTGCAAGTCTTAGAAGTGTATTTCTCATCAAC
>JAHRFX010000104.1 GCA_019084405.1 Methanobacterium sp.
CTCCTTGCATCTTCCAAAAAAAAACAGAAAAAATTAAATATTCTACCCAAAAAAATTTCCACCACAGTCCCTATGATCATAAATCAACGAATCTTTCATTATTGTCACTGTCAAAAACTTTTTAGGTTTCTATTCCAGAAAATAATGAGTTTAAGACAAATAAAAAAGATTATTTATTAAAACATCAATTTCAAAAACCCCCCAAGTTTTTGACAGTGCCAATAATGAAAGATTCGTTGATTTATGATCATAGGGACTGTGGTGGAAATTTTTTTGGGTAGAATATTTAATTTTTTCTGTTTTTTTTTGGAAGATGCAAGGAGGAAATAGTTAAACATGGAATAAAAACTGTTTATAATGTAGGAGTAATGTTTTGGGGGGTTATGGTTGTTTTTGTTTTTTTCTACAGGGTTTTTTTTTGTTCTATTGATATTAGTTATGATTGCATATTTTGATTTTGTAAAGTTGGAAATCAGAGGTTTTCAAGATTTGAATTGGAATAAGGGGAAAATTAGTAAAAATTTTTTGGAAAATAGGGATGTTAAATGGCCTTTCAATTTATCGAAAGATTTTGGTATGGTTTTTAAGCTAATGGTAGTCTTGGAATATCATACTAATGGGGGGAGGGGTTAAAAAGTAGTATAATTACTTCTAACATCCTTTAACTTTACAGCCCCGAAAAAAGGCCTCTGGCAACTTCCAGACCACTACTAATGTGTTCATGCCACACATCCTTATATATAACTTTCGTCTTAGCTTTTATAGGTAAAAATATATATATTGAGATGATCTATGTGTAATTAACACACATGGTGTCATCATGCCCAAGCACATAATATCGGGTTTAAAATATTTAGCAGCAGTGGAACTTAGAAAAAAGGGATATGCCCAGCGTGTAATCGCTGAGAAATTAGGCATGGATCGTTCTACGATTTCACACTACCTTAACGGTAGAAATATATCGTGGAATTCTATTCAGATCGCAGAAGTTGTAAGAAACCTCTGCCCCCGCGATTTTTTTACTTTAACGTATGCTCTAGTGAAAGACAAAGAAACAACCAGAACCATAGTACAAATATGTTCTATCAGAAAATACGAATGCGATGTCAAAAATTCATGTATAGCTTGTGGTATTTGTGCAGATGTTTGTTTTATGGGTGCCATTGTGTTGGAAGACCTTAAGGCACAAATTGATTCTAATTGGTGCTGTGGATGTCTTTTGTGTGGGGAACAATGTCCCACTAATTCCATTGAAATAAAGGAGGTAGAGAATAATGGAAACAACAGAACTTATTGAAGGTAAAGATATTTCTGTAGAGCGAGCCGGTGAAGAAGAACGAAAGCTGGAATTCAAAAATATTCGCTGTGCTTCCTGCGGAATCTGTGAGCAGATCTGTCCGGTAAGTGCAATAGAGGTAAACCCTACGGGGGCCATGGCTCGAACAGAACAGGATATCAGTAAAATTGAAATAGACGAGTATAAATGTGTGCTGTGTGGAATGTGCAGCTGCATCTGTCCTTTCGATGCACTGGACCTCCAAATAAATGGAAAATCCATAAAAACCATGGAAGGATATCCTAAGCTAATCAAATCTGCTGAAATTAATGATGATGTCTGTATTTACTGTAAAGCGTGCGAAACGGCCTGTCCACCGGACGCAATCACCATTGCCAGACTGCTGCCTGACCGGGCCAAGCTGGTGAGCGGCGAAATCGAAATAGACAAAGAAACCTGTGTGGACTGTGGAATATGTGAAGAAATGTGTCCTGCAGATGCCATTACATTACAACACAAATCTCCTACTTCTGATGACCCTACGGTATCTTCAGACATTAACGTGGACATAGATAAATGTGTATACTGTTTGATATGTAAAAAAGTATGTCCAGTGGATGCAATAAAGGCCGTGTGCAGAATTTGCTCCTACGGGGAGTACGACATAAATCCGGAAGACTCTAATGTGGTGGGTTACTCCAACATCGATGATGAATTATGCGTTAACTGTGGATGGTGCCAGGAAATTTGTCCGGTGGATGCAGCCAAAGTAAACAAGCCATTTGAAGGTGAATTAACTATAGATCAGGATACCTGTCAGGCATGTGAAACCTGTGTAATGGTTTGTCCCTGCAATGTATTGTCCTTCCCTAAATCTGAAAAGTCAGGTTCCATACCTGAAAAACTGCATAAGGACGAAAAATACTGCATATACTGTGGAGCATGTCAGAGATCATGCCCAGTCGATGCCATAACTGTTGAAAGAACCAAAATCAACAGCACACCTATTAGATCAAAATCATGGCAAAGAGCTTTTGATTCTTTGAAAAACTAATAAGGAGGTAAAAAAATGTCATTAGGACTTAAAGTATACCCTGAACTTTGTCACGGATGTGGAAACTGTGTAGTAGCTTGCCCGGTAAATGCCCTCAGAAGCGTTGAAATAGCTGCAGGAAAAGGGCCAAGTGAAGACGTGGATATAATTATGATGGTGGATGACGGAACAATACAACTTAAAAATGCTGATCTCTGTGGTAAGTGCGGAACTTGCGTAGAAAGCTGTCCAGTAAACGCCATTACATTGGAGGAATCGCCATTACATTGGAGGAATTATTAATGAAAGCCATACTAAACACCGCAAGAACAGTCTGGCAGGGCGAGGCCATAGAATCAGGTAAAGACCTGGAGATGTATGTGTCTGCTGCTGCAATATGTCATTTGAACAATGATCAGTTAATGCAACTTGGGATAAAAAGTGGAGACAACGTAAAAGTCATATCAGATCATGGAGATGTTATTGTAAAAGCTGTAGAAACAAAAGAAACTCTTCCTGATGGAATGATCTTTATTCCAATGGGACCATGGGCTAATAGAGTGGTGAATCCACACTTAGATAGTACTGCCATGCCAAGCTTTAAAGATACGCCGGTAGAAATAGTCCCTACTAATGAAAATGTGTTGGACATGCCTACATTGATGAAAGTATATGGAAAACAGAACATGCTTGATTAAAAAGAGGAGATATAATGGAATATATAATCAAAAATGGTAATGTCTTTGATCCTGCCAATAATATTAACGGAGAGAAAATAGATATATGTATTAGCAATGGCAAAATTGTGGAGGCTGTTAAAGATAGTGCTAAGGTTATAGATGCATCTAACAAAATAGTCATGCCGGGTGGGGTTGATCTACACACGCACATAGCTGGTGGAAAAGTCAATCTCGGACGATTGCTTCGTCCGGAGGACAGTAAAGACTTTTATGAATCTAAAGTGGGAAATAAAAGATCTGGAAGTGGATTTTCAGTACCGTCTACATTCATGACAGGTTATCAGTACGCACGAATGGGTTATACTACTGCAATGGAAGCCGCAATGCCTCCGATTATGGCAAAACACACTCATGAAGAATTTCTTGACACCCCGCTTTTAGATAAGGGAGCTTACGACCTTCTTGGTAATAACTGGTTCGTAATGGAATATCTAAAAGAAGGAAACCTTGATGAATGTGCAGCATTTGTTGCATGGCTTATTAGAGTAACCAAAGGATATGCTATTAAAATTGTAAACCCTGGCGGTACAGAGGCCTGGGGATGGGGTGGAAATGTTCAAGGAATCAATGACCCTGTTCCCTATTTTGATATAACTGGTGCTGAAATTATAAAAGGGCTTGGAAAGGTTAATGAGATGATCGGGCTTCCACACTCAATACACCTGCATTGTAATGATCTGGGACAGCCTGGAAATTATGAAACTACCCTTAAATCTTTTGACCTTCTAAAGAACATTGAAGCAAATCCAAAATATGGGGAAAGGGATACATCGCTCCATGCCACTCATGTGCAATTTCACAGTTATGGAGGTACTTCTTGGAGGGATTTTGAATCTGAAGCACCAGCTATCGCTGACTATGTGAATAAGAATGATCATATAGTAATAGATGTAGGTCAAGTGACTCTGGATGAAACAACTACCATGACTGCTGATGGTCCCATGGAATATGATCTGCACAAATTAACCGGATTTAAATGGGCTAACGTTGATATTGAGCTTGAAACCGGTTCTGGAGTGGTACCATTTATATACTCACCTAAATCACCTGTTTCAGGTGTGCAATGGGCTATAGGAATGGAATTGTTCCTCTTAACAAATGATGTTAATAAAGTAGTATTAACAACTGACCATCCTAATGCAGGTCCGTTCATCCGATATCCAACAGTTATAGCGTGGCTTCTAAGTAACAAGTACAGGACAGATCTAATTGAAAATAGTCTCCACCCATGGGTTCAGAAAAAAACTAGTGTAGCCACCATTGATCGCGAGTATTCGTTGTACGAAATTGCTCAAACAACAAGATCTGCTGCAGCAAAGGTTTTAGGATTGAGTGAAACCAAAGGACACTTAGGTGTAGGTGCAGATGCAGATATTGCAATTTATTCATTTGATCCAGAAACACAGGATCCTTCAACTGAGTATCATGCAATAGAAGAAGCTTTTGCAAGAGCTAAATATGTATTTAAAGATGGTGAAATAATTGTAAAAGATGGAGAAGTAGTAAAACCAGAGGGTTATGGGAGAACGTTTTGGATAGATTCCCAGTATGATAGTGAACTGGAAAATAAGGTAGTTGAAGATGTTAAAATAAAATTTAAAAAGTATTATAGCATCAACTTCGACTCATACCGGGTACATGATGAATATATTCGAAAATCCTCTCCAATAAAATTAAGTTAGGTGATTTTATGAATGAGATAATTTTAACACCTAAAGAACAGCCAAGTGTTCCACTGGAATTATTAAATGTAAATCCAGATACGGTGGCAGGTAAATCTATAGATGAAATTAGACAAATTAAAATAGCACATGGTAACACCGAGGTTGAACTATCGGAATTTTTTAACGTAAAAGGGGAAAGTTCTGAGAACCCATCTGAAATCAGAATCGTGATAGATGGAGATGTTTACAATACTAAGAGAATAGGATATGGAATGCAATCTGGTGAAATCTTAGTGAAAGGAAATGCATCCATGTACGTCGGCACAGAGATGAAAGGAGGCAAGATAGTAGTTGAAGGAAATGTTGGATCATGGGCCGGTCGAGATATGGAAGGCGGAGAACTTATTATAATGGGAAATGCTGGCGATTATGTTGGTTCTGCGTATCGTGGAGACTGGAGAGGTATGAGTGGTGGTAAAATTACCGTGCATGGAAATGCTGGAAATGAAATAGGAGAATATATGCTCGGTGGTAAAATTGAAGTTAAAGGAAATGCTACCACACTAGCTGGTATACATATGAATGGGGGGGTTTTGGTAATACATGGAGATGCAACTACAAGAGTTGGTGGGGAAATGATGAATGGAACCATAATAGTAAAGGGCAGAATTGATGAATTTTTACCTGGATTTAAATATCACGGTATAGAAAAAAATATAGAAATAGACGGAGAAGTAATTGATAGTTCATTCTATAAATTTGAAGGTGATTTTGCAGTTAAAGGGTGCGGCGGTATAGTATATGCTAACGCTTCAAAGAATGGACATATAGTTCCCTAATCTGATTAATGGAGGTTGATATTATGGAATTAGTAAAAGATGTTCCTTGTCCTTTTTGCGGAACTCTATGCGATGATATTATAGTTAAAGTGGAAGACAACGAGATTATTGGTACAATTAATGCCTGCCGGATTGGTCATAGCAAGTTTATGGACCATAAAAGTGCAACTAGGTACACTAAGCCTCTTATCAGGAAAAATGGCTCACTTGTAGAGGTGGATATGGACGAGGCTATTGATAAAACAGCCGAAATACTTGCTAATTCAAAAAGACCCTTACTTTTTGGCTGGAGCTCTACAGAATGCGAAGCAATGGGAATTGGGGTAAACCTGGCTGAAGAATTAAAGGGAGTGATTGATAATACAGCAACTGTATGTCACGGACCATCTCTTCTAGCAGTCCAGGATACGGGATATCCAGTATCTACTCTGGGAGAAGTAAAAAACCGTGCAGATGTGGTCATATACTGGGGATGCAACCCTTTCCATGCCCATCCAAGACATATAGGGCGGCATGTCTTTTCAAGAGGTTTTTTCAGGAATAGAGGAAGATCAGATAGAACTGTGATAGTGGTTGATCCAAGAAAGTCCGACACAGCAAAGTTGGCGGATATACATCTACAGGTAGATAGTGGCAGGGACTATGAACTGCTTGACGCCCTAAGATCTGTTATGAATGGCCATGAAATTCCTTATGAAACAGTTGCAGGCATTCCAAGGGATACTATATACCAAGCAGTTGATATACTCGGTAAAGCTCAATTCGGTATTCTGTTTTTTGGTATGGGTATTACCATGACTGCTGGAAAAAACAGAAACATTGACGCTGGGATATGTACTATACAGGAACTTAATCAGTTTGCCAAATATACCCTTATTCCAATGCGTGGTCACTACAATGTAAATGGATTTAACCAGGTGTGCACCTGGCAAACGGGATATCCTTTTTGTGTTGATTTTGCTACTGGATATCCTAGGTATAATCCTGGAGAATCTGGTTCTAATGATCTGCTACAAAACAAAGAAGCTGATTCTATGATGGTTGTTGGTTCTGACCCTGGAGCACACTTCCCGCAAAAAGCACTGGAAAGAATGGCAGAGATTCCGGTAATTGCAATAGAACCACACAGAACACCAACCACGGAACTTGCAGATATTATAATTCCCCCTGCTTTTGTCGGTGTTGAAACTGAAGGTACTGCCTATAGAATGGATAGTATTCCTATCAGGATGAAAAAGCTTGTAGAAACTGATCTCCTCTCTGATAAAGAGATTATGGAGAAAATCCTGGAAAGAACTAAGGAATTTATAGCATCTAAATAAGCAGGATCAATTTCCCTTTTTTATTTTTTTTTAAAAACAGTTCTAATTTTCTTGCCATTATTTATGTAGAAGCTATCTTTAAACTAGGTGCTATTTTCACTATTGCACGGAATATATGACTAAATTTTCACTTACTGGCAGGTGGCTAAGTAGGAGGCCTTATGGAAATAGTTAGTCTATATATACCGCGCGCCTGAATCAGTATAAAGATAAAAATTTTTACTGATCGAGGCTGTCCAATAAATAGGTCTTGTTTTTTTAGGTCATAAAATATTTTACTGAGATTTGCTTTTTTTAAATTGATACTGATGCTGTTGGGCTTTTATGTTTCTATTTGCGGTTGCAATTGATAATCGTCAGTGGGATCCTGCGATACGCTTCCAGCGACTATTATCCCGGACTCGTGGTCCACTGTTATCTGATAATTGTACGATAGCTCCGTATGGTTCTTTTTATTCTTCATGGACCTTGAATCTGGATCCGAAAGACTAACAGAATCCTGTCCACTCTTCTGGAGTTCTTCTTCGGCTTTTATGATTTTGTTCAGGATTTCCTGCTTTTCTCCCTCATCACCATAAATATACTGTTCCACGAGCTTTTCACCGGCTTTTTCTCAGTTTACCCCCACCTGCGCCCCGAAGGGCAAGGGCGTAAGCCCGTAGCGTATATGCTGTGTTATCTGACGTTCGGCACTCATCACGTCCCTATCCTGTATATCCGCACATCCCAACTCGTGGAGAATTAACTACAGGCAATAGCATGTCTTCGCCACACTCATGTTTGTGAGCACATTCATCGCAAAGCCATGTGGCACATTCAGCACACACCTGTGTACCAATTTTTCCACATGATTCACATGCTATCAATGGAGGGTCATTCCTAGCCAGAAGCTGAATGGATTTACCCTTAGCTTCACCCTCCTGTTCTGACATAACTCGCAGAGTAAGCTCCGTAGTAGTGCCGAAGTCATACTCATGATAAAACTTCATTCCAATGCCAACTACATTCCCCAGTGCACTCTTCATGCTTCTTTCGCCATACTCTTTCATCGGATGTATAGAGTATCTTTTCCCTTCAATTGTGAACGCACTTAGGTGCCCACAACACTCCAACCAGATATCTCTGAGGAAGTCGTCCAAGTCTTCAAGAGTTACGTTAGCCGCCACAGAAAGGTGCATCCAATATTCAGGCAAATCGCACCCTCAACCACAAGATGTAAACTCTTTGTTCCCTGCAACTTCTGCTTCTCCGATGTTGTCTCCAATGCAGATTTTCTTTGTTTGCATGACTTCAAGTGTTTAGTCATTGCCGCCTTACCAAAGGTTTCATTACAAAAACTACATTTTCCCTTTGACGTATATCTTGTCATTTTATACACATCTCCTAATAAATTTGTTTTCAATAACCTGTTTGATTATAAGCCGAACGTCAGATAAAGGTTTGCGGGTAAAAGAAGTTCGCCAACAGGCGAATTTGGCGAACGAAGTGAGCCTTTTATCCGCTGTTATACGCAGTCGGCTTACATCCACTACTTGATCTCCTTTGTGGTTTCTACCAATTGTGGCTTTCTAAAAGAAAGGATGAGAGCATAAATGGATATAAATACTAAGGGAAGATGTAAAACTCCATTCCACCACAAAATATCGGGTTTAATCAAAAAATTCCCTACCATATTCCAGAAACCAATAGTTATTCCTGAAAGAGCTGTAATTCGTAGCGTCGGTATATTTACTTTTGGGTAATAGAGGATAATCAATCAAAAATATTATTAGACAGCCTCTTTGATTGAAAAAGATTTAAAAACCAATTTCTAAAACCAAAAAGCATTTTAAAACAAATTTACAAAATTACTTTACGAAGTACTGATTATCAATTTAACAAAAACCATAGTTTAATTAACACCCTGCAACATACTAATATTAAACATGTTTTTCGTGGTGATAGAAATTATTTTTTTAAAAATTTAGTATTATTGGATAGTGGGCGATAATAAACCTACTTTAGGAAGTTATTTCTCATGAAGAACTTTTTAAAGAATTAGGAAAAAAGATTTTATATTGCCCCCAGTGTGGTAAATATATGTTGGGAATGGTTTATGAGAACGTATTAACCGAAGCAAACTTCTGGAATTGTGATAAGGAACATAAAAGTATAGTTTTAAGTAACTTTTCTTAAAACGATTCAATTATTTTTAGAACAAACCGGGGTTTTTTGGGGTTGTCAAGTTGTTTGGTGTTGGTGATTTTTTATGTGTTTTTGTGTCCATTTTTGCATTTTGAGTGCTAGGTAGTTTATTAGTCCTTGGGTTGTTTTGTATTTCTTTTTGTTTGCTTTGGGGAGTGTTTGTCGGTAGTAATTTTCCAGGTAGTTGGATGTTCGTGAGATTTTGGGGTTGTGCATGGATTGTGTGAGTCTGTTGAGATTGGGAAGTAATTTTTTGCTGATGAATTTTTGTAAGACACGAGGAATATCATCAAAATTGGATAATAGTTCATCTAAAAGATTTGGTGATGTTTTATAGTTTTTTGTGTATCGAATATTTCTCGTATTTCTTTGTAATATAGTTTTAATCTGGTTTTTTCGTCTTCAGATGTTTTTTTAGTTCTTAATAATTTGTTTAATTTGTCTCCAATCATTTGTAGAGATGAAAATTGCAAATCAAAGATTTGCAAACTCACAACGAATAGTTGTGAGATATGCATAATTGGTGTTTAACGTTTAATTCGTCCATTAACTGTTTTATATTCTGGCACATGATCTGTGGTTATTGATTTTAATGGTTTATTTTTTGTTGATTCTTTTATAAACTCTATAATTGTTGTGTATTCCTTTATCAGGAGCTATTTTTTCACTTAATGGTATGTTGAGTATATGGTCGTATAATGTTAAACGGTATTTCCAAACGCCGCTGATTTTAACATACTGTTCATCGTAGCAGTAATATCCGGAATAACTGGTTTTTATGTTTTGGATATGTGTTTCACTTGTTGTTTGCAGCCAGTTGTATATTGTTTGATATGATATTTTTCACGCCGAAGAAGTTTAATAAGTCTTCAGAGGCATTACGCAATGAGCGATAACCTGTTTGGAATAATTCAATTAATTTATCCCTAAAAACTGATGGGTATCGGTGTCCTGGTTTGATAATTAAATCTAGCGATGTTGTGAATTTTTTATCACATGACTTACAAAGATATCTTCTTAAATAAATTGTCACTGGCTTTTGATCACCAATATTCAATTTTCTTTCACTATATTCTTGTTTTATAATATTATATGAGTTGCAATGTGGACAAATAGGATTAATATAATCCATATGATTGTCTTCAAGTAATTCTAAATTTTGATTTATTTTTTGAGGCGTTTCCACGCTTTGAAATCTTTCATCTATGATCTTTTTAAAATCAATTTCTTCTTGATCAAAATCGGAAAGTTTAAGTTGTATAAAACCTATAGAAGAACTGAGAGTAGATATTGTTGTATTAGACATGCTAATATATCTGCTCTCAGCCCTATTTATTCTTAACGGTCTTTAAATATAATTATGGGACAGTATAATCCGAAATAATAAGCTAATCGAAATTTTTTTCGCGCAAGTCCCAACACCCAACAACTTGACAACCCCTGAATATCACGGTTTGACATATTTTTTCCCCGGACTTCTATCAAATGTAAGCAAAAAGTTATTCTATTGGTTTTATCCGGAAAAGACAGAATAGAATGTCCATTTACCGAATGAAATCCGATAACATTCACGGATTCACGATTTAAAGTTTTAATAATAATGTTTTTTCGGCCTTTTTTATGCCAGATTTTGCCACTATTATGAACATTATTGAATCTAGATTCGTCATTAAAACCAATTATATCTTCATCTGAGTCAATTATCGAAGTTTTTTTTAAGTTGATCTTCAGCATCATCTGGCATTTTAGAATAAATCATAAATGGCTTTGTATACGTATAATTAAG
>JAHRFX010000028.1 GCA_019084405.1 Methanobacterium sp.
AATTTCGCAAAAATCCAAAAGAAAACAGAAACAAAGACATAATTAAATATATAAACAAATAAGACGATAAATACCAAGTATAAATGAATCCCAAAAACATTTAAAAACCATAATTACAAAAACACTTTACGAAGTACTGATTATATAATTGTCGATTTAACTCATAATAAATCCCTGCTTTTTTGGAATATTCCATTTTAAGAGGTAAGAAGATTAAAGGTAATGGTTTAAAATTAAGCAAGATTAAATATAACTATACTTAATATCAATTTAAAAAGATTGAAATTTAATATATAACAATTGAAAAGTTTATGCAATTAAAGATGTCTTTATCATTAAAGATATTAATTGCCCTTAAATCAATACAGGTGTTTATATGAAAGGCGGGCAAGCAATAATAAAGTCGCTAATAGATCAAGGAGCAGACATTGTTTTCGGATACCCGGGAGGTCAGCTATTACCTCTCTATGACATGATATATGATTCAGATTTAAAACATATTCTGGTAAGACATGAGCAATGCGCTGCTCATGCTGCTGATGGTTATGCACGGGCCTCAGGAAAAGTGGGAGTTTGTATTGCCACTTCTGGCCCTGGTGCCACCAACCTGATTACCGGGATTGCCACGGCAAATATGGATTCTGCCCCGGTAATGGCCATTGCCGGACAGGTGCCTACCCATTTAATTGGAAATGATGCCTTTCAGGAAGTGGACATGATCGGGATTACCATTCCCATAACCAAACACAATTTCCAGCCCGGTAATGCCAATGAAATTCCCGGCATGATCAAATCCGGTTTTGAAATTGCACTTTCGGGTAGACCCGGTCCGGTGGTAATTGATTTACCTAAAGATATACAGGAACAGGAACTGGATGAATACCGGGCCGAATCAATGGAATTACCTGGTTACAAACCTAATTTAAAAGGCCACCCCTTACAAATTAAAAAAGCAGCCCAGGCCATAAAAAAGGCCAAAAAACCAGTCATATTATCTGGTGGAGGAGTAATAATTTCTGGTGCATCTCCAGAAATTAAAGAATTATCTGAGTTAATTAATGCACCGGTTACCACCACACTTTTGGGTAAAGGATCTTTTTCTGAAGATAGGCCCGGCTCCATGGGTATGCTGGGTATGCATGGGAGAAAGGTGGCCAACATAACCGTGGATGAATGTGATTGTCTGGTGGCAGTAGGATGCCGCTTCTCAGATAGGACCACAGGCAATATTGCAGAATTTGCAAAAAACGCCAGGATAATACATATAGATGTGGATCCTGCCGAAATAGGTAAAAATGTGGAGGTTGCAGTTCCCATTGTAGGAGATGCTAAAACAGTCCTGCAACAACTAATGCCTCTTTTAAAGAAAAATGAAGCCATTGATAATAAAAAATGGTTTGATTACGTTTGTGAATTTAAAACAAGTTGTATCCCCCGTTTATCCTTTGAAAATGACGTTCCTCTTAAACCACAGCAGGTTATTAAAGAGATCATGAATGCAGTTGACAATGAAACAATATTGACCACTGATGTTGGTCAAAACCAGATGTGGATGGCTCATTTTTACCGGACCCAGAAACCCCGTAAATTCATATCATCTGGAGGACTGGGAACCATGGGATTCGGATTCCCCTCAGCCATAGGAGCTAAAGTGGCTCTTCCTGAAAATGATGTGGTTTCTGTTTGTGGAGATGGTGGATTTTTAATGGTGTGCCAGGATCTGGCCACCGTTAAAGAGTACGACATTCCGGTGGTGGTTTGTGTACTGGATAACCGTTACCTGGGTATGGTGGCCCAGTGGCAAAAACTATTTTATGATGAACGTATGTCCCACACCCACCTGGGAGAAGTACCAGACTTTGTTAAGTTAGCTGAAGCATTTGGAGTACGAGCCGAAAGGGTAGAAAAACCCGGTGAAACACAAGAAGCACTTAAAAATGCTATTAAATCAGGGGAACCAACCCTGCTGGATATCATAATCGATCCTGATGAAATTTTACCCATGGTTCCCCCGGGATGTGGCTTAACCGAGATTATAGGTGAATATAAGGTGGAAAGAGAGCGCCCGGGAGAAATTACTTATAAAAATCCTGCTAAAAAGGCGGAAGGTGATTAAGATGGATGAAAGAACTCATATCATCAGTGCCCTGGTAGAACACAAGCCTGGTGTTTTACAACGTGTGGCGGGATTATTTAACCGTAGAGGATTTAACATAGATACCATAACGGTAGGGGAATCAGAAAAAGAAGGGCTGGCCCGTATGACCATCATTGCCCAGGGTGATGATAAGGTGCTGGAACAAATCACCAAGCAATTAAATAAACTGGTTGATGTGATAAAGGTCCGGGATCTGGAAATGGAAAGTACGGTTAAAAGGGAGCTGTGCCTTATTAAAGTGCACGCCCCCCAGGAAAAAGTTCGCTCCGAGGTTATTCAGTATGCCAGTATTTTCCGGGGGCGAATCATAGATGTGAGCCCTGAAACCCTGACCGTGGAAATTACGGGAGACCCTGAAAAAATCCAGGCCCTGATTGATCTATTAAAGAATTTTGGAATTAAAGAACTAGCGCGTACAGGACCTACTGCTATTTCAAGGGGTACTAAAACCATTTGAAGGCCATAACCCCTGGTTTAATTTTTTTAAAATGCTTGTATCCCTGCTGTTTTAATAAATTAGTATTTTTTTATTAAAATAAAGTTCTTTAATTATAATTTATATGATATCTAAATCATAACTTAGTTATCATAATTTTTAACTTTAAAAAAAAAGGTAGTTTTTTGCCTTAATTATTATTAGGAGGATGGCAAATGAAGATATATTATGAAAAAGATGTAGATGCACAGGTTTTAGCAGATAAAACTATTGCAGTAATTGGATATGGTAGTCAGGGTATGGCACAATCTCGAAATATGGCTGATAGTGGCTTAAATGTTGTGGTTGGATTAAGAGAAGGCGGTAGTTCCTGGCAGACAGCCCATGACGATGGTATGAAAGTCATGACTGTGGAAGATGCATCAAAAGCAGCGGATATTATACATATTCTTATTCCCGATGAAATACAGTCTGCTGTATTTGAACAATCCATAAAACCCTATCTGGAAGAAGGTAACACCCTATCATTTTCCCATGGTTACAACATACATTTTGGGTACATTAAGGTCCCTGAGAATGTGAATGTGACCATGATTGCTCCTAAAGGTCCCGGGGCCATGGTTCGTAAGACCTATCTGGAAGGATTTGGAATCCCTGGTCTGGTGGCTGTAGAGCAGGATTTCACTGGAAATGCTCGAGACATGGCTTTAGCCATGGGTAAAGGCTGCGGTCTGGCCAGAGCAGGTATATTAGAAACCACTTTCCAGGAAGAAACCGAAACTGATCTCTTTGGGGAGCAGGCAGTATTATGTGGAGGGGTGACTGAACTCATTAAGGCTGGATTTAAAACCCTGGTAGATGCTGGTTACCAACCAGAAGTGGCTTACTTTGAAACCTGCCATGAATTAAAGCTAATTGTGGATTTGATTTATGAAAAAGGATTTGCCGGAATGTGGCACGATGTAAGTAACACCGCCGAGTTCGGAGGATTAAGCCGACGTTCTAGAATCATAACTCCTGAAACCCAGGAGGAAATGGCCCGGATATTAAAAGAAATTCAGGAAGGTAAATTTGCCCGGGAATGGGCCCTGGAAAATCAAGCCGGAAATCCCATGCTTAAGAGAATGAGGGACATTGAAAGCGAACTCCAGATTGAAAAGAAGGGCTCCAAGCTAAGAAAACTCTGCGGACTGGAAAAATAATTTTTCCAGTTCCAATACAAAAAGGTGAATATCTTGGTATTTGTAGGAATGGATCACGGTACTACCGGAGTATCCTTTACCATTCTATCTTCCGATGATAAAGAGCAGGTAGAACACTTTAAAATCGGTCGTGAAGTACTCTCTACCGGTGAAGTGTCTGCCCTGGAAGAACTATCCTCCCGGGTCCCCCTGGATAAAATTAAGCTCATGGCCCTCACCTATGCCATGGGGGATGGTATTAACACCATACAGCCCCTGGAAATGGTGGAAAAAAGAGGAATCATATCCATGGGTGGGGCAGGCAAGGTTACCGGGGGAGGTACCCTGGTGTATGGTGAACTGGAAAACTCAGGAGTTCCTATTCTGCTTATACCCGGATTGCATAAAAGCACCCCCTGTATGGATCCTCGTTTTAAGGCAGCTTATTCCCATCATGCCAGTGCAGAAAAGGTAAGTATTGCCTACAACGCCTATCTGGAAAGTGGATGGGAAAACATGATTGTAGCCGATATCAGTTCCAACACCGTTACCCTTTTAGTGGAAAAATGTAAAATAAGAGGAGCTATGGATGCCTGTTTAGGGGCTATGGGACTGATTCATGGCCCTCTGGATCTGGAAATGTTAAGAAGTATTGATGATGGACATCGAACCGCTAATGATTGCTTTTCCCATGCAGGGGCAGTGAAAATTGCAGGAGTGGACACCGCAGTTTCCCAGGTGAAAGAGGAAATACTGGAAAAATTCCAGGCAGGAGATGATGCCGCCATCCTGGCACTGGATACCATGATCATGACCATCGCCATGGAAATATGGGGATTGTTGGGTATTGCCCAGAAAGTGGATGGGGTAATACTGACCGGTTCTATAGGTGCCCTGCAGGAACCTGTAAATTTTTATGGTACTCTCAAGGATTACCTGGAAGATGTGATACCGGTAATACGCATTCCCTCTACTTCCGGTTCCATGGGCAGTGCCCAGATTGCTCGTGATATTTATAATGGTCAAAAAGAGATTTTAGGGATTAAAGTTGAGGGATATTATCCCTGAACTCTTTAAACATTTTATTTAGGGAACTTTAAAATTAAAAAAAAATCTAAAAGCAATAGAGTTCCACTAATACGTTTTAAATATTATTTATTTTAAAGCAATAAAAGCAATTTTAGTGCCTTTTATAAATTTTATGCCTTTATCTGTCTCAATAACAGTGTTTAGATAGTTATCTAATGCTATAACTTTACCTTCATCTTCTTCTCTGTTTTTTAAACTTATTACTACATCCTTATCTTTAAACCGCAGAAACTGCCGATTTACTTGAAAATCACTATCTGGTTTTGACATCCTAACCTCTCTTATTAATTTCTTAACATAATTTAATGCCGGAGTAGCATATACTTTTCCCTAAAGAAATATTTATCACATTAAATAAGTATTATCATTTATTAAAGTAAATATATAAAATCATTAGTTGGTACCAGTACTTATGCAATAGGGTATTTTAAATTAAATAAATCTAAAAAAAAAGGAGTCATTTGATGTCTATAAACCAAATCGAAACCAACCTGGAAGCGGTGACTATTACCATAGCCCATCTTGAAAAATTAGGAAATTGCGATCCTGAATTACTGGAAGAACTTCGAAAAGAAAGAGATAGACTTTTAAGAGAACTTAATATAAGTTGATGAAAAGAAAATCTCTTTCTAATTTAATTTTTAAATTATTTATAATATGTTTTAATTGATTAGTCTACAGGGAGAGATCAAGCTACATTATTTGGTGGAGGTAGTAAGGGATGTGCGGTTTAAGTAGATTTATGTTTAATCAAATGCCTTGCTTTTTTTAAACTCCTTGAATTAGGTCCGCCCTTTAGCATATACTTGCTGGAAAAATTATACCTCAGGGCCCTGTTGAGATTGATTATTAATTATTCCATCCAGTTATTTATTTCCAGAGGGGAGGTACAATCCAGAGTAAGTGGAGTTAAGCTGGGTTTTTTTTCAACTTTAAGAGTATGCACATCGGTTCCTTCCTTATCATCTTCCACTGGATCACCGTCTAGCCAGTAATAGGGCCTACCACGGGGATCCAGACGCTTCTGGATGTGGGCCCGGTACATTCTCTCACCCAGCCGGGTGATTACAATTTCATCACTTTCCGGATGGGCAGGTATATTTAAATTCATGAAATCAACGCCCTGGGGCATACCCTTTTTTATAATCTGCTTAACCACCTTACGGGTTATTTTCTGGGCAAAAGAAAAGTCAACATCCACATGCCCATCATGGAATTTAATATCCCCCCGGGTGACCTGTAATGACACTGCCAGGGAAGGTATTTTATGTGTTGCCGCCTCCATAGTAGCCCCTATTGTTCCCGAAGTAGTTAATTCAGATTTTCCAAGATTTTCCCCTACATTGATTCCGGATATAACTAAATCTGGCTTTTTTTGTGCTAATTCAAAGATCCCGATAATAACCGCATCAGTTGGTGTTCCTGAAACTGAGAAAGCCCTGCTTCCATCCATTAAATTAGTATCAGTAACCCTTATAGGTTCAAAAAGAGTGAGAGCATGACCTATTCCACTTTGCTGTGTGGCAGGAGCCACCACTGATATTTCTCCTAAACCTTCCACTGATTTTCTGGTGGCAATAATCCCGGACGAATTTACTCCATCATCGTTGGTTATCAAAATTTGCATATACAAATTATATTTATGAAGTTTTTAATACTTTGTGGAATCTGAGTTAAAGGGAGTATTTCAAATGGTTAATTTTCTCCACAAGGTGAATATTAATGTAAGAAATGCTAAAAATCAGATTAGTACTTATCTACTATAAAAGCAAATATTAATTATAACCTATTTATAATAATATTAAGGATTAAAGATTATCTCTTAATTAGGGCATAAATTTTCATCTCCAGAAGGTGGGTAACTTGCAAAAAAACAGATTGGTTGAATTCATAGCAAAGATAATGGAGGAATCTGGCTTTAAAGTCTACAAAGACTTTAGAACTTCACGGCATCTTATAGATATTTATGGTGTTCTACCTACAGTGCTGGGGGATTTTGGAGTAGTAGTGTCCTGTAAAAACTATGATGAAAAGTGGAATGTAGGTTTAGACATCTTAAAAGAAATGGAAATGGTGGCAAAGACATTAAAAGCTTCTAAAGTAGTAATTGTCACCACTTCTGCTTACAGTTCCCAGGCTGTAAATTATGCCGCCCGTAGAAATATTAAGCTTATTGATAGGGATGGTTTATTGAAACTGGCCCAGAAATTCTCTAAAAGATCACCAGAAATAATGGCCGAAGAAGAGGAATATGGTGAGGAAGAATATGAAGGAGCTGAAATTTCATATAACCCTCCAGAATCTTCCAGAAGTTCTTTTTTCCACAGTGATTCTAAAGGATCCCTCAATAGAAAACGTGACCAGTTTAAAACTGATTGGTGGCCCCTTATACAGGGTATACTCAGTAACACTATTGTCTTAATTTTACTGGTAATTGGGCTTTCCTATCTACTGGCCAATTTAATAGGGTATTTCATAACAGTAAATAGCAGCACTTTGGGTATAATCAAAATAGTGCTCAGTGTAGTTTTATCTTATGGACTGGTATTGTTACTGGATAGAAAAGGGGCCTTGGTACTGGTTAAAGGAACCACTGTATTTTTTGTATCATTGCTGGCTTTGATAATTCAAATTATCTTCCTGTAAAAAGGAGACATTTATGAGCCATATATTCTTTTTTAAAATTAAATAGAATTTATAATCTAATTTTATGGAAAAATAATTTTTAATCTTAGAATAAATGGGCCGGACGAGATTCGAACTCGTGATCACCTCGGTGTGAGCGAGGTATCATACCCCTAGACCACCGGCCCCTGGTGAGTTATAGTATTTATTTTTTTATGGTTAAAAGTTTCCTTACCATAAAAGAGGTTAACCCTATAACCATGTTCTAATAATTTCTTCCAGGAAGGGATAGTGAATAAAAAATGATAAAGGATGACATTGATTTTTATTACTTCTCAGGAACCGGTAACACCTATCTGGTGGTGCATAAGATGAGGGAAGTTTGGGAAAAGCATGGCTTAAAAGTTAATTTATTTCCCCTGGAAAATTCAAATCCAGAGAAGATAAATCTAAAAAATGTAATTGGTCTTGGTTTTCCTGTTGCAGAACAATCAACCTACAATTTTGTATGGGATTTTATTAAGAGGCTTCCTGAATCTCAAGGCACAGATATATTTATGGTGGATACTCTGGGAAGCTTTTCAGGAGGAATTGTAGGACCATTAAAAAAATTACTTACCGGGAAAGGATACCATCCCCTGGGGGCCTGTGAGATTATCATGCCCTCCAATATATTCTACATAGCCCCGGAGAAAGTCTGCCAGGATAAAATTGAAAAGGGTCTCTTAAAAGCAGAACATTATGCCCTGCGTCTTTTAAAAGGAACTGCAAAATGGGGAAGAATACCTCTTATTAGTGATGCCATGTACCTGGCTTCCTGCTTTGGCCTGGCCCTTACCCGCAGTAGAATAAATCAAAAACTACTGCCCCTAACCACCTCTCAGGAGTTGTGTCAAAAATGCAGGATATGTGTTAAATTATGTCCGGTGGGTAACCGGAAAATAGAAAAAAATGAATATCCTCAACAAGGCCTTAAATGTGAATACTGTTTAAGGTGTGCCTCTTTTTGCCCATGTAAAGCTATAAATTGTCCTTTTAATTATAAGGGAAAAACTTACAAGGCCGTGGAAGCTCGTGTATTTTTAGAACAAAAATAAGGTTTAAATTAATTAATTTAAAAAAATGAGATAAATGGGCCGGACGAGATTCGAACTCGTGATCACCTCGTTGTAAGCGAGGTATCATACCCCTAGACCACCGGCCCCTCGCGTACATCACACTTTGCACCCCTATCTATATAAACTTTTCCAAAAAGCCCCCCGTAAAAATAAGATAATTTTACTTAAATTAGAATAAATTTCTTATACCCCGGGGTGGTGATGGTTTGAATATCAGGATAAATTTTCAGTTTTTGGGGGGAGTAGGTGCTGCTAAAGAAAAATAGTTGAATATATTTAAAAACTGGTACCAACAATCTAATTTAGATAATGATAAAAAATTTACAATAAGCTTATACTGAGGGTTTTATTATGGCCTGGGATAAAAATGGAAAAATTTGGTTTAATGGAGAGCTAGTAGATTGGAAAAATGCAAATATACATGTTCTATCACATGTGGTTCATTATGGTTCCAGTGTATTTGAAGGAATACGCTGCTACCACAATAAACAGGGTTCAGCAGTTTTCCGTCTTGCGGAGCATGTAGAAAGATTATTTGATTCTGCCCGGATCTACCGTATGGAAATTTCTTATACTCCCGCTGAAATATCTCAGGCAATCCAGGAGACCATTAAAACCAATGGTTTAAAGGAGTGCTATATCCGTCCGGTGGTATTTAGAGGTCAGGGAGAATTAGGAGTTAACCCTTTAAATAGTCCTCTGGAAGTGGTGATTGCTGCCTGGAAATGGGGCAGTTACCTGGGACAGGAAGCAGTTGAAGTAGGAGTGGATGTGGGTGTTTCCACCTGGAGGCGTATGGCTCCCGATACACTGCCCAATATGGCTAAAGCAGGGGCCAACTACATGAATTCTCAGCTGGTTAAAATGGAAGCACTGGAAAATGGATATGATGAAGGAATATTACTGGACTACCAGGGTATGATTAGTGAGGGTAGTGGTGAAAATATATTTTTAATAAAAGATGAGGTTATCTACACTCCGCCACTTGCTTCTTCTCTTTTAAAGGGTATAACCCGTGATTCGGTGATTACTCTGGCCAGGGAAATGGATTTAGAAGTAAGGGAAGAGCAAATGCCCCGGGAAATGTTATATGTGGCTGATGAAATTTTCTTAACTGGTACTGCAGCAGAAGTAACCCCTATAAGGTCTGTGGATAGAATAAATGTAGGTTCTGGTGGGAGAGGACCTGTTACAGAGAAGTTGCAGCAGGCTTTCTTCCAGATACTCCGTGCTGAAGTGGATGATCGTTGGGGATGGTTGACTTACCTGGATTGATTATAAGTTATAAGTTGTAAGAGATAAGTTATAACTTATAACTTATAACAAAAATTTATATGCTAAACCTGACAACCTGATATTTCAGAAAAAAACTTAATTTTAAATTTTTATTCAATTAATGGTGATTTAATGGATATTATACAGGCAATAATTATTGGAATAGTGCAGGGAATAACAGAATTTCTCCCTATAAGCAGTTCAGCTCATTTAGTATTTATAACAAATATATTAGGAGTCCAGGAATCACTGGCCTTTGATACCATGCTGCATCTAGCCAGTCTGGTGGCAGTGGTGAGCTATTTCCGTAAGGACCTTTTACATATGGTCCGATCTTTCTTATTCAGCTTAAAGGACCTGCCCAGGGGTGAATTTAAAAAAGGAATTCAGGAAGATCCATTTAAAAGACTGACCTGGCTTATACTCTTTGGTACCATACCGGCGGGATTAATGGGACTATTATTTAAAGACTTCTTTGAATCTTTATTTACTAATTTACTGGCTGTAGGATTTTTTTTAATAGTAACTGGTTTGCTAATATGGGTTTCAGAGAGAATCAGTACCGGGGATATATCAGTAAAAGATATGGGATTAAAAACTTCACTGATAATAGGTATTGCCCAGGGATTTGCTATTGCTCCAGGGATTTCCCGATCCGGTGCCACCATATCCGCGGGCCTATTTTTAGGCTTAGAAAGAGAATTAGCAGCCCGTTACAGTTTTTTGCTATCTATACCCATTATCATAGCTGCCGGGCTAATACAGGTACGGGAAATTGGTTCAGTTTGGGATTATAATGCCTCGGCTTTTATTGCCGGATTTATTGCCTCGGCAGTGGCAGCCTATCTAGCTATAAAATTATTGTTAAAAATAATTAAAGAAAGAAGTTTAATGATGTTCGCCTATTACTGCTGGATAGTAGGACTCTTGACCATAATATTTAGCATCATATATTAACTAAAAAAAATTATTTCTTTTTTTAGAATTAAGTACATCGCAAATAAGCCCTCCATTAATATTTTCTTTTATCAATGGAAATTGCTGGTTATAATCGATTTTTTTAAAGCTTACATTTTTTGGTCTAAAAATCCATTTCACGTAGTTTTCTGACTCTTTCCTCGGTGGGGGGATGAGTAGAAAAAAGATTACTGACGGTTTTAGATCCCACTGCAGGATTTATAATATAAATGCCATTAAGAGCTGTGTTTTCAATTTTACTTTTGGGTTTTTGCATGGTACTGATTTTTTCCAGGGCACTGGCCAATCCCTCCGGGTATCCGGTGAGATCCGCTCCAGTAGCATCTGCCAGGAACTCCCGTTTCCGGGAGATTGCAAATTTAAGCAGTTGTGCAAATATAGGAGCCAGGACAATTAGAACCAGGGTAAGAATTAAAAAGATTATCCCTGCCGAGCCTCCGCGATCCCTTCCTCGAAATAAACCTCCATAAGCTGAGTAACGGGCCATATACCCTAAAAATACAATGGTCCCTACTAGAACAACTGCTACTGTAGCAAGTAGAACATCATAATTTCTTATGTGTGCCATCTCATGAGCTATAACCCCTTCCAGCTCCAAACGGTCTAATCTTTCCATTAAACCCGTGGTAACTGTTATACTGGCATTTTCAGGATTACGGCCCGCGGCAAAAGCATTGGGCACATCGGTGTCTATCATATATAACTTGGGCAGGGGAAGACCTGCAGCTATACTCAAACCTTCTACGGTATTATAAAGATAAGGTTCTTCCTCTTTGGATACCTCCCGTGCACCGGCCATACTGGTAATCACACTTTGTCCTCCATAGTAGCTCACCACCAGAGCCAGGGCAAAAATAATACCTGCAATAAAAAGGCCCAGGAAAATGGAATTAAAGTATAAACCAATTGTATATCCTATTATACCAATCAAAAAAGCGTAAAAACAAAAGAAAAGATAGGTCCATCTTTTATTAGCTGCGATACTTTTATAAATGGGATCCATTATTCATCACCATCATATTTTACCTGGGGAACTTCCCGTACGTTTTCAGATTCAACTTCAAAAAATTCTCTAATTTGGAATCGGAAAAACTGGGCAATCAGGTTAGTTGGAAACTGTTGAATGGCATTATTTAAATCCAGAACAGTCCGGTTATAGCGTTGTCGGGCATAAGCTATTTTATTTTCTATTCCCACCAGTTCTTCCTGGAGTAATAAGAAATTCTGGTTAGCTTTAAGGTCAGGATAATTTTCTGCCACGGCAAAAATAGATTTAAGGGCTTCTGTTGCAATATTATCTGCTCCTGCGTTTTCATGTATAGTGGAAGCATTCATCCAGTCACTTCTAGCCCGGGTAACAGTTTCCAAAAGTTCACGTTCGTGCTTCATATACCCTTTAACTGTACTCACCAGATTGGGAACCAGGTCAAAACGCTTTTGTAAAAGGGTGTCAATATTTGAATAAGCAGTATCAACCATGTTCCGCGTTTTTATAAGGCGGTTATAGCTATAGATTAAGTAAACAATAATTAAGATTAATATTCCAAGTATAATATACAAAATGTCCATTTTTCCACCGGTAAAAGTTAAATAATTACTATTCTTTTTTCATATTAATCAAAAATTAGTTGTTATTGGTTTAAGTATTTTTTTAATAAGGATAATTAAGCCTTGTAAATTTTTTATGCCCCGGTATTGGTCCCCTGTGAATTCATTTCCTCCTGAAAAAAAATGAAAAAGTGAATCCAGGTATAAGTATGCTGAAAGTTAATTTAATGGGTTTAGTTATACAATCAACTAAAAAATTTTATCACATACATCCTCAATTTTCAACCTCATATCATCAATAGAAACTTCTTGAAGCAGGGCAGCCATCATTGCTCCGCCTGCACCTACTCCCTCTTTTACAGAGCCATCCAGGTAACTTTTTAGCCCTGGAACTGATGATTTTTCAAATTCAGGATCAACTGCAAAAATGGGAATATCATCAATTTGACGGGTTATATTATTAATGTCTGCTGATTCATCTTCTGCAACAAAAATAGTTGTTGCAATGCATAGCTTAGAAAAGTCAAATTCAGGTTCAATGCCTTTAATAACAGAACACACTGCAGTCATCTGGGTACCCCCAGCAAGGGTAACCGGTATTGTTGAACCTATCGACATCCCTGCTACAGCTGCAATCATGGGATCTCCCACGATTTCAACCGCCTGGAGGGCATCTTCCACGATTTCTCCTTTATCATATCCTGCAGCTTTAAGTCCTTCCTGTATAACATCATATTTTAAATGATGGGGATTTTCAGGCATACTCCCACTTACCTTCTCCTTTGCATCATATCCTAACGCAGTTAAAACCCCTAAAGCCGTGGTGGTACCTGCAGGAGTACTTTCTCCAATTACAAGATGATTGGTTAATTTGGATAAAGTTTTTCCCATCATAACTCCTTTTTCAAATATTTCTTTTGCATTTACAACCGCTTTTCCAGTTCGTACATCTTCTCCTGGTTTATTGCCCAGTTTAATATAAGGCATGTCTGGTTTTATTCTGGCACCGGCATCGGCAACAATTATAGGAATATCTGAAAGTTCCAGGGCGGCCTTGGTAATTACTGCCGGGGTAGGTGCCGCTTGACCTTTTATAATAGTCTGGGGGATTTCAGGAAGACAAAGTGGTTTACCATGTACAATTAACTCCACATCTGCTGCAGGAGTGTATTCCGTTAATTCTGGTGTTGCACCAGCTCCGGTTATTCCCGGTATGCGGGAGGTGGCGGTGGTGGCAATGGCACATAGAAATAGTGTTTTTTTATTTTGTAATTGGGATAGGAAATCAGTTTTACCATAGTTAGTTAATCCATCATACATAATCATCACCATTAGCTAAATTAATATGAGATTAACTTACTACCCCTATATGCTTTTTTTTATGAAATGTTTAGGGATAAAGATTATAAAAAAATGTATTAAAAAACCGGGCTTAGTTTATTTAAAAAAAAAGAAAAAAGGGTAAATTAGTTTTTTTATAGTAGTGCTGGTAGTCTTACAACCTCTACTCCAATATTGTTACGGTTCATGGTAAACCGGTATCGGGCCAGAGCAGCTCGAGCCTGATTACCTGGTACATTGGCCACCACATAGTTTTGCACATATGAGGGCACACCAGAAGATCCCCAGGTATTGGTCACACTAACTGTCCGGGCAGTTGAAGCCGTATTGTAGATGAACTGATCGGTACTGATACGGGTACCCACCGCAAACGTTCCCACATTGTAGGAAATAGATTTACGAGGGTTCAAGTAGAACTCGTACTTATTGAAGATTGCCGGTGCCCCGCAGGGGCGATAAACCGTCACATAGTAGATACCATGAATCCGGGCACTGCCATTATTCTTCACATTTAAAGTGAAGGTCTTATTAGCAGGCACAGAAACACTTTCACTGTCACTGTTGTTAGCCTGGTTCCAATCATATTGATCAGCCGCGGTTTTAGTAGCAGTGTTAGTGATGGTTTGGCCTGATGAAGCAGCAGTAGCGTTGGTTACAATGGTTAAGGTTGCAGATTCTCCATTGAGGAGAGTGCCTACCAACCATACTCCACCTACAAAGTTCCCCTGTGACGGAGTCACAGAAACCACATTTAGTAAGGCTGGTGGAATATCAGTAACCTGTACCCCGGTTGCATCATTGGGACCGTTATTGGTCACGGTAACAGTCCAGGTGAAGTTTTCACAAACCAGAGGATTGTTCATATTCACCGTTTTGGTCACCCCAATATCCGCTGATGGTGGCACGGTAATGGTAGCAGAGTCGCTATCATTGGCTGGATTAGGGTCGTACTCATTTTCCGCGGTTTTAGTAGCGGTGTTGGTAATGGTGGTATTGGCCATGGTAACCTGGGTAATTATGGTTAAAGTGGCAGAAGCACCATTAGTTAGAGTGCCTACATTCCATACTCCAGTCATAGCATTAAAAGTCCCCTGTGACGGAGTCACAGACAGTACATTCAAGCCTGCTGGTGGAATATCCGTAATCTGTACGCCAGTTGCCGTGTCCGGTCCGTTGTTGGTTGCAGTTACCGTCCAGGTAACGTTTTGCAGGTAGTTAGGAGTTGTATTGTTGACTGTTTTAGTTACAGCAACATCCGCAGCTTTCACATAAACCGTAGCACTATCTGAAGCAGGGCTGGGATCATATTGATCTAGGGCCGTTACGGTGATGGTGTTGGTCTGGTTGGTTCCAGCTGCAGAAGCCTGGGCAGTAGTATCAATAACCAGAGTGGCTATTTGACCGACTAAAAGTGATGGAATACTCCATACTCCAGTCATACCATCAAAGGAACCCACAGAAGGAGTCACACTGTTGATGGTAAAACCAGCCGGAGGAACATCAGTTAATTCAATGTTGGTGGCATTAGCCGGGCCGTTATTAGTTAAAGTAACCGTCCATATGACGGTATCGCCCACATTCACACTGGTATGGTCAGCAGTTTTTGTCACTGATAAATCACTAACAGGTAATTGAAGGGTTACGCTACTATGATTGTTTTCAGGGAATGGGTCGTACTCATCACCGCTTATATCGGCCGTATTGGTCACATTAGTTCCCATGGCTGGTTCAACCACTGCAAAGATGATTAACTGAGCAGCTTCTAAAACATTAAGGTCACCAATAGTCCAGATTCCACTATTTACATTATAGGAACCTTTAGTAACACTTCCTGCAAAGAAGGTTAAACCGGCCGGCAAGAGATCATTAATCACCACATTGGTGGCATTATCTGGTCCAGCATTCACTACGGTAATGAAAAATTGAACTGGCTGTCCAATGCTTGGCGTAGTAGTACTGGCTGTTTTACTAACCAGTAAGTCCGCAGCAGCAGCTACATCCACACTGGCCGTGCTTGAGTCATTGGTTTCGTCCCATTCATACTCATCCACACTTATAAGATAAGCGGTGTTATTTAGAGTAGTGTTGGAAGCGGTTATGAGAGTGGTTATGTACATGTAAGCTGTTTCATCCACTGAGAGAGTATCAATAACCCAGTTAACACCAAATGCACCTTTAGTTACCACCAGATTAGTAATGGTTAACCCCGCATCCGGGATATCTCCAATAACTATATTGTTGGCAACATCAGGTCCATTGTTAGTTACACTAACTGTCCACAGTACAGTATCCAGGTAATTAGGAGTGGGATTATCCACCGTCTTATTAACCTCGATATCCACTGCTGGTGGCACATTGATGGTGGCATTGGATATGTTGTTGGCCATGTTCCAATCATATTCATCGGCGATTACCTCGGCGAAGTTTATGATGGTGGTGTTGCTGGTCACGATACGGTAGTAGAAGTTTCCTATAATATAAGCCCCGGATGGTACTGTTCCCACATTCCAGATTCCGGTAAGGGGATCAAAGGTACCCTGGGCCACATTATGGCTCACATATTCCAGTCCAGCCGGGAAGAAATCAGTAAGTACCACATTATTGGCCGTATCTGGTCCATTATTTATTACATCTATCCAGAACCATAGTACATCGTTATAGTTTCTACTTACCTCTTTAGCTCCTGTTACAGATTTAAATACTCCAATATCTGCTGCTGGTGGCACGGTTAAGGTAATGGTGGAAGAGTCGTTGGATGAATCCGGGTCATATACGTCGTTGGTATTGGGTATTCTACTGGCGGTGTTGTTCATGGTAGTATTGGATTGGGTTACACGAGCCTGTACATATAAATATACAGTTTCACCAGGTAAGAGGTCATCAGCAAAGTTTCTGAATCTAACCACATCACCAGCTACATTCAGGTCCCATACCAAAGGTACACTGGCCCAGGCATTTACAAAGGTCATGCCGGCAGGTAAGAAGTCTCTGATACGAAGAGCATTTGGTCCTCCTGGTGCAGCATCTGGTCCATTGTTGGTCACTTCAATGGTGAAGGTCACAATATCCCAGTAATTAGGTGTGTAATTATCTGCAGTTTTAACCACTGCAATATCAGCAGCTGGTGGAACATTCACTGAAGCAGTGTCCTGGTTATTGGTGGTGTCGTTGTCATAGGTTTCAGCACCCACATAAACCGTGTTATTTAACACTCCAGTAGCATTAATTAGAGTGGTTATGTTTAAAGTAGCAGTGGCACCATTAGCCAGATTTCCTACAAACCAGGTGGTTCCAAATAAACTACCCTGGGATACTACCGCATCCAGGATTACCAGTCCTGAGCTTGGTACATCTAGTACTACCACATCTTCTGCTGTGTCCGATCCATTGTTGGTTACAGTTACCGTCCAGATTACAGAATCCCAGTAATTGGGTGTGGTGTTATTCACGGTTTTGGTTATGGCCACATCAGCCACCGGTACATATATTGCCTGGGCAACAAAGTCCGGTCCTTCCCCATACTCATTTTGTGCCATTTTAGTAGCCACATTAGTGGTTACGGTTCCGGCAATAGCAGAAGTTACTTCAGTTACCGCGGTTAAAGTGGCGTTTGCTCCGCTGGCCAGGAAAGGAATACTCCAATCGCCAGTCATAGCATCGTAAGTTCCAGTAGATAAAACCAGACTTTGAACATTCAAACCAGCAGGTATTACATCATTGATGATGATTCCTGTGGCATTGTCCGGTCCGGTGTTGGTATAGGTTACTATCCAGGTAATCAGGTCGCCCACATTAGGTGTAACATCATTTACCGTTTTAGTCAGGGTCCAGTCTGCCTGTGGTATATAGAAGTCCACTGAAGACTGATCATTGGTAGTGTTCCAATCATAGGGACTGGAAGCGGTTTTAGTAGCAGTATTGGTAAAGGTGTTTCCTGCATCCGCGGTGTTGTTTAGTAGTATATCCAGATACACTAATCCGTAGTCACCTGCATTTATATTAGCAAAGAAGATAGTCCAGGTGTTGGTAACATCGTCAAAAGTTAAACTTGCGGATGTAAAGTCATCTGGTAAGCGTATCCAGTCCTGGTATACAAATAAGTTATCACCAGGGTTAGTGCCTATATCAATAGGTAGTAAATCCACCACCGTTATGCCGGTAGCAGGGTCTGGTCCATTATTGAATACTTTTATATAGAATCTAAGAATATCTCCAATATTGGGTTGATCGTTGTCCACCCATTTTTCCACACCCACATCTGCCGCCGGTGGTACTTCCATGGTCACAGAAGCCATATCATTGGCAGGATTGGGATCATCCCCTAAGGGACTGGGTAGTGGTAGTTGTTTGGCTGCAATATTGGTTACGTTTCCTGAGTCCATTACCAGTGCCTGTATATTCAAGGTAGCAGTAGCTCCATTGGCAAAATTATCTATAATCCACAGTCCATTTGAGGGATCATAGGTACCCTGAGTAGCAGTATGGCTCACATACTCAAATCCATTACTCTCCTTACTCATATAGTCCTGTATAACTACTTGAGAAGCTTCATCTGGTCCATAATTAGTGGCAGTAATGGCAAAATCAACAGAATCTCCCACATTAGGGATAGTATCATTCACCATCTTTTCAACCCCAATGTCACTTGTTGCCGAAACTGAACCAGCCAGCACAAGGACTAAAAAAAGTGTAGCAGTAATGATCGCTAGCCGTTTATGCATATCTTTTTTCACATTATCACCTCCCATGTAATTTTGGATATGCACTGCAATTATATATCATAAGATATACTAAAACATTTCTATTTTTTTAGGAATAATACCGGATTTATCTAAATACTCTCTTAAAAAAGGTGAAAAATTAAATAATGTCTAAAATAGCTTTCAGGAAAAATATGCATTTTATATAATAGAATTAAACAATATAACATAATATTAATCAAAATTATTATTAAATAAGTAAGATATGGGCTTTTTTTAAGATAATCTTACTGTAAAATAATAATTAAAGAGGTAGATTGCAAGTGTAAAAGTTGAAAATTAGTTATGGTAAGTAAATTAAATAAAGGTAATAAGAAATTAATGAAACTAATTTAAATAAAAAATTTGAAATTGGCTTTAGGAGTAGCTAATTAAAAAAATATTAAGGATAAATGGTATGGATAAAAAAATAATTTCCCTGGGAATAGAAGGAACGGCAGAAAAAACAGGGGTGGGTATTGTGGATAGCCAGGGGAACATATTATCATCAGTGGGAAAACAATTAATCCCCCCGTCTGGTGGTATTCATCCCCGGGAAGCAGCAGAGCACCACGCGGAGTGGATTCCAGTGCTGGTAAAAGAGGCCCTGGAAAAAGCAAAAATAGATTTAAAAGACCTTGATCTGGTGGCATTTTCCCAGGGGCCTGGTCTGGGACCGGCCCTTAGAACCACTGCCACTGCAGCCCGGGCCCTGGCCCTGTCCTTAGAAATACCTATTGTGGGAGTTAACCACTGCCTGGGACATGTGGAGATAGGTCGATTAACCACCGGGGCAGAAGATCCGGTGTCATTGTATGTGAGTGGTGGTAACACCCAGGTTATTGCCTTTGCCGAAGGTCGCTACCGGGTTTTTGGAGAAACCCTGGATATTGCCCTGGGAAACTGCCTGGATCAATTCTCCCGGGAAGTAGGCCTGGGACACCCAGGAGGCCCTAAAATAGAAAAACTGGCCCGGGAATCTTCAAATTATATCCAGCTACCCTATACCGTGAAGGGTATGGATTTATCTTTTTCCGGGTTGCTTACTGCTGCACTGCGAAAAAGCGAGAAAGGTGCCTCCCTGGAGGATCTATCCTACAGCTTACAGGAAACTGCCTTTGGGATGCTGGTGGAGGTAACTGAACGGGCCCTGGCCCACACCCAGAAAGAGGAAGTGATGCTCTGTGGTGGGGTGGCAGTTAACCAGCGCCTGCAGGATATGGTGTCCCAAATGACTAGGGAACATTATGCTGATTTTTTCATGCCCCCAGGAGAATACTGTGGGGATAATGGGGCCATGATTGCCTGGATGGGGCAGCGGGTATATGAAGAGAGGGGTGGTCAGAAACTGGAGGATACTAAAGTTATCCAGCGCTACCGTACCGACCAGGTGGATGTTCCCTGGATGAAAAGCTCCCCTAAACGCCTTAAATTACCACGGGAACTTGTGGCCAAGGGAGCAGAGGCCAATATCCTGGAAGGTGAATGGCTTTCCCAGGAGATTTTAATTAAAAAAAGAATCCCTAAAGGATACCGTATAAAGGAACTGGATGATTATTTACGTAAATCCCGAACCAGAAGGGAAGCCCGTTTAATAGGAGAAGCTAAAAAACAGGGGGTTAGAACCCCGGTTTTATATAATATTGATTTACAAAAAAAAGCCCTCTATATGGAGAAGATTTCCGGAAAGATGGTAAAGGATGTGCTCCCTCACCTGGAAAAACCCCGGAGGCAAAAATTATGCCAGGAAATAGGACGTAAAATCGGCCTTCTGCATTCTGCAGAGATAATCCATGGGGATTTAACCACTTCTAATTTAATTTTAAGTGATGATGAGGTGGTTTTTATTGATTTTGGTCTGGGACGGTTTTCGGATCTGGTAGAAGATAAGGGTGTGGATTTACTGGTATTTAAAAAATCACTACAAAGTGCTCATTACCAGATGGCCCATGATTGTTTTGATGAGGTGCTGGAAGGATATTATGAAAGCTCTAATTATAATTCAATAGGTAATAAAATATCTGAAATTGAAAAAAGAGGGCGTTATAGAATTGATTAGAGTTAGTTATTTTATTACACCCTATAAAAAGAGTTTTAATCAATTTAATATTAATGATGAATATTTATAAAGAGGAATTTTTTTATGAGGATAACATTTATAACCGGTAATAAACACAAAGTAGAAGAAGCAGAAAAAATCTTTCTGAAATTTGGATTAAAAATTCAGCATATGAATCTGGGCTATATGGAACCCCAGGGGACCCTGGAAGAAGTGGCCCGGTTCGGTGCAAAATATGCTGCCCAAAAATTAGAAGAACCGGTTATCGTGGAAGATGCTGGACTGTTTATAAAAGCTTTGAATTGGTTTCCTGGTCCTTATTCTGCCTATGTGCAGGACACCATAGGGAATAAGGGAATTTTAAAACTAATGGAAAATGTCAATAACCGATATGCCGAATTCAGGTCGGTGGTTGGGTACTGCGCCCCCAATGCCGAACCCGAGATTTTTCTAGGTGTGGTTAAAGGACGGATTTCTAATAAAGAAAAAGGAAATTTAGGCTTTGCATTTGATCCCCTATTTTATCCCGAAAATATGGATAAAACTTTTGGAGAACTAACTACTTATAAGAAGAACCAGTTTTCTCATCGTAGTCGTTCCCTGGAGCAATTTGCCCGGTGGTATAAAAACCAGTCCCCGGATTAAGGTCTAAAAAATCTTTTAATTCAAGCTAAAAAATATTATCTTAACTAGAGGTGAATAGATATGGTAACTAAACCTGAATGGGTTGAATACTCCAATGAAGAAATAGAAGAACTAATTTTAAAATACAATAAAGAAGGAAATTCCACCAGTAAAATAGGAATAATATTAAGGGACCAGTACGGTATCCCTAATGTTAAACTGGTTACTGGTAAGAAAATTACCCAGATTTTAGCAGATCACGGACAACAGGAAGAATATCCTGAGGATATCATGAACCTCATCCGTAAAGCAGTAAATATCCGGGATCACCTCAAGGAAAATCATAAGGATCTGCATACCAAGCGGGGATTACAGATAATCGAATCTCAGATCAGGCGTCTGGGTAGGTACTACGTCAACGAAGGCGTTTTACCAGAAGGCTGGAGATATGACCCACAAAAAGCAGCTCTCCTTGTTAAATAAGGCTGATGAAGCCTGTGAGGTTCTGAAAAAGCACCTGAAACAGGGTAACATCGTCCGGCTGATATCCCATAATGATGCTGACGGTCTTTCTGCAGCCGGGGTGGTGGCCAACACCATCACCCAGGAAGGCGGTCAATACCATCTCACCATTGTACCCCGGCTTAAAGAAAGCTTCATCCAGAAGCTCGCCCGGGATAAATACCAATTATTCTTTTTCTGTGATATGGGCAGTGCCTATGTGGAAACCATCTCCCGTATAAAAGGAGAGGTGATTATAGCAGATCACCATCAGCCATCTGATTTTGAGGCCACCCCCAACATCACCCATGTCAATCCCCATTTATTTGGAGTGAATGGTAGTAAGGAGGTCAGTGCTTCTGGTGTGGCCTACCTGTGTATGCGGGGAATGGAAAAACAATCCCTGGCTGGTCTGGCTCTGGCTGGTGCTTTTGGTGATATGCAGTATTATGATGGATTTACCGGACCTAATAAACTGATTTTAGAAGAAGGACTGGAAGCAGGATCAGTTGAAATTCATCAGGACCTGAAAATCGCATCCAAGGCCGAAGAACCAATTTATAAAGCCCTGGCCTACACCTTCCAGCCTATACTGCCTGGTATAACCGGTGATCTGGAAGGTTCCATGGCGTTTCTGGAAAAGATGGGACTCTCCTATGGGATTAAATTCACAGATTTGGGAAATGAAGAAAGAGATATTCTGAAAGAGGAACTCATCCGGCTTAACCCGGAAATCTTCGGGGATGTTTATTCCAATCCTCATGAGCGGCCCTCCCTGAAAAATATTGAAGACCTCTCCCGGGTGCTGGATGCCTGTGGAAAAAACAAAAAATATGGTCTGGGTATGGGAATCTGTCTGGGAGAAAAAAATGATGCCCTGGAGGTGGCTCTGGATTTACAGCGCAAATACCGGGAAAACCTAGTTAAAGGATTGGATTGGATAAGAAGGGAAGGTTCCATGGTCCTGGAAAATATACAGTACCTTTACACAGAGGATAAGCTCCGTAAAAGTATCCTGGGAACCATATCCAGTATAGCCCTTTCCATGGAAACCCTGGATCCAGAAAAACCCCTCTTAGCTCTGGCCCGTATGGATAACATGGTTAAAATATCAGGTCGTACCACCCGGGAAATGATTTCCAGGGGCGTGGATTTAGGAAAATCCCTGGATGATGCTTCCAAAAGCTTTGGAGGTACCGGTGGAGGGCATGACATTGCTGCCGGTGCTATGATACCCTACAAGGAAATGGATAACTTTCTATCACTGGTTGATGAAATAACCAGTTACCAGCTGGAAAAATAGTTATTCCTTTTCTTATTTTTTTTTATTTTATAGTATTAGCTAGAAAAAATCAATTTTTATATTTACTTTTTTTAAAAAATATTAAGGCTAGGAAAAGATAATATTCTTACTTAAAAAATAATTTTTAATTTATACTAAAGGGATTACTATGCACCTCACCCGTGAAGAAGAAAAAATGTACCAGGGCGAATATGGAGAAACCATTAAAAAAAGTATGGAGATTCTCGTAGCCCTGGGAGATATATATAAAGCGGAAAAATTGGTTAACATCACCTCCGCCCAGGTTTCAGGAGTATCCTATAAGACCATAGGAGATGCCGGACTGGAGTATCTGGAAGATTTAGCCCGGGACCCTCAGGCCCAAACCAGGGTGGCCTCCACCCTGAACCCTGCCGGGGTGGATCTGGAAAAATGGGAGGAATTGGGTTTTTCCCGGGAATTTACCACCCACCAGCAAAGGATAGTGGAAGCCTATGGTAACATGGATGTGATGACCACCTGTACCTGTACCCCTTATCTTATTGGTAACGTGCCTTTAAAGGGTTCTCATATTGCCTGGTCTGAGTCTTCTGCGGTGGCCTATGCTAACTCCATTTTAGGGGCTATGACCAACCGGGAAGGAGGACCAGGAGCACTTGCTGCAGCTATATGTGGTAAAACTGCCTGTTATGGTTACCATTTACCAGAAAACCGGAAAAGTGACCTGGTGGTGGAACTAGAATGTGAATTGCAGGGCACCGATTATGGGGCCCTGGGATATCTGGTGGGACAGATTGTTAAAGAAGGTAAACCTTATTTTAAATTAAAAAATCGTCCTCTTAATGATAATTTAAAGGGATTAGGTGCGGCTCTGGCTTCTTCTGGTGCGGTAGCCCTCTACCATATAGAAAGAATCACCCCGGAGTATAAGGATGCTCTTCCTGCAGAAGCAAAAGATATCATATTTGTGGATAGGAATAAACTGGATGGAGTAAAAGAGAAATTATCCACCACCACTAAAAAACCGGATCTGGTATGTTTGGGATGTCCTCATGCTTCCTTAGAAGAAATAAGGAATGTTGCAGAAACCCTGCAGGGTAAAAAACTTAAAAATGATTTATGGCTGTGTACTTCCATTAATATGAAGACCGCGGCTGATAGGATGGGCTACACTAAAATTATAGAACAATCCGGTGGCAGGCTGGTATTTGATACCTGTATGGTGGTGGCTCCTATCGAAGAACTAAATTACCAGGTTATTGGTGTGGATTCTGCTAAGGCCGCCAATTACGTACCCAGTATGTGTGGCCTGGAGGTGGTTTTTGATGAATTTGAAAATCTCATTGATTTAGAATAACTATTTCAGGTAGACTCAATCAGAACTTAAGAATCTCTCCCCGGTGAATTTTATGGCCGCCGCCCCTAAGGGTGCAGTAATTAAAATGGCCAGAACTGAAATGGCCAGGATAAGTTCTCCAGATAAAACTCCAGCCGCTAGGGGTAATGGCCCTATAGCTGCCTGTACCGTGGCTTTAGGAGTATAAGAAACCATACAGAATACTTTTTCTTTTAGGTTGAGTTTACTGCCCAGTAAGGATAGGTAAACCCCGCAACTACGGGCCAGAAGCCCACCAATGATAATAATTAAACCCAGCCATCCGGCCTGGAGTGAAAGAGAAAGGTCGACCTGGGCCCCAACCAGTACAAAGAGTATTATTTCGGCCAAAAGCCATATCCGGGCAAATTTCTGGGATAATTTGTAACCCAGATTAGGTTCCCGGTCCACCAGAACAAAGCCGATGATCATCACTCCCAGTAATCCTGCCACCGGTACGGTGCCCTTCAAGAGGTCCCCCAGCGATTTAAACAATATGGCTGCAGCCAGGATAAGGAATATTTTCTCGGTGGCATTTATTTTCCAGTAGTGGAAGAGTTTTAATAACCCAATGCCAATTATAAATCCGCCTGCTGCTCCCAGTATCAGGGATAAGGGTATTCCCAGTATCTGGTAGGTTAAATCTATATTGGCCCCGGTGTATGCTCCTAGAAATACTGAAAAGAGAGTTATGGATACCACATCATCAACAGATGACCCGGCCAGAATCAGAGTGGGTATTCCCTTTGCGGTTCCTTTTTTTTGGGTGATAAAGGACAGCATATGGGTAACGATAATAGCCGGGGAAGAAGCCGCCAGGATAAATCCCAGCATACCTGCTTCTAAAAAGGATAATCCCAGTAGTTGCTGGGATATGAAAATGATGGCCACCCCTTCAATAACACAGGGTATAAAACTCATTTTAAGGGCATGAGAACCAACCTTACGAATGGCTTCCCGGTGAAGGCCCAGACCCGCCCGTAAAAGAATAATTATCAGGGCGATGACCCTTATATCCTCTGATAGATTTAAAAATGATCCACTGATTAAATTTAGTCCGGAGGGCCCTATCATTATTCCCAGTAATAGTAAGCCAAATAGGCCGGGAAATCCTATCTTGGAAAAAAATTGACTGGCGATGAGGCCCAGTAATATAATTAAAGCCAGAGTTAATGCTAATACTTCCATTATTCCACCATTTAAACATTATTTTTGATTCCTGCATATTAATAAACTATGTTTTAAAAGGATACATTAAGTAGAGTCATCATCTTTTAAAAAAAGCAGTTAGTGGTGGAACTCCATCACCAGGATAAGTAATCTAAAGTCTATTTTTTACCATATATAAATCATTATATGTTCTCGTTTTAAATATAATTCTCATGGGAAAATACATTGCACATCCACTGATTAAACCAGATAAAATTGAGTCCCGGCTTTATCAACAACTACTAGCTGCAGATGTTTTAAAAAAGGGTAATTCCATGATAGTGGCACCTACTGCTTTAGGAAAAACGATTGTAGCAGCATTAGTAGCAGCTGACAGGTTGAATAGATATAAAGGGTCCCGGGTACTGGTATTAGCCCCCAGTAAACCACTGGTAATCCAGCATGAGGAGAGTTTTCGGGATTTTCTAACTGTTAGCTCCACCTCCCTAACCGGGGCCATAAAAACAGATGATAGAAAAAAAAGGTGGGAAGAGTCGCAGGTTATATGTGCCACCCCCCAGACGGTTGAATCAGACCTGCTTAATAGTCGCTATACTCTAAAAGATGTTTCCCTTCTGGTATTTGATGAGTGCCACCGGGGAGTGGGATCCTATGCCTATGTTTATCTGGCGGGGCGTTATTTACAGGAAGCTAAAAATCCCCTTATAGTGGGGTTGACTGCTTCTCCAGGATCAGATAAGGATAAAATAAAGGCGGTTTGTGATAATTTATTTATTCAGGAAGTAATGATTAAAGGGGAAAAAGATCTAGATGTTAGTCCTTATTTTAATCCGGTGAAAATAGAATGGGTCGGGGTGAAAATGGGTGAGGAAATGGAAAAAATTAAAATCCACCTGGATAAGGCCCTTAAACACCGTTTAAAAATGCTTAAGAGCATGGAAGTAATTCCCACCATTTCCGTTAGTAAAAAAGATCTACTACGTGCCCGAAATAAAGTACAAAATCGTATTGCCCGTAGTACCACTCCTCCTAAAGAATGTTATAAAGCAATTTCACTTTTAGCTGCATCTTTTAATGTGCAGCATGCCCAGGAACTTTTAGAAACCCAGGGCATTAAAACCCTGCATGAGTACTTTAAACGATTAAAGAAAAAGAATACTAAAGCGGCCCGGGGTTTAATGGTAGATGCTGATTTTGGGCCCTCTGTTACTTTAACCCGTAAAGCATTAGAAAATGGTGTGGAACATCCTAAATTAGATAAATTAATTCAAATTCTAAGTAAAGAACTAAAAAATGAGGGAGCTAGAGTAATAGTATTCACTCAGTATCGAGATACTCTGGAATTGATTCATAAGAGTTGTTTAAAAGAAGGTATAAATGCGGTTAAATTTTTCGGCCAGGGAAAGCGTAATGGGGAAAAAGGACTGACCCAAAAAAAACAAAAAGAAATTATAAAGGGTTTTCGTAAGGGAGTATATGATGTTTTATTGTCCACCAGTGTGGCAGAAGAAGGTATTGATATCCCTGCAGTGGATCTGGTGGTGATGTATGAGCCAGTGCCTTCTGAAATAAGAATGATCCAGCGTAGAGGCCGTACCGGGCGAAAAGAAAGCGGGCGTATGATGGTACTCATAACTGAAAAAACTAGAGATGAAGCTTATTACTGGTCCAGTGTGCATAAAGAACGTAAAATGCAGGAAGAACTTGGTAAAACATCTTTAAATAATCTGGAATTGGATAAAGGGAATCTGGTGGAAATAGATAAAGATTCCACCTTGAATTCTTTTAAGGAAAATTCAAACCAAAGCAAAAAGCAAGACCGGCCCTTAATCTATGCTGACTCCCGGGAAATCAATTCCAGGGTACTCCGTGAACTGGATAAATTGGATGTTCAGGTAAAAATAAAGCCCCTGGCAGTGGCTGATTACCAGATAAGTGAAGAAGTAGCCATTGAAAGAAAAACAGCTTCGGATTTTGTTAGTTCTATTAAAGATAAAAGATTGAATAAACAGTCAAAAGAGATGGTGGAAGAATTCAAAAAGCCCCTTTTAATTTTAGAGGGGGATAATCTTTATTCCGGATTTATAAATCCCAATGCGGTGAGGGGAGCTCTATCAGCTGTGGCCCTGGACTTTGGAATTCCCATAATACCCACCCGTTCCCCAGGGGATACTGCAGCCCTGATACGCAGGATTGCTATAAGAGAACAGATGCATAATCGACCAGAAATTCAGGTTAGAACCGATAAAAAACCATTAACTTTATTGGAGCAGCAGCTCTATGTGGTGGAATCCTTGCCTGGTATTGGGCCGGTTAATGCCCGGAAATTAATGGAAGAGTTTGGTTCAGTAAAAGAAATCTTCAATGCCTCCCCCGAAGATTTACAAAGGGTGGATGGGATTGGTAAACAAATCGCCAGAAACATTAAAAAAGTGGTGGATACCAGTTTTAAAAAAATAAATAAAGACCCGAAACAAAGTCTTATTAAATAAAAACCTTAATTTTACGTATATGCTATTAAATTTTATCAGGTGATCAAATTTGAGAATTTTAATTGATGAGAGAGGTAAAAAATACCTTGTTAATGAAGAAAAAGATTTCCAGAGCGACCTGGGGATCATAAAAAAAGAAGCCCTGGAAGAGGCTCAAGCAGGTGATACCCTGCTTAGTCATCTTTCCCGTGAATTTAAGGTAATTAAATCTAACGTAAATGATTTTATAGAGCTCATGGAAAGGAGATGTTCTATTTTGCTTCCCAAGGACATTGGGATAGTTATTTCCTACACTGGTCTGGGTTGCGGTGATAGGGTGGTGGATGCCGGTACCGGGGCAGGGGCTATAGCCTTACATTTTGCCAATGTGGTGGGTGAAAAAGGGAAGGTTTACTCCTATGAAATAAGGGAAGATTTCTCCATAATTGCCCAAAAAAATCTGAATCAATTCGGGATAAAAAATATTGAACTGAAAAATCAGGATGTAAAAGAAGGAATTACAGAGCATGATGTGGATTTAATATTTTTTGATCTACCTAAACCATGGGAAGCTGTTGATATAGCATTTGAAGCTTTAAAAACAGGAGGATGGTTAGCGGTTTATGCTCCTTATATAGAACAGGTCCAGATTCTAAAGAAAATATGCAAAAATGCTGGTTTTGAAGATTTTAATAGCTTAGAATGTATATTAAGAGAAATTGAAGTTAAAAATAAGGGTACCCGACCTAAAACAAGGATGGTGGGACATACAGGTTATCTGGTGTTTTCCCGTAAATTATAAATTAATATATGATTTAAGCAGATTTAATTAAGGGTATAGTTAAAAAGTAAATCAGAAATTATTAAATGTTAATCTTTAGGGAGTCTAATAATGTCTTTTCCTCTAAAAAATATTATTTCTATTAAAGATTTTTCAAAAAGGGATATAAATGAAATTCTTAAATCTGCTGAAGGTTTAGAAGCAGTGGCCAGATCAAAAGAAGAATCAAATAGTCTTACTGGAAAAATATTGGGGATGATGTTTTATGAACCCTCCACCCGAACCAGATTATCCTTTGAAACAGCCATGAAACGATTAAATGGGGGTGTAATTGGTTTTGCTGAAACTGGTGCCAGTTCAGTAACCAAAGGTGAAAATTTAGCTGATACTGCTCGAATGGTTGCTGAATATGCTGATGCCCTGGTAATAAGGCATGATCTGGAGGGTGCGGCCCGTTATGTATCAGATATAGTGGATGTTCCGGTGATTAATGCTGGTGACGGTGCCGGGCAACACCCCACCCAGACCCTGCTGGACCTCTATACCATGCAGAGGATACTGGGGAAAATAAAAGGATTGAAAGTGGCTTTAATAGGTGATTTAAAATATGGAAGAACAGTTCATTCTTTATCATATGCCCTAGGCATGTATGGGGTTAAAATGAGTTTTGTATCTCCAGATGAGCTGAAAATGCCCCGTGGTATTGTACATGATTTAAATCAAAATAATGTGGTGGCCCAGGAAACTTCAGATATTCATGAAGTTCTGGATGAAGTGGATGTGTTATATGTTACCCGAATCCAGAAAGAGCGTTTCCCTGATCCAGAGGAATATTCCCGGATTAAAGGTGCCTATCGAATTGATTGCAACTTAATTAAAGGAAAAGATTTAATTGTAATGCATCCTCTTCCTAAAATGGATGAAATTGCCCATGAAGTGGACCATACACCCTATGGAAAATACTTTGAACAGGCTTTTTATGGAGTGCCTGTGAGAATGGCGATTTTAGAGTCACTGATTAAATCATTTTAATTTTAAAAAAAAATAGAGAATAAATTATTATAAAATAATGCTTCTAAAAAAAAGTAGTTACATACCCCAGATTGCATCTTCCAGGACTATGGTATCACACTGGAGGTCAATGATATTGGTCCTTCCCTTGGCCCTGCCCCTGGAAACTGTGTTAGTGGATATAAGTCCCAGCATTTCCAGTTCATTTATGAAATCAAATATTCTACGGTAAGAAACACTATCTCCCCTTGAAACATCTTTATATACTTCAAAAAGCCTGCCTGATGTGATTTCTTCTTTACGTTTGGTGAGATATAATATGGACTCCAGCACCCGCTGTTGCTGACTGGGTAAGGTCATGATTATATCAGTTATTTTATTATGTTCAATGTAATCCTTAGCTTCCCGGACATAGTCCCCCTGTACAATATCTGATTCTTTCTCATCAGAGAGTTCTCCTGATGTTCTTAAAAGATCCAGAGCATAACGAGCATCGCCTTCTTCTTTTGCTGCTAAAGCAGCACATAAGGGTATGACGTCATCACCTAAAGCTTCTTCTTTAAATGACAATTTAGAACGATCTTCCAGTATGTCCACCAGTTGTTGAGCACCATACGGAGGAAATACAATTTCCCGGTCCCTCAGACTACTTCTAACCCGGGGTTTTATAAATTTTTTAAAGTCCACATAGTTACTTATAGATAAAATAGAAACATTATCAGTCCGGGTTAAAGTGTAAAGTAGCCCATCACCATCATTTCTAAGAAGTATGTCTATTTCATCCAGGACCACCAGTAAAATAAGATCTTTTCCAAATGCATTTTTTTTAAACATGTTCCGGAAAGTATTGATAACTTCTGCTTTAGTCCATCCTCTGTAGGGAACATCTCTTCCCATCTGCTGACATAAACGGGCAATTACCTGGTATTCTGTGGTATAATCAGTGCAACGTATATACTCTGTTCTAATATTCAAATCATTATTTTTAGCTGCTTCTTTAAGTTGCTTCATGGCAAATTTTGCCACTGCTGTTTTCCCGGTTCCGGTTTTACCATAAATAGTGATATCTGGAGGGGTTACACTATTCAAAGCCTCAATCCAGTACTTGGCAATTGATTTAATTTGTTCTTCCCGATGGGGTAGATTATCAGGTAGAAACCTGTGATCTAAAAATTGTTTATCAGCAAAAACCGTCTTTTTATCTCCTAACTCTTCAAATATATTCATACGACCACTCTAAATCAATTAATTAACTAACAAAAGAACAATAGAACCCCCGAACTATTGTCACAAAAACTGAAATAATATTATAAATTATTTAAATAATTAAAAAATATCTTCAACTAGGTTAAGATATCAATTGAAACATTTTCTTCCTTCTTTTAGAAATAAAAATTCATAATAAATAATTATTTCTAATGTAAAAATCCTATTTAACCTATTGCATAATTACAATATAAAGGTATGTTTCAAGTGTAAAAACATTATATGATCTATCAAATAAAACTTTTTATTATTTTTTCAGTAAGTTGATATTAATCATAGAAAAAGGGGACATGTATTTCAAGTGTAAACAAAAAAAAATACCTGTTTTAAATTAAAGATAGAGACATCAATTTCAAGTGTAAATAAAAAAATCAGTGGTTTTTTAAAAAAAAAGATAGAGACCCCTATTTCCACTGTAAATAAAGAAAATTTAAGGGGAAAATGATGAGAGAGAGGTGAATTTCCACTGTAAATAAAAAATATATATAAAGCGAATTTAAGACATACATTTCCACTGTAAAAAAATCTTTTTAATCATTTAATATTTTAAAAAATATTTAAAATAGATTTAATTTAAAATCTAAGATTTTTTAAAGCTTTAAATTAATTAATAAAATATTATTTTTTAATAGTATTTAATATACATTGCCAGTGTAAAGATACTTACTAAATATTAGATCAGAAAAATATATAGTTTAGTATTAATACAATCCATCAAATTTAAAAATAAATACATTGTTTAATTAATATTAAAATTATATGAAAAAAAGTTATAATAAAAATTTTTTTTAGATAATTTTTTACACTTGCAACCTATGTCTTTTTTTAGCCTATAATATTTTTTTTACACTTGCAATGCATCTCTTTATTAATTTCATCATTCATTTTCGTATCTTACACTTGAAATTTACCTCTCTCTTCTAACTTATTTTATTGCAAAAAATATTTTTACACTTGAAACTTACCTCTCTCTTAAATATTTAATTTTCAGGTGAAAATTTTATATAAAGTCATCATTTTTTTATAAAATAACTTATAAATCTTTAATTCATGTATTCAGCACTAAATTGAACCTTAAAACGGTTTTCATGAATTAATAAAACTTATTTTTAAATTATTTTACACTTGAAACTTACCTCTCTTTAGAATTTTGCAGTGGTAAAAAATTAGTTACACTGGCAATGACTTTCTTACTAAAATAAATATGCCGGGAATACAAGGTTTTAATTAAAAAGTAATAGTTAAAAATAAAAAAAATAGGTTATTTAATATTAATTTAAACAAACATACTGTCTGATGGTTGGGATTTACCAGAGGCATTACTTTCTGCAGATCCAAAACTCTCCTGGATTTTCCATAGTCCCTGTAATTTTGCCCTGAAAACTTTTTTTATAACCAGTATCAACCTATCTTTGGTTAAACCATCTTCATAAATTTGATCACTTATAACGTAGCTTTGTAATACATTATCTGGATGCTGAAGCTGGAAATCCACCAAGAAATTATTTAAAGAGAATCTAAAATCCCAGATGAATTTTTCTTTTTCTTTATTATTCAAATTCTGAATTTGGGAGGTATGTTCTGGACTTACATTAGTAGCACATCCAATTACCACCATGTCTTCTTTCCCCTTGGGCTGAATGACATCTATTACATGTCCCTCAGGGTAATTGACAATAAAATGAAAATTAGAATTTTCATCAGGTATTTTTTTCTTAAAAAAACCTTCATCAGCCAGCCATTTTAAAATTGTATTTTCCATATTTGACATTCACTCACCACATCCTGATTATTAATATTTCTATCTCCACTCATATACATTTAAGCATAGCCTTAATAAGGTACTGCCCTCTAAAAATTGTGTATGGAATTAATCTTTTTAATAATATTTTCCGGTGCCATTGCACTGGATTTGACACTGGGGGAGTTACCCGTAACCATACATCCTGTGGTATGGATGGGAAAATTGATAAGCTATCTAAAAACTTTCTTAATTAAGATCCCCTCTAATTTTTCCGGAGTAATCCTCACCATACTCCTCATTATAATATTTATAGTTCCTTTAATTACACTATTAAACATCTTAAGTTTCAATCTACTAACTTACATCATGTTTTCCATGGTACTGCTTTCTACCACTTTTTCCATTAAATTCCTTATAATTTCTATAGTGAAAATCAAGGAAGACTTAAATCATGATTTAGAAAAATCCCGCCAATCAATGTCTTTTCTGGTAAGTAGAGATACAAAATCACTTTCAAAAGAGGAGATTGTTTCTGCTGCTATTGAAACATTAAGTGAAAACATAACTGATTCGGTGGTATCCCCTTTATTTTACACAGTTATATCTGGTCTTCCGGGGGCCTTTATTTACAGGATAATAAATACACTGGATGCTATGGTGGGATATAAAGATGAAGAAAACTATTTGATTGGTTATTTTCCGGCTAAAGTGGATGATATTTTAAATTACATTCCTGCACGCTTTTGTGGAATTATTCTGGTATTTTCATCATTAATTTTAGGATTTAACTGGAAAAACAGCTGGGAAGTGATGATTAAAGATGCTCGAAATACACCCAGCCCCAATTCAGGATATACCATGGCAGCAGTAGCTGGTGCTCTTGAAATAAGCCTGATAAAACAAGGGGTTTATAAACTGGGATCACCTCAAAGAGATTTAAATCCAGAAACAATTAATGATGCTATAAAACTAACAAAATTAACTATAATCATTTCTATAATATTATTAATAGCAATACATGTTATTTTATTGATTTTAGTTTCTAATTATACTTTAATTTGACTTACAATGTTTATATATTAAAATTTTTCAGTTATTACCTATATTCTCAGGGAAGATAGGCAGGGATTATATACTGCCTGCTATAAATTATTGGAAAGATGAAAATTGCAATTTTAAGTGTAACTTCTTCTGGGAGAGAACTTGCCCCGGAATTAAAGAACATTTTAATAGAGGATCCTCTGGTAATTCAAGTGGATACTTTTCATAAAAAGGTAAAACATAATTTAAAAGAAACTTTCAGTTCTTATGATTATATAGTGGGAATTATGGCCACGGGAATAATGATTAGATCCATCTGCCCACTTCTAAAAAGTAAAACCACCGATCCGGGTATTCTGGTTATGGATGAAAAAGCTGAACATGTAATAAGTCTTCTATCCGGCCACTTAGGAGGGGCAAATGATCTAACCTTAAAAATTGCATCATTAATCGGGGCGCGAGCCGTTATAACCACTTCAACTGATATTAATCAAAAAATAGGTATAGATACTCTGGCTTCCAGGTATTTCTGGGAAATTGAAAACCCGGAACTTATTGTTGATTTTAATCAATCCCTCCTAAATGGGGAAAAAATTGGGTTATTCAGTAATACCTGTATTTGCTATATTTTTGATAATCCCAAAGTGGGTGGAAGTTATTATTTACTAAATAAAAAAAAATTCAGGGACCATAATTCCCTCCCTATTAAATATAATCAGATAGGAGCCATAATTTCTGATAAAATAATTTACATGACTCCTAAAAAAGTAGTGGTGGGGTTGGGAAGTAGAAAAGGGGTCACCCAATACCAAGTACTTCAAGCCATAAAAGATACTCTGGAGAATCTAAAATTGCCCCTAAATCGGGTGGATTTAATTGCCACCGGGGAAATGAAGAGTAATGAAAAAGGTATTATTGAGGCAGCTTCCTATTTAGCAGTTCCTCTGAAAATTGTGTCTTTTAATGAACTTAAAAGTTTTAAATCCTCCCAGTGTTCCACTTCACCTCTGGTGGAAAGTAAGTTTGGAATAAAAGGGGTATGTGAGCCATCCGCCCTTATAGCAGCTGGTGAAAAATCAAAACTAATCATTAAAAAGGTTGCTCGTTATAAAGTTACTGTTGCTGTTGCTATTTCTAATTAAATGAGATTGTATTAAAAATATTTTATTTTCAGCCTGTAATAACCTGGATTAAATTTATACCAAAACCTTTTTAAATCATGTTATATAAACCACAATGGATATACTCTAATTAAATTAAATTAATTTAATATTTTTCTAGATTTTATATGGAGGAGTTATTATGAGTAATAGTACATTTAATCGCGTTTCTGAGATATTAAAACATATTATGGAAGACACCAGTGTTCCACGAAACATAAGAAGAGCAGCAGAAGAATCCAATGATATTTTAAGCAAAAAAGACGAAGATTCAACAGTAAGGGCCAGCACGGTCATATCCATTCTGGATGAAATAAGTAATGATCCCAATATCCCTATACATGCCCGAACTTTAGTATGGGAAATACTCAGTGAATTAGAGTCAATTAGAAACTGATTTTTTTATAATAATTAGTTTTTAGCTTATTTTAACTTGGATTAATTTTAAATTTTACCTCCCAGTTGATGACATACAAATTGAGTTTTGGCAATTTCTTCTACAAATTCAGCCAGAGCTCCCGCTTCTTGTGTATTTTTTCCAACAGCAACTACACCATGGTTTTTTAAGATAATAACATCTTCATTTTTTATTATTTTTGAAACATTTTCTGCTAATTCCGTACTACCGGGATTGTAATAAGAAATTTCAGCCAGGTAGGGATTAATTATGGGTCCAAATCCTTCCATTCTTTTAATTTTTTTCTCTGAAAATGAAAAACCCGTGGCATAGGGGGAATGGGTATGTACAATCCCCTGAATATCAGGACGTGCTTCATAAATCTTAAGATGTAAAACTAATTCCGAGGATGGTTTACAGTTATTGAGGGATTCACCCTTCATATTCACCAGGGCAATATTTTTATTACTTACCCGGGATAATGAAACCCCGGTAGGAGTAATAGCCACCACATCTTTCTGAGGGTTCTTAAATCTGGCACTCACATTTCCTGCTTTTCCAGATACAAGATTTCTATCAAAAATATATTTTGATGTATCTAACACACTTTTAAAGAGTTCTATCATAGTTTAATCCTCATAAACATTAATTTTTTTAAATTACGTATCTCCACTTAAAAAATTTTAAAAAAATCAAATTCTTAGATTAAAACAATCTTATTTTATTAAAATTTTAAAACCTTAAATACTCCCTGGTGCAGTACTGGAACTTCTCCACAGGTAGGTACGATGTTATATATTTTCTGGAATTCAGTCTGGGATTGGAAGGTACCGGAATTAATCAGATGCACGCCTTTGTATCTTTTATAAGAGTTTATATGCACGTGACCGGTGTGTAGCACATGAGGAATTTCATCAATTACCAGATGATCCTCTAATTCTGATGCTAAAGGAGTTCGTTCTCCATATATCGGAGCAATATGCCGTTTTTCCATCAACTCTTTCATTATAAGGTCTGATTGCTCGTGTGACATTCCTTTTACTGTCATGGCTATATCATCAAAACTTCTACCATGGTAGATAAGAGTTTTTAATCCATCCAGGCTAACCAGGGCTGGATTGGATACAAATTCCAAATTCTTTAACTTATAAAGGGCTCCCGCATATTCTTCCGGTACTGCCGGCTGGGGTTCAGCCACCCGGGAGGCATCGTGGTTCCCCGGGGCTATTATGATTTTTATATTCTGACGAATCTGTCCAAATAACCGGGCGGCTTCGTCATACTGTAAGGTAATGTCTTTTATAGTTAATTCTTTATCCTGATGGGGATAGATTCCTATTCCATCCACAATATCTCCTGCCACCACCAGATATTTAACATTAGCCGCGATTTCCCTTTGTTCAGGGCTGCCATAATCACCATTAATCCATTGAATAAATTTATTAAAGGAGTCCTCTAAAAAGGTGGAGCTTCCAATATGTACATCTGAAATAAATACCACGGAAAAATCCATTTTTTTCTCGTCAATACGGGGCACCCCGGGATGAATTATCTCCGAAGCAATAACCAGATTTCCTTTACGACTTCCAACTACCCCCAGTACTTCATCCCGGACCAGAGTTTCTGATTTATCAAATAGCTTATGGTTCTCGTTATGCACCAGAACACTGATTTCCCCACTTTTATCCTCTAATTCAATAATTTTATGATTATTTTTAGTGGTACGTACTTCTTTTACCATTCCAATAATTTTTACAACATCCTGGGATTGATAAACATCAGCAATAGATGAGTAATCACTAAGATCTTTTCTTTTTTTAAGAAAATCTCTTATTTTGTGATATCTACTGGAAAAATAAGAAACTATATCCTTTATATTCCCACTGGTATAGGATTTTTTACTAGTGTCCTTTATAATTTTAAAATCAAAATCAGCATCGTTCCATGGTTCTGAACTCAATTTAACATCATTAGAATAATTTGGACTTATACTATCATCATTTAAATCTTCTATTTCATTATATTCGATATCTAAATCCTTATTTTCCTTAAAAGTTCCTAAGCCAGGTTTTTCCAGGGCGTCTGAATCTAGATTAGAATTTAAAATATTGGGGGAGGGTTCAGTACTTATTTCTGCTTTTACATTTCCCCCCACCGGGCCCCGGCCTGAATTTCCATTTTCTTCCAGGAATTTATCTACCATGTCCCCTGTTAAGATAAGCAGATCCTTTTTATTATAGTTACGGGACAGATCTGCTATCAGGGAAGAACTCAGACTCAGTGGATCATCATAGAGGCTGATTTTTTCATAGGCAACTTCATTTACCAGTATCCCGGCATTGGTAAATTTGAAAATAATATCTGGACTCATGGTGTATTTTCACCTGTTTTTATAATATAATCAGTAGATCGTAAAGTTAAGTATTATATTATGCAGGGTGTTATATTTTATTATGACACAAAAAAACACCCTGCATGGTATGTTATTGAATGGTGATGTATTAAATCTTTCGGCGAAAGTAATTAAAG
>JAHRFX010000121.1 GCA_019084405.1 Methanobacterium sp.
GTTGATTACTTAATTTTTTTCACTGTTAATGAATTTTGAGATCCAGTTTTCATAAAATGATGTTTCCCCTATTATTTCTTTAAATAGTTCTTCAAAAGCTTTTTTTAGTTCTTCTGCGTTACTATAATTGTTTATTGATATTATTCCTTTTATTTTTCTCCAAACATCTTCAATTGGGTTTAGATCTGGAGAATATGGTGGAAAACTATTGTTACCACCACCACGGCCATAGAAATAGACCCTGAATTCTCAACACGGAATTTCATCATACCTGTTGATGACAGTGAGGAACAGACCAAGCGAATTCTGAAGGAAAATTTTAAAACTACTGAAAAAAAACTTCAGGAAATCCGTGGTGAATCTCTTTTTGATTATAAATATGAAGCATTAAAACAAGCTTTTCAACTATTAAAACCTTTCACAGTTTTAATTCCATATGAAAAGGAATTATATGTAATTTTCCCAACAACCAATCCAAGGGCCCGAAGGGATTCTAAAAAGCTAATGCAACTTATTAAAGAAAGCGCACTACTTTTCCAATATCAACGATGTAGAGGGCAAATAAACGGGCAAGATGTTCTCGTGGCTTCATGGGTAGATTTAGGCCATGCCATAATTCTGGGAGGGCCTATATTAGAGGCTACATTAACTGGATTTGATAAAAGGATGATTGAAGCTCTCCCCACCGTATATAAAATAATTGAGGATAAGGGGTATGTTACTTCTAATGAACTTCAGATAGAATTGGAAAAATCATCTAAATATGCATGGCAGATTCTTAAATTTTTTGCAGACAATAATTACATCTACCATGATCATGCTACCAAAATTAAAAATTCTGTTAAAGGAAGGGCCAAAGTATTCATTAAATCAGAATTTAAGGAATATAAAAGTCTTCTTTTAGCTATAAAAACTTTAAAATGGCTTAAATTAAAAGAAAAGGAAGAAAAGTTCATAAAAAAACAGATTCTAAATTACTCATATAACGTAGGGGAGGGGGGAAGGGAACGACTACTACATCTCCTTTTATAAATCTTTCCATGCTTCATCCTCTTCAGGCTTCAGCCAATCTTTTTTAAGAGACACTTCACTTGCTAATGCGAGTTCCATCTTTTGTTCCAAAGCCTTAGTCTTCAAAAATCGGATAAAATTCAGTATCTCTATGAGATATGGTTCAGGGATATTTTCTATCTCCTTGGCGATTAATTCTTTCTCTTCCATTTTCTCATACCTCCAATTTTATCTTATAATTCTTATATTAAAAGCAATTTCCGATAACTATGTTATATACGAAATTCGTTTTTTGTTCCAATTTGGAATGATATACGAACTTCGTATTATTTCTCATTTTGGTGATATATATCAACCTGAAATAAGGGATGATTTTAAATGGCCCCCTAAATTAGCTGCTTCATTAGACATGGTCCCATCATTTATTGCCAAAGGTTTGTTGAAATTCTGGTGGACAAGACCTGCAATTAATCCTGAAATTTGCACAAACTGCAATAGATGCGTTAAAAGCTGTCCTGTTGAAGCTTTGAGTGAAGGAGTCGATATACCTGAATTTGATTATCCTGAATGTATAAATTGCATGTGCTGCATGGAGATGTGTCCAGAAAAAGCGGCTTATCTGGAGAAAAGTCTTCTATACAGGTTATTTTAAGAAATAATGAGTAATTCAACTTTAGAAAAAGCCTATGAAACTATATTTCAGCATCACAATTGGGGATTGAAGCTTGATCAAAATTCTTAATATCTGATTTAAGCAGTTTCGTATTTCTCCTCAGATTAAAATTTCAAAATCTGATAATTTAAATACTACTGCAATGTTATTTCAATCTTAAAGTATTATCAAGATTATATCTCATAACTATTTAATGTATTCTCTCAATTTCTTTAACTTTATCAAAATCAGAATCAAAAGAAACAATTTTATTTATTTTAAAAATATTCATGAGTTCTATTGATACAGAATCCGCAAATGAAAGCACACCGTCGTATTTAAGGAATGTCTCAATGGCACTGTCACATATGTCCTGATCAATATGAGTTATATGGCAATTGTCAGCTATGTAATTGTATATCATCTTACCGTTCTTGCCACCACCAAGACTTCCCACAAGAGTTACTGACTCTGAGATTATGAGGTTTGAGACCATTTTTTCAGAATTTTCTATTTTAGGAATCAGTTTCAAGGCTTTTTCATGCCATTGGTCATTTTTTAAAGCCAATGCAATAAAAAAAGAAGAATCTACATAAATCAAACTGATTCTCCCCTTTGAACTTTCTTCTTAAGTTTTACAGTGTCAGTTTCTTTGGTTTCAACAATTCCTGTAATATCCTGAAGAGATGTTTTTTTCCTGAACCTTAATTTAACTCCTTCATTGGAAGGCACCCATTCAACAAGATCTCCAGGCCCAATAGAATATTTCTTCCTGATTTCAGATGGAACTACAGTTTGGAAACCCTTTGAAATTTTTGTTTTATAAGTCATATCAACACCACTTTGAAATTCTATTCTTCAAAGTATTTAAGTTTTTTCACACAAACTTACAAATCAAATTTGTAATTTCCAGACTTATTTTCAAAATTGTTGAATCATCTCAACAAAGGGGCAAATGGCAGACTCGCAATTTACATTTGTGAAAGTTGATCAAAATTAAATAAAATCTCAATACGCCGATTTAAGTCTACTAAAACATTATATTGTTTCATTTAATCTCAAAATCTGATTTTAAATAGAAGTATTAGAAGAAATAAGAGCTTAATCAATCCTTGTTTGAGTTCTCATATTTTTTTACAAGACTGTTTATATAATCGATATTTTCATTGATAAATAATTCTAATGCCTCAGTTGCTGCTAATTCCATTGGATTTGGTTTCCCACGGAAATAGTTTTAATGACAATTGGCTTACAGATACATCAGTAAGAGATTCTGGCAAAATGATAATGGCTACTAGTATCTATACTTGCGGACCTGCTGCATTGGCCACCATCATGAAAAATATGGGAGTTTATACTACAGAAGCTGAACTAGCGCAGTTAGCAGGTACAGATAATACTGGAACTAGCTTGTACGGATTGAAAACAGCAGCAGAATCAAAAGGATTAAATGCAGTTGGAGCAACATTACCAATAGACCAACTTAAAACTAATTACTTGGTAGTTTTATCTATTAATGGGATTAATCATTTCCAAATTGTGCTAAATATCACAGATACAACAGTCTACCTATTTGATCCCAACCTAGGAAACATAGAAATGACATTGGAAAAATTCAACGAACTCTACACAGGATATGTGCTAGTAGTATCAAATGGTACTATACAACTAAATGGTACATTATTAACTGACTATGAAATGCAGAATATCAAAGCATTAGCGTATAAAGTCAAGAAAACTACTACTAAATCATACATACCGGGATACTACTATCCAGTCGGCCGAGAATGGATAGACACTAGCTATTCAGTACCAAGAATTTCTTTAGTTTATGTTCCGGGATACTGGAGAAGTTGGGGTCCAATTTCATGGTATGTATTCCCAAGAGTTGAAATACGTGTAAAATGGATAAAGGTAAATCGGGGGTACTGGAAAACAATATATAAATACAAGCCAGGTCAATGGGTAAAAAAGACATCATTTGAAGGAGTTTACAGACTTAATCCTAAAAGAGTTTATGTTGCTGTCGAGAGTATTGGAAAAATTGCAACTGGAGCGGGGATATTTACATATGGTATATTATTATCTCCTTTTGATGATTCGGGACCAGCACTAATTGCTATGGCTAGTGGTGGTTGGTTCATCTTTGATGGTTTTAAATTGATTCTGTCTAATAATGATCCAAGTTGGTTACCTGTGTATGCATAGATGATAAAAACTAAAATATTTTTTTTCCCAAAAAAAATCATGGAGTGATATAATGAATAAGGAGACTATGATGAACTTCAATACGGCCCTAATTATAATGTTACTTTTATTGTTACTTTTATCTTTGGCAAGGTTTTTATTTTATAGAGACCCTTCCAATTTATTGGAAGGTTCTTTTTTTATTGTAGTTATCTTAGCCTTAGTATCTTTAAGAGGAAGTCCAAACTTACTATTTTGGGGGTTTTTAGGTGTTATACTTTTTCAAGGAATAGTAATATTGTATTATTATGTATTTAATGATATTCTGTTGTTAAAAGATCCAAATAATGGAGCTAAATTTATATTTTTAATAGTATTTTTTGCTTACATCTTACTAAAACGCTAAATTTATCTTAAAAACCTTAATCATTAATAAAAATTGTTGCAAATCATATTAAAGGGTCAAAGCAGATTCAGGATTATTAATATTTTTTATCCTATTTTTTTTAGAGTTATGATTGTTTGGAGAAAAATTAGGATATAAGCTGGAAAATTAATGTATATTTGGCCTTATAAATCATGAAATGTTTATTTTTTTATTGGACATATAATGCCACTTTATTCCTCTAAATGATCAAATCTGATTATATAACCTGTTTTTCACTATTCTCAGATTCTTAGCTGATTTTTTGATATCGGCGCACCAGATATAATTGGCAATGCCCATTATTACTTAAAAATTTTCTCTTTTGCTTTTTTAGCAAGTTCACAGTCTGGCTTTAATTCTAATACTTTATTTAAACAGTTTAATGCTTCTGGATCGTTATTTAGTTTTTGGAAAATTTCAGATTTGCCATACCATGCAGCAGCTTCAAGGGGATCTAATTCCAGGGCTTTGTTGTAAGATTCTAATGCTTCTTGTTTTTTTCCGATTTGTCCCAGTACCATTCCTCTCATGTACCATCCATTGGTGTAATCAGGTTCTAATTCTAAAAATTTGTCATAGGATTTTATTGCTTCTTCTAGTTTCTCAAGGTTTCTAAGAGAATTAGCTCGATTAAACCAGACCATATGATATTTGGGGGACAATTCTAGGCCTTTATCATATGCTTTTAGTGCATCATCGTATCTTTCTAATTTGTTTAATGTATATCCTTTTTGAAACCATCCATCAGAATTGTCTGGTTCTAATTCTAAAAATTTATCAAAAGCTTCTAATGCTTTCTGATATTCTTCTGCATCTAATGCAGTATAGCCTTTGTTAAACCATACTTCCATATTTTCTGGTTCCAGTTTTAAAGCTTTGTCAAAAGATTCTAATGCTAAGTTATATTCTCCAAGATAGGATAAAGATATAGCTTTATTGTATTCGGCTCCGGGATATTTGGGATCTAATTCTAGAGCTTTTTCATAAGCTTTTAATCCTTCTTTATATTCCTCAAGATTTGATAAAGAAACTCCCTTACCAGACCAGGCTGTGGAATTATTTGAATCGTTTTTTATAATTTCTTCATATATTTCCAGTGCTTTTTGATATTTGCCTTGAATTAAAAATTTTTTAGCTTTTTTAAAACGCTTTTTTTGGTTATATTTTTTAAGTAAGCCTATTTCAACACCCCCGGGAAAAAATATGGCGTCGCTTTTGCCGGATATTTTTTGCTAGATTATAGCTTTTTTAAGATTTTCTCTTTTGCTTTTTTAGCAGGTTCAAAATCTGGTTTTAATTCTAATGCTTTATTTAGACATTTTAATGCTTCTTGATTGTTTTCAAGTATTTGAAAAATGACGCTTTTATTATACCAAATTGAGGCATCTTCATGGTCTGTGTTTAGAAAATCATCAAAAAAATCTATGAATGATTGAAGTTCATCTTGATTATATACGGAGTATAATTCTGGAGCTCTATTATAGCACTCTACTGATTCAAGGTGTTTTTCCAGTTTTTCTAAAATTTGGCATTTATTGTACCATGCTACAACATTATGGGGATCTAATTCCAAGGCTTTATCATTAGATTCTAATGCTTCTTGATACCTACCAAGTTTTTCAAGAACATCTCCCCGGTTACCCCATACCTTAACGTCACCAGAATTCATTTCTAAAACTTTATTGTAAGATTCTAATGCTTCTTGATTTTTTCCAAGTTCTCCCAGGACCATTCCTCTCAGGTACCATACATCAATGGCATTAGTGTCTAATTCTAAAGATTTATCATAGGATTTTATTGCTTCTTGTTGTTTTCCTAGTTTTCTTAGTAAATTACCTCTATTTAACCAGACGGTGGGATGTTCGGGATATAATTCCAGGCCCTTATCATATGCTTTTAGTGCATCGTCATATTTTCCTAATTTTTTTGATATATATCCTTTTTGAAACCATACGTCAACATTTTCTGGTTCTAATTTTGATAATTTATCATAAGCTTTTAATGCTTCGGGATATTTTTCTGCTTCTAATGCGAAATAGCCTTTATTAAATAATGCATCAACATTTTCTGGTTCCAGTTTTAATGCTTTATCAAAAGATTCTAATGCTAACTTATATTCTCCCAGTTGTGATAGAGATAGTGCTAAAGTATATTGTGCACCAGGATATTTTGGATCTAATTCTAGAACTTTTTTAATAGAAGCTATTGCCTTATTATGTAATCCCAGTTTTTCCAGAGCAAAGCCCCTCTCAAACCATAGATAAGCATCTTCAGGATACCATTCTAAAGCTTTATCAAAAGATTCTAATGCTTCTTGATATTTCTCAAGTGTCATTAAAACCCCACATTTGTTAAACCAGGCATCTTTATAATCTGGTTTTAATTCTAAAGATTTATCATAGGATTTTAAAGCTTCCTGATACTCACCAAGATTATAAAAAATAATAGCTTTACCAAACCAAACTTTATGATTATCAGGAGTTATCTCCAACACTTTATCAAAAGCTTTTAATGATTCCCTATAATCTCCAAGCCCTGATAACGAAATAGCCCTACCAAACAATGCTTGGGAATCATTTGAATCATCTTTTAAAATTTCATCATATATTTCCAGTGCTTTTTGATATTTTCCTGGATTAATAAATTTATCAGCTTTTTTAAAACGCTTTTTTTTGTTATATTTTTAAATAATATTTTAAGACCTCCTAAAAAAAAAATATGACATGTATATTTACATGTCTTAAAGTTCGTATATTCAGAGATTTTGAATCCATACACCCATACCTAAATGAAATTCCATGACTCCTACCGTAATATCTGACATGCCTCCTACCATATCCCCATTTTTACATTTAATTGATCCTCTATGCATTCTTTTAAAGCCATCTGTAATAATCTTGACTATAAGTTTAGCATCATCATCACTGGGATCAGCACCTCCTACTAAATTTTTAAATTCTTTTATACGATTTTGATGGTCTTTTAAGAGTTTATTCTGATTTATTATGAATATTCTCTTATCGTCGTGTTCTTCTTTATTGGGTATTGTATCAATAATTTTGTTTAATTCACTAGATTTCCGATTTGTATATTTTTCGTAATTACGTTGATATTCCAAATCAACAGGGCGTATATTATTAGTAGATACATAACCATTACGAGAAACATAGCCTGTAGGCGTATATTTATTACCGGGCGATCTTGCTCGCGTGTATGAATTTATCGTTGGAGAACGAACAACTGGATAATTTTGGCTATTCTGTTGTGTAGCTGTAGTAGTTATTTTTGGACGCTTTAGGTAAGGATCTATTAGATGATTGTATATGACAATACCCGTTAGAATACCACCAAGTATTGTCCAACCTACAGGCCCAGCTAATATGAGTGCACCTCCGGCCACATAAGCCATATTTGTTCCTTTAATATTTTGCATTTGTTCATTGGTTAAAGTTGTACCGTTCAATGTATTGTTGGTTGAATTATTGGTCACTATTAATACATAGCCACTGTAAAGTTCGTTGAATTGTTCTCTGGTCATTTCAATATTACCAAAAGCTGAATCTGCTAGAAGAACAGTTGTATCATTTATGCTTTTTATAACACTATAATGGTTAAGTCCAGCAATACTTAAAAGAACAATATTGTCAATTGAAAGCTCATCCGATGATAAAATCATACCTGTTGCATTTAAACCTTTAAATTGAGCTGCAGGAACTAAGCCATACATACTAGTTCCAGATAGATCTATTCCTGCTTGGTAAAAGCAGTGGGGACGGTTCTTTTTGCTTTTCGGAAGGGTTATAAGCCCTTCCCTAGGAAAGCACTTACTTCCTTAGTTTTTCAATAATACCTGTAAAAATAACTCCAATCGCAGTTGCCCCTGCGTCAGGATGGTTTAAGCTTCTATCTCCTAAATAGGTGGCTCTTCCTTTTGACGCAACAATTTCCTTGGTTTTTTCTCCACCCAAAACTGCTTCACTTGCACTTTGCTCTAATGAGGTATACAAATCCTCATTATTTTTTGCGCTTTTTTTCAATGATTCAACTGCTGGAATTAAGGCATCTAGAAGAGTTTTATCACCAAGCTTTGCTCCACCTCTTTTTTGAATGCCATCTATAGCACTCTGAAGCATTTCACTTAGCTCCAATAATTCTAGCTCATTTTTACCCTTTGCATAATTTGCAGCACCTCTAAACGCCGAGCCCCAAATAGGTCCTGATGCTCCTCCACAATATTCCGTTATAATCATGCCACAGTCCTTTAGAAATGTCCCTATATTTTCCTTAGATAGAGTCTCCCATTCCTGCTTTACTTTTCTAAAGCCTTTTGACAAGGACATTCCAAAGTCGCCGTCTCCAGCAGGTGAATCAAGCTCACAAAAATATACCTCGTTCTCAATTATAATATCAGACATGATATCAACTATTCTTATAATATCCTTTGTAGTTAACTTATCCACTTGCATTCCTCCAATTTCTCAAAGAGCTGTTACATTACCTTAATTGCAGGCGTATCAGCTGGTTCATCGAATAGTTCTTTTAATTCTTGATCTAACTTTAACATTGTTATTGATGCTCCTGCCATATCTAAGGAAGTCATGTAGTTGCCAACCATCGTTTTGTAAATTGTTAGTCCGTATTTTTCAATTTCTTTAGTTACGGAGTTGTTTAGCAAATATAGCTCCATAAGTGGTGTTCCCCCTAAACCATTAACCAAAAGCACCACTTCGTCACCGTTTTCAAACGGGAGGTCTTCGAAAATCATCTTTACCTGCCTGTTTGCAAGCTCATTTGCTGTTGCTATTTTCTCTCTTGCTATTCCTGGCTCTCCATGTATGCCTACCCCAAACTCTATCTCGTCATCCTCTATCTTAAAGGTCGGCGCACCTTTGGCTGGCACTGTGCAGGATGTAAGTGCAAATCCTATCGTTCTTACATTAGCTATGACCTTTTCGGCTATTCTTTTTACTTCTGAAAGATCCTTTCCCATCTCCGCAGCCGCTCCTGCAATCTTATGCACAAGAATCGTGCCTGCGACTCCTTTCCTACCTACAGTATACAGACTATCCTTTACTGCGATATCGTCATTGACATATACCTTTTCAACAATTATGTTATCATCTTCTAATGCCATTTCAGCCGCCGCATCAAAATTCATGCAATCCCCAGAATAATTTTTTACTATTAGCAATGTCCCTTTGCTGGATTGAGTTTCAATTATAGCGTTGTAGACCTGTATTGTTGAAGGTGATGCGAACACATCTCCACACACTGCAGCATCTAGCATTCCTGTTCCAACTAATCCTCCATGGGCTGGTTCATGTCCGCTTCCGCCTCCACTGATTAGTATTACTTTATATTTATTTATTTTTTTCCGCTTTAATATCTTATATCTGCTGTTAAAAGCAATTTTGTTCGGATATGCTCTCTCTATTCCTTCACACATTTCTAATACTATATTATCTAACTGATTAATTATTTTTTTCATCGACTCTCCTCCAATCTATTGTCCTAATTTATCAGCTGCCAATATCGCAGCCAATACCATTTGAGGTGTTACAGGGAATGGCATATTGTGAATCGTCTCTCCCTCTGCGCATGATGCTATTGCTACTGGCATCAATTTTTCTTGTGAATTGTCAGTAATTCCAAGATCCTTTAGACACGTTGGAAGACCAACCTTCTTGCAATAATTAATTACTTCATTTATTTCACTTGTTGGTGCATTTTCTAATATTAGATGAACAAGGGTTCCAAAAGAAACCTTTTCCCCATGAAAATAATGATGTGTTTCATCTAATACGCTTAGCCCATTGTGAATTGCATGTGCTGCCGCTAATCCACTGCTTTCAAATCCTAGTCCACTAAGCAACACATTGGCTTCAACTATGTTTTCCAATGCTGGCGTTACAACATTTGAGTCGCTTGCCGCTATTGCCTTCAATGAATCTTCAAGTAGTATTTCATAGCACAATTTTGCAGCCGCCAAAGCAGTCTTGGTACTTTTGCCTCCTGGTATGTTATTTGCAAATGATCTTTCACAGGATCTTGCTTCAAAATACGTTGCTAATGCATCTCCCATACCAGCTACTAAAAATCTTGTCGGTGCCTTTGCAATCAATTCTACATCCACTAAAACCAAGTCAGGATTTTTTCCGAAAAATATGTATTCATCAAATGTGCCTTCTTCAGTGTATAGTACTGCTAATGAGCTGCATGGCGCATCAGTTGATGCGATGGTAGGAACAACGACTACTGGTTTTTTTTCATAATATCCCAATGTTTTAGCTGTATCTATTGCTTTTCCTCCACCTAATCCTATAATAACATTATAACTAGTTTTTCCTGCTATTTCTCTTATCCTAGCCACTTCTACCTTTGAGCATTCACCATTAAATCCACAACTGATTAATTCAAAACTCTCTTTTCCCATAGCTTCATCCAATTGAGTTTGTACCCTTGCTTGATCTTCGCTGGAGGCTACTAGTAATGCCTTTTCTCCAAAGGGCTTCAAGTATACACCTAAATTTTTGAGTTCTCCTTCTCCTTGCACATATCTTGATGGCGAAACAAGTATTTTTTTCATTTTGTACCTCCCACATTATTTTTTAGAATCAACTATTGGCTAATTTTATCAATTATATTAATATCTTGCATCAGATTAAACTGTATTTTGATACTACTATTTGGTTGTACTTTTTAGCTCTGGATGATAAATTAGCCTAATAATGTGTCTTTATTTTGAATTGCTTCTAAAATGACTTGGCGTTACCTACACCTTTTCTTTTATATTATTTTACCTGTTTATCCGATTTTTACATCATAAAAACTTTAAGATACTCATAAATTATGGTGAAAACTTCCGCTGGAAAATGCTCTTTAAAGGAGCTTTTCTATGGTTTTTAATACTTTGCTTACTGACCTTACCTGATTTGTTAATTAACCCCGCTTCTTATCACTTTTCTCCAAATCCTAAGGCTTTTTCCATCCTTCTGATTTTGAGTTTTTTAACATTTCCAGTACAGGCGTCCTTTGAAGAAATATTATTCCGCGGATACTTGATGCAAGGGGTAAGTCTTATCTCTAAAAGGCCGGTAATCCCGTTGTTGGTCACTTCCCTACTTTTTGGCCTGGTTCACTTCTTTAATGGCAGTAATACCGATCAGGGTCTTTTCATTGTAATATCCACATTCATCATCGGATTTATGTTGGGGACAATTACCTTGGCTGACAACGGCATAGAAACGGCCACGGGAGTTCATATTGTAAATAATCTATTTGTTGCCATTATATTTAATTCTGCAGATTCTGGATTACCCGGGTTACCTTCTCTGGTTACTGCTCCGTCATCCAATCCATTCACCGGCATACCCTTCCTGATTTTGGCCGTGTTTTTAATGATCGTGCTACTATTCTGGAATAGAAAGGAATAGGCTGTGGTCAATAATAATTCTCCCTCGCTTACCCAATTAAGAATATCTGGATCAGCCATAACATTTAATTTTGTAATGATTTTATTTATTCCTCCATGCCCTGCAATAATTTTGCATTTTTCCATGCATTGCATTTCCATCGCTGATTTGATAGATATTCCACTTTCCTTTAAGATCAAGGCTACACCCCATTTTAAAAAGAAGCACCGGGGACGGTTCTTCTTGCTTTTTTTGTTGTTTCTGGCACTATCGATTTTTCTAGTGATATGGTAAATTTTTGAATAAATCCTTGATTTTTATTTCTTTTTTCATGGTTAATGTAGCTTTTTGATAAGTGGTAAAAGTTTTATTATGAGTTTTGCAGCGATTTTATATTATTTTCACCCTCAATATCATGAAAA
>JAHRFX010000069.1 GCA_019084405.1 Methanobacterium sp.
ACAATTAGAATACAAATCTGATTGGTATGATAAACATTTCATGGTTGTTGATGAGAAATACACTTCTAAGACTTGCAGTAACTGTGAATATGTTACAGAAAGTTTAAAACTGAATATCCGTCAGTGGATATGCTCCGAATGTGGTATTATGCATGACCGGGATGTAAACGCTGCGTGTAATATTCTAACCGTAGGAACTACGGGGCTTGCCTTTAGCAAAACCAACACGTTAGTTGGTGGATTAGGAATCCATTGACCTCTTTAGGTCATGGTAGTTCAAATCTATTCTCCAACAGATTTTTTATTATTTTTAAAATATCCTTAAAATAAAATTGTTATTTTTTCTATTTAAAATATAATTAGAGGATCTTTTTTAGTAGATCCTCATTAGACATCTTTTTTTTGGAAAATAAGGAGGTTATAGATGGACCCAAAATCTATGTCTTATTTTCGCACAAATTCTAATTAATCCTCCCCTCTATTTAAACTTTACTTTATTTTTTTTCAACTTAAATTGAAAAATCAGGTAAATTTAAATATCAGGTTATATTGAACTTTATTCAAGTATAATTGAATATAATTATACTGAAACTTTAAAACAAAAAAAGGAGGTGAAAAAATTAGAAAACAAGCGATTTTACTGGTAATAACAATTGTTTTCACATTAGCACTGTGTGGAGCAGTGCATGCCGAAGATTCACAGGGAGGTGAGGAATTATATCCAAATAACCTCAATGGTCCTGATTCAAATGAATATCTAGTCATAACCAGCCAATCAGAAAATACAGATAAAATTCAAGGAGTAATAAAAGAGATTTACAATGAAAGCTCTGGAACTTATACAAGTATGGAAAACGCTATTCCAGTTCAAGGAGCAATTATAACCATAAAAAACCCTTCAGATGATTCTATAATTGCATCAGGATCAACCAATGACCAGGGCGAATATGATATAAACTTTATATCTGGTTTTAACCAGATTAAGGTTGAAATTAAATATTCTACCTATAAGACCACTACCACATTAATGGATCCAAACATATCCGAAGCAGCCTTAAACCACACTTTCATGCCTGATATTGCAATAATAAGTTCCGTTGCAGAAAAAGGCATTGGTATTCGAAATTTGAACAACAAAAGGCTGATTTATCTTGATATGTGGAACCCAAACTCATCACCAGTTAATGATTGGATAATGGAATACGTAAACTTCGCATACCTGGACATGGCCATGCCTGGAACCGGTTGGGGAGATTCTTGGTATCCTTATCTTCTGTATAGTCCGGCAAATTTGAATAACATGATTTCAACTGCTTTTGGATGGCCAGATTGTGGTGACACTGACACTGGCGGTCCAGATGATTTGGGATTAAGGTTACTCGGGTTTAAAGATGGGGAAGACACTTATAATACTGTGGAAAACACTTACATTGGCTCATACTATGCACTTGCCACTGGAACAGCATTACAAACAAATCTACAGCATATGGCGGAATACATCTATTATCTGCTGGGAGAGACAACCATCAACCCCACAGCTAATGGTAAAAGTCCGGTGATGGCCACTCCTAATTGGGGAATTTATCATCCTGACTATCCCACAAAAATTGTGTCTTCTGTCCCTACTCAGGCACAGATTAAAGCATGGATAGAAGGAAATCCAGGATACCAGGAACCATACTACAGTTTAAAATGGATAGACCAGAATCACAACACATGGGCAGCCACGGCACGTAACAGCGTATATCAAGAATTTGAAAACTGGTATAACACAAACAAATCAAATATAACCAGCCCATTCATAGTAATAGCTAATTACGGTCCTGGAGGCGAATTTGCCCCAACCATAGATGCCCTAATTAGAGAATATGAAAGTCAGGGAAGGGCAGTTTTAAACCTGTTCCAGGGTGCCACCAATCCCCCTATAAGCAGTTTACTGGAAGAATTAGTCCTGGGAAAAGATGGTAATGGACCATTGAACAGAGGCGTATCTGCAATTACTTCACTGTACTGCTGGTCTCTTAATTACGCCAACCTTTCAGGTGGAGATGGTGCCTTAAGCGAACTGGAAAGAATAAATCTTAATGTTCTTAAAGGAGTACAACTCTCTGATCTGGGGAGTTTAACCAATCCACTGGGGGCTCAATATGAATGGACATTCGCAGTGACATTTCCCTACTTTGAAGGAGTGTACAGCCCTATAGTAATATCTTATACAGACGAGCACGGTTTTGAACATCCTTTAGATGCAGGAATTAAGAAACTGGCTAGTTTAACCAACCAGTGGGCTAAGCTAAAAGAAACACCAAATGCTGACAAGAAAATAGCCTTAATATTATACAATTACCCTCCGGGAAAAGCGGAAATAGGAGCATCCTATTTGGATGTTTTCCAGAGTCTACGTGATCTTCTGGTTAAACTAAAAGAAGCAGGCTATGACTTAGGCAATGAAGAAATACCCTCAGTAGAGGAACTTTATACTAAAGTAGCCGAATTTGGTAATAAAGGTAGCTGGGCACAGAACCTGCTAAATCAATACGTCCAGAACAATCAGGCAACCCTTCAAATTAATGGACAACTGGTAGACACCTCAACTTACAGCGAATGGTTCCATAAATTGCCAGAAGCATTACAGCAGCAGGTTATAACTAAATGGGGTCATCTCACCGGGGATATAATGAGTTATGATGAATTTCTGGTTATCCCTGGTATGATGATGGGTAATATCTTCATTACCGTCCAGCCAAGTAGAGGCTGGGAGGAGGTTGATAATTACCATGATCCTTATCTACCCCCACACCACCAGTACATAGCTTTCTACAACTGGCTGGAGAATATTTTCGGTGCCCATGCAATGATACACATGGGAACCCACGGAACCCTGGAATGGCTACCCGGAAGAAATGTGGGTCTTCAAGAAGATGACTGGCCTTTCCAGTTGACCAACATACCTAATATCAACCCTTACATTGTATCAAATCCTGGAGAAGGTATGGTTGCTAAGGATAGAGCTGGTGCACTGATCATCAGCCATATGACGCCGGCAATGGTAAGATCTGGTTTGTATGGTGATTTGATTCTCATCCATGATCTGATCCACCAGTATAAAAATGCTTTGAATGTGGGTAATTATCAGATTTTACCTGCTTTAGAAGCACAAATCAAAACTAAGGCCCAGGAATTAGGATTAGCATCTAAAGAAGATGAAGAAGAATTCAAAACATGGTTGGATAAGCTCCATATGCAGCTACATGAAATTGAAAATGACATAATACCCCTGGGATTACATAGCTTAGGCAAAGTATTAACCGGAGATGAACTGGTAGAAGGAGTATTCACCATAGTTGCATCCATGACCCGAATAATGGATCATATGAAAACCGTCTTATATCCTTCTTTAAGTGTAGACTATTATGATATGCAAAAAGATATTCAATATGAGGATATGATAGATACCATTGATGCTCAAGTCCGGATTTATATTGAACAGATTGCAGCTGGTATTGATCCTGAGGAGTTGGGTGTTATAGATAATAATCTGCTGGAGGACCTCCAATCCTGCAAAGAAATCATTGACAAAATAAGAGCCAATCAAGAATGGGATAATCTATTAAATGCTCTAAATGGAGGATTTGTTAGACCTGGCCTGGCAGCAGATCCTGCTTATGCGGATGTTCTTCCCACGGGTATGAACTTCTATGCTTCTAATCCAAAAAAGATGCCTACCCAGGCAGCATGGGAGACTGCTAAGCAAGTGGTTGATCAGCTATTATCTGATTACTACCAAAAACATGGTAAGTTTCCAGAAACAGGGGGTATGGTAATGTGGGGCACAGAACTGCTTCGAACCGATGGAATAGCCATAGCCGAGTTTTTGTACTTACTTGGTACAAAACTAGCATGGAATACCAATGGTGATGTGAAACCTGTGCCAGAGTTAATTCCTCTTGAAAACTTGACCATTACTATTGATGGTGTTACCATGCAAAGACCACGCATAGATGTCTTTACAACGGCAGTAACAGGGAATGAACTATGGATTAACCTTATGAACAATGCAGTAAAGCTAGCTGCTGAAGCTTCAGGAGAATCTGCAGAGGAAAACTATGTGAAAAAGCACTACTCTGAGAATCCATCTCTGGACCGTATTTTCGGTTTACATGGCTTGGTGCTGGAGGGCACTGGAATATCTAATCTGGTACCTAATACCAGCAAATGGCAGACCAGTGAGGATCTAGCAAATGTTTACTTATCAAGGGTATCTTACGCCTGGAGATCTACCCCAAATGGTGTAAACATCGAACAAAACAGAAATACATTCCAATATCTCTTAAAAAATGTAGATATAGTTACTCAAAATATCGACAGCACCTGGAGATTACTGGATACTGATGATTACTACGACTGGTACGGTGGAATGTTACTTGCTTCTAGAAGTCTAGGAGGAACTCCAGAGGACTTTCTGGTGGATATTAGAAACAAGAACACGGTTATAGTGCGGACTACAAAAGAACAACTTGAACTGGAGATAAAATCCCAGCTTCTAAATCCTAAGTACATGGATTCGCTATTAAATACTCCCAGTGGATGGATAGAATATACCAAAAGACTGGAAAATCTTTTTGGAATCCATGCCACTACCGGTGCGGTATCTGATGAGATGTGGAAACAGGTTGCTCAAAATTTACTGGACTCCCGGTTTACTGCCACTAGTGATTATCAGGCATTTTCCACTCAAAGCATGATTGGATGGGTAATGGAGGCTGCTCGGCGCGGTATGTGGAATAATGCGGATTCATCCACTCTTGCAGCATTATCGGATAATTATATTCGGAGCACTGTAGAATATGGTGTTAGCTGTTGCCATCATACCTGTGCCAATATGGCCTTCAACCAGTATGTGATGAGTAGTTCCAGTTTAAGCCTGAATACTATTCAGCAATTTGCTGAAATATTAATGGCTGCTACTGGTAGGGATATGGGTGTGCCTCTTAATCCGGGAGTGGATCCTTCCATACCTGTTGAAACCACACCTGCTTCACCGGAAGTAGTTAATGATGGGTTGTCATCTGCTGGTTCTTCTAGTTCACCAGGTGAATCGAAGGCAGCTGAAGCTGTAATAGAAGATCAGGCAGGCCTTTCAGATTCTCAACAGGCTTATGAGGTATCTAAAGCTGAAGGATCCAGCGCTTCTAGTTCTGGTGTGCCTATGGCGGCTATTGTGGGAGTTATTCTTGTGATTGCTCTGGTAGGTGCAGGTTACTTTAAAAACGACCTGCTGAACTATTTTAGAAGATAAATTTCCTCTTTTTTTTTTAATTTTAAAATTAATCAAAATATGTATTATTAAATAATAAATAATTCTGGAAACCACCTTTTTTCCTGTTTACTAATTTTTAACTGGTTATTATTAACTATAAAAGTCATATAGGCCCTTTCCACCTCTTTTTTAAATTTTAACTTAACTTTTTAAATTACAATACCAATCGGTAATTATAAATATCAGGTTATATTGAACTTTATTCAAGTATAATTGAATATGATTATACTAACTTAAAACAAAAAAAGGAGGTGAAAAAATTAGAAAACAAGCGATTTTACTAGTAATAACAATTGTTTTCACATTAGCACTGTGTGGAGCAGTACATGCCGAAGATTCACAGGGAGGTGCACAACCCGATCCCCTGGAAGTGGATATGGAAACGGTGTCCTATTCCACCACCAGCACTCCCCTGAATGAAGCAACTATCAATCTGAATATCAACCTGGAACATCCAGAAGCACTCTCCGGGGATAAATTACCCACCGTATCCCTGGAAGATACAGATGGTAACTTTAACCCGATCACTTCGGTGATAAAAACCCCAAACCAGCAATACCAGATTAATTTTAACAGTGATAAAACCAGCATCAACTTATTGGTAAGTGCACCAGGACATGTAGCTCAAACACTTACAGTAAATCTTTCACAACTAAACCCTCAAGATTCTAAACTCCAGGGAGAAGCAAATGTAAACCTTAGAGCCTACAACCTCTTGATAATCAGTAGTTCTGATAGTTACTCCAAAGCATTTGCAGAATCATATAAACAACTAAAAAATCAGGGATACTATTACAATCTGCACTACTTCAGTTTATCACAGTTAAGTTCAGATGATGCAGAAACTCAACAAAAATTAGAACAAGCTGCCATAAAAGCAGACCTGATAGCCATCCAGATGGTAAGTGGTCCTGATAGTGTAGCTAAAATCAAAAAACTAATTGAAAAAAGTAATGCTCTGGAAATATTAGCTATTCGGTGTGGTGTGGGTTTTGTGGATGATTCCCGTTTTAACAGCGATGATACCCTTACTCGTGAATATTGGGCTCAGGGTGCCCAGGAAAACATCCGCAGATTCCAGCTTTATATCTTAAATTCCATTGGTATGGAACTAAAAGATGGTGAAGATTTATCTGTGGTTAAATGGCCTAATCAGTGGATTTATCACCCTGATGCTCCCACTTTCCTTACCTGGGAAGAATACTATAACTGGTATCAGAACCATGCATCTTACCAGGCTGATGCACCCTGGGTGGGTATTGTGGCCTATGACTCCAGCTTTAAAGGTGATAACCAGGAGATGCACATCGCTCTTTTGAGGAGTCTGGAGAGTAAAGGAGTAAATGTTATCCTCACCTTTGCCAATACCCAGGGGAGAATTAACATCATGGACCTCTATTTTAAAAATGGAAACCAGTCCCGTATAGATGCTCTTATAACCTGCGTGGGATTCAACTACGTCTCCGGAGTCACCAAGGGTGTGGAAATATTTCGGGATTTGAATGTACCAGTTTTTGCACCAGTATATTCCTCCAATCTACAGGAATGGCTGGATAATTCCTATGGATTGGTAAGTGAATTGCACTGGCAGATTGCCCAACCAGAAATCGATGGTAGAATAGAACCCATCCTCATGGGAGGTAAAGAAAACGCCGAAGTAGACCCTGAAACCGGGATTTTGGTGATACGATTTACACCTCTAGCAGACAGGATTGAAAGAATCACCAGTAGAGTGGTAAACTGGGTCAAACTGCGCCAAATGGATAATATGGACAAAAAAATAGCCTTATTATACTACAATATAGGAGGAGGTAAAGATGGAGTATCTGCTTCCTACCTGGATGTGGTGGCCAGTGTGGAAAACATCCTGAAGGCCTTAAAAGAAGATGGCTATGATATTCCCGTAGATTATTCTGCAGCAGACATTGTGGACTTGATGCTTAATGCCGGTAACAATGTGGGATCATGGGCCCCGGGTGAACTGGAAAAAGTGGTTCAAGCAGGAGCCATAACCATACCCATCAGTGATTACCTGGCGTGGTTTGCAACCCTGCCTTTAGAACTCCAGGAAGAAGTTCTAGCTGAATGGGGACCAGCACCAGGAAATGTGATGATTTATAATGATCAGATCGTTATCCCGGGAATCATGCTGGGTAATGTATTTTTAGGTCCCCAACCCATGCGTGGCTGGGGAGAAGACCCGGAAAAAATCAGACACTCCACCACCTTAGCCCCACATCACCAGTACATAGCCTTCTACATGTGGATGCAAAATAATTTCGATGCGGTTATTCACCTGGGAACCCATGGAACCCTGGAATGGTTACCTGGAAGAAGTGTGGGTTTAGGAGAAGATGACTGGCCTGACGTTTTACTGGGAAACCTGCCCAATATCTATCCCTACATTGTAGAAAACCCAGGAGAAGGTACCCAGGCTAAAAGAAGAGGTTATGCGGTAATCATTGATCATATGATTCCACCTATGATACCCTCAGAACTCTATGGCGAACTGGCTGATTTAAATGATATGATAAGTAGCTACCACACTTCCCTGGATCCTCAAAGAAAAGAGGTACTGAAATATCAAATCATGGAACTGATCTTGAAACTGTATATACATGTGGATTTGAATCTGGATATGGAAAATGATTCGTTTCAGGATATTATCCATGAAGTGGAGCATTACCTGGAAGATCTCTCTGAAGAAATGATGCCCTATGGTCTGCATATCTTTGGTAATCCTCTATCCGGGGAGCTACTGGATGAAATGATAGAATCCATTGTGAGTTTTCACCCGGAAGAAAGGGATAACCCTGAATACCGGGAAATGCTAAGAGAAAACCTGAGCCATAACTACGAAATCCAGAATTTACTGGCGGCCCTAAGGGCGGAGTTTATTTCACCCGCTCCTTCGGGTAGTCCTATAAGAAAACCTGATGTACTTCCTACTGGATATAACTTCTATTCCTTTGATCCCCGTACAGCACCTGATTCTGCTGCCTGGGAGCTAGGAAAGAAAATGGCCGATGATCTGATAAATTCATTCTACCAGGAGAAAGGCCACTATCCAGATAATGTGGGAGTGGTACTGTGGTCCATTGAGTCCATGCGTACTAATGGCCAAAGCATTGCCCTTATACTTCGTTTAATGGGCCTGGAACCAGTCTGGAGTTCTGGAAGATTAAATGGTTTTAAGGTTACTCCTCTTGAAGAGCTGGGCCGTCCCCGGATAGATGTAACGGTTTCTATTAGTGGATTATTCCGTGATACCTTCTCCTATACCATTGACATGCTGGATGATGCTTTCCGTTTAGTAGCATCTTTAGATGAAAATGGGGAGGATAATCACATCTGGAAAAATTATTTAGAAGACCGGGAAAAGTTCTTAAATCTGGGATTGAGTCCTGCCGAGGCTGAAAATTTGGCCATAGCCCGTATATTCGGACCAGCTCCAGAAGCCTATGGTACTGGATTAAGTGAACTGACCACTACCACCACCGGTTGGGAAAATCAATCTGACCTGGTGGACACTTACCTCAACCGGATGTCCTATTACTATGGACGTAACCAGTTTGCAGTTAGTGGTCTGGATGCATTTAAAAATCAGCTAACCCGGATAGATGCCACGGTTCAGGTACGGGATGGATTATATGGTGTTCTGGATAATGATGATGTGGTGCAGTATCTGGGAGGTCTTACCATGGCTGCCCAGTCACTTTCTGGTAAAGAAGTGAATATCTACATTGCCAATAGCCGGACTCTTAATGTTAAAATTGAGAGCCTATCCACCTTCCTGAATACGGAACTGCGAACCAGGGTATTTAATCCTAAATGGGCGGAAGGCTTGCTTAAGAATGGATTCTCAGGAGCAAACACCATCAATAAACATGTGGAAAACCTGTTTAGATGGCATAGTATTTCTCCAGAATCAGTAGAAGACTGGATGTGGGATACCGTTGCGGAATACTTTGTATTGAATGAGGATATGCGCAATCAGTTAATAGAGGCCAATCCCCATGCATTCAAATCCATTGCTGCCTGGAGTCTGGAAGTTGCCCGTCGGAATATGTGGAATGGTGATCCATCCCTGGTTTCTGCTATAGCTGATATCTATATTCAGTCTAATCTGGAGTATGGGGTGACCTGCTGTCATCATACCTGTGCCAATATGGCCTTTAATGAGTATGTGATGAGTAGTTCCACTTTAAGCCAGAATGCCCTTGAACAGTTTGCAAATATCATGGAGAGTGCTACCGGGATGAAGTTATCTTTACCTGGTGTAACTAATCCATCCAATCCAGAGTCTCCTTCAAATCCTACCAATCCTTCTAACCCCATTAATCCTACTTCTGGATCTACTGGTGAAGTAAGTGATTATAGGGATGCAAGTGAGGCTTCTGTAGTGGAAGTGGAGATGCAAAAAGACTCAGATGAAAGCGTGGGAACTGAAAATCAAAAAGCATATGAGGTGGAAGAGGCCCATGCTGCAAGTTCTGCACAATCAGGAGTTCCAATAGCTGCAATTGTAGGAGTTATTCTCTTACTAAGTTTAGTAGCTGCAGGATACTTTAAAAATGATTTGTGGAGAATTTTAAAAAAATAGTTCCCTCTTTTCTATTTTTTTTTTAAAACGGAGCTGTTTATAAAAATTTTTAAGTAAATAATTAGTAACAAAAAATCCTATTAAAGTGGTTATGAGGTAATAACCAGGGCCCTAGTATTACCAATAAGGTCGAATAAGGTCTAAACGTAATAATAACTATTATATATAATGTATTATAAAGATGGAGTTTGAAACTTTAAGGAGTGTATATTATCATGCTTGATTTATTATGGCAGTTAGGAATTTTATCAGCAGTGCTGGTATTTGGGGTTAAGATTGGGCTTGCTATGGGTTTTGCTGGTCTTTCTAAAAAAGTAGCAGCGGTTATTGCAGCGGGGTATGGTGCGGGGATTATTATACTATCCTATTTGATTTCAGATTATACTGAGGTTATATCTAAAGTGGTTTATGATTATAATTTTATAATTTTTGTGGTTTTGGCACTTATAATCATCTATGCTGGTTTCCATACCATAAGGGAGTGGAAGGTGCATGGTAGAAATAATGCTAAAGCTTCCTGTGTGGCTATGATTGCGCCTTGTCCCTGTTGTTTTGGTGCAGTTTTAGCAGCTATACTTATGGCTGCTCCAGTTATAGGAGTTTCAACCGCTTTTGTGGGTCAGTATGCAGGGATTATAATGGGTGTAACTATCATGGCTATTTATTTGGCTTCTGATTTTATAGTAAAATGGTTTGGTAAACCTTACCCTCTTTTATTAGGTAATTTTATGCTCTTTGTAGGGCTTTATTTTTTGGTTTCGGCTATTCTTATTCCTAATATAAGTGCTGTTTCAGAAACTCAATTGAGTCCTTTAAATGTGCCTTCTCTTTTAACTCTGTTTTATGTTATAATTGTAGTAGGGGCTTTAATTGGTTTGGGGATTTTTTTAAACAGGAAAAAAAGCACTTTACTTGAAAAATAAATGAATGAAAAATTAAATTATAGGTGATTTTAGATGGTAGCAGTACCTGGCAGTGAATTATTAAGTGGCGGTTTACACGTCGTAGCGCAAAGTCTTCTTATTCCGGTTATTATTGGCCTTTTGGCTTTTATTATATATGCGGTAATTTCCATGGGAGGACTTATATCAGAGTATTCATCCCGGATTAAGATAGATGTTCAGCAGATTGAAGATTTAATCAAATCCATAGCCCACTCAAAAAATACTGATGATGTTATGGCAACAGTGGATAACAGTGATCTTCCTCAAAGTCAGAAGAATATTCTGGCTGAAATTGCAAAAAGCACGGACCTTGGTCCGGAGTCTCGTGAGGCTTTGGCTCGAAAATTAATTGAAAATGAAGAACTTAAAATTGAAAAGAGTTTGGAGAAAACTGTTATGGTCACCCGACTGGGACCCACCCTGGGTCTAATGGGAACCCTTATTCCTATGGGTCCTGGTTTAGCAGCGCTGGGTGCCGGTGATATTAATGCTCTGGCCTCAGCAATTATTATTGCTTTTGACACCACCGTGGCCGGTTTGGCTGCAGGAGGTATAGCTTACTTTATTTCCAAGGTCAGACGACGGTGGTATGAAGAATACCTTTCTAACCTGGAGACCTTAGCTGAAACTGTACTGGAGGTTAATAAAAATGCTTCGACGGCCCAAACAAAGACGGTTTGGTAGGCAGGATGAAGACCCTATGGCTGGAACCGCCAACCTGGTGGATGCCATGCTGGTTTTATCAGTAGGGTTTCTCATATTTCTGGTATTGTCCTGGAACATGCAGAGTGTGGTCTTTGCCGATATGTCCCCAGAAGAACGCCAACAAACCATGGAAGCCATGAAACAGGTAGCAGAACTTCAAATGGGAGAAGAACTAAATGACACGCCTGAAACATCATCAGGATCTGGAGAAGGGTACGTTCAAATGGGTAAAGTATATAAAGACCCGGAAACAGGGAAACTCATCATGATAGAAGGTTGACACTCCCTATTTTATTATTTTTAGGAGAATTTAATTCCTTAAATTTTATTTTTAGATTTTAGCTTTACTTTTTATTATAAATTTCTACAATTTTTTTTAGTATTATTGAAATCCAAAATTTTATACAATCTGATGGTCATTTATTCATATGGAAGAAAAAGATACATGTGAAATTGTATGTACACATGAAGAAGAAGTTAATTTTGTAAAGTCTAAAATGCTTGAAGATGAGCTTCTTTTTGAAGTATCTGATAATTTTAAAGTATTTGGTGATTCTACCCGACTCAAGATCCTCTATGCCTTATCTCAAAAAGAGTTATGTGTTTGTGATATGGCTGCAGCACTTGATATGAATCAGTCCGCCATTTCTCATCAGCTTCGAGTTCTAAGAAGCAAAAATCTGGTAAAATTCAAAAAAGTAGGTAAAATGGCTTATTATTCTCTAGCAGATGAACATGTTGTTGCCCTGATTGAGCTGTGTGTGGAGCATACTCAAGAAAAGCTGTAGTATGGTGGGGAGTAAATAAAAATTATGTTTTTACCAATCTAGAACCAGATCTTTTACAGCCATCTTATTTTCTGGCTTAATTTAGAATATTAAGTTAATAGTCCCTTATTTTAAATATAGATATTTTTTTAATACTTATTTTTACTTAAATCTATTATATGATTTTTAAATTAAAACGATAAATTTTTATTGAAATAAAACTGCTTTTTAACCATAAATCTGGATTTTATACCCTACTCTTAAGTTTAATGGAAATGTATATATGTTCATATGAATATTAAATCATATGAAGACTTGTATCAGATAACTATTGTTGATATTAGGGAGCCCTTACCATGGCACTGAAAAATAAAATCCACCCGGGTAAAATAAAAGCACACAAAACTAACAACTTTTGCAGCTGTGATCATAATATAGAGTTAGAAAAAAAAGAAGCTCATTGTGATGGCATTGAGAATCAACCTATAAAAGAAAAACATAATCAGGAAAAAGAAAGTTCTTGTGGATGTTGTGCTGCAGACCTATTTGAAGAAAAAGAACCGGTAAAAAGACATAATTACCTTTACATAATAGCCGCATCTGCCATAATTTTTATTCTAGGCTTATATTTTAATTTTTTAACTACCTATAAATTTCTAGCAGAAATATTATTTCTAACTGTAGTTGCAATTTCTGGCTATAAATCCATTCCAAATGGAATAAAATCATTTTTAAAAGGCAAATTTAATATAAACTTTTTAGTTACCATTGCCGTTGTAGGAGCATTTTTAATAGGTGAAGGCGCAGAAGGAGCATCAGTTATATTTTTGTTTTATATAGCTGAATTTTTAGAAAACTGTGCTGGTGAAAGAGCCAGAAATTCAATTGGCTCTCTATTAAAACTGGCCCCTGAAACTGCAACCGTGAAAAAGAATGACAAAATAGTGGAACTTAATGTAGAGAACATTAAGATAGGGGATATAGTGGTAATAAGGCCTGGTGATAAAATCTCAGTAGACGGACTGGTAATTGAAGGTAATTCTGCTGTAAATCAAGCCAGTATAACTGGAGAAAGTATACCGGTAACTAAAGTAGAAGGTAGCAAAGTTTTTGCCGGGACCCTGAATGAAGAAGGCTATCTGGAGGTACAGGTTACCAAAAAAAGTGATGAAACCATAATATCTAAGATTATAAAGCTGGTTAAAGATTCCAAGCTGAAAAAATCAAAAACTGAAGCTTTCATTGATAGTTTTGCAAATTATTACACTCCCCTGGTTATAGGACTGGCCCTAATTGTGGCCACCGTACCTCATTTTATCTTAGGCCTTTCTTTTGACACCTGGTTTTACCGGGCATTAGTTCTTTTAGTGGTTTCATGTCCCTGTGCTTTAGCCATATCCACACCCATATCTATGGTTTCTGGAATAACCGCTGCAAGTCGAAAGGGAATATTAATAAAAAGTGGACAATATGTAGAAGAAATGCAAAATATTGAAGCCATGGTCTTTGATAAAACCGGAACACTCACCGCTGGAAAATTAGAAATTACTGATGTTATATCCTTAAATAATTATTCCCTGCCAGAAATTTGCCAAATAGTCGCATCACTCGAATCCAGATCTAAACATCCCCTGGCACAAGTTATGGTTAAATATGCACAAAAATTAGATATTAAAGTTAAAGAAATTAAAGAATTCGAATCAATCACTGGAAAGGGTTTAAAGGGTAAAATAAATAAAAAATTATTCTATATTGGTAAAAAGAGCTTATTTAGAGATGATATGGAGTTTCCAGATAAAATAATAGAAAAACTAGAAAAAGAAGGTAAAACCACCATAATACTAGGCAATGATCACCATATTATTGCGGTTATAGGGCTGATGGATAAACTAAGGAATATTTCTGCTAATACTATTTCTAAATTAAAGAATAGAGGAATTAAAACAATAATGCTCACTGGAGATAACCAGGGAACTGCCAGAGTAGTTTCAGAAAAATTAGGCCTTGACGAGTATTACTCTGGATTATTACCTGAAGATAAAGTAAAAATCGTGGAAAAACTATCAGGTAAATATAGGAGTGTGGCCATGATTGGTGATGGAGTAAATGATGCTCCTGCACTGGCACGGTCAAATGTAGGCATTGCTATGGGAATTACAGGTTCGGATGTGGTAATCGAAACCGCGGACATAACCTTAATGAATGATGACCTATCTAAGGTGGATTACCTGATTAATTTAAGTAAAAAAACCATGGCTATAGTTAAACAGAACGTTTATGCATCTATTTTAATTAAAACTTCCCTGGCTATATTGGCTGTATTTGGATTTCTTCCTTTATGGATGGGGGTTTTAGTGGGAGATATGGGTTTAAGTATTGCTGTAATATTAAATGCCTATCGCATAGGAAATAAAACCAGTAAATGACTGTTAGCAAATAGTAAAATAATTTTTCATGTTTTGAAATAATCTTACCTTAAGAATTTTTTTAAATCGCTTACATTTTTTTTTTAAAGAAATTTTTTGATGATTTATATTCGATAATTATAATTAATGGAAAAATAAACCTATTTTTATGATGGAAGTAATCCCTGTTCTTGATTTAAAATCAGGAATAGCAGTATCAGGCCAATCAGGTAAAAGAGATACGTATACTCCTTTAAAAACTGTTTATAGCACTTCCAGTGATCCAGTCATGATTTCCAACTCCCTTAGACAAAATGGAGCCCGGCGGATTTATGTGGCTGACCTGGATATGATTGAAAAAAAGGGCTCTAATCTGGATGTGGCTCAAAAAATCAACCTTTTTTTACCGGTGATTTTAGACTGCGGCGTTAGAAATCTGGAAACATTTAAATTCACCCTTAAATTCGCCTATAAAATTATCGTGGCCACTGAAACACTGGAAAGTGTGGAAGAGCTGGATAAAATCTGTGAAAAGTTTCCTGCCTCCCGCCTGGTGGTGAGTGTGGATGTGAAAAATGATAAACTATATGCACCTAACCTGGATTTGACCCTGGAGGAATTCAAGGATAAATTAATGGAATTAAATCTTCCTGAGATCATATTACTGGATATATCCCAGGTAGGTACTCATAAAGGGTTCAATAAAGACTTAATAGAGAAGTTTATTGATCTTAAAACCTCTCTTATACTGGGTGGGGGTATTACCCCGGAAGATAAGGAAAAACTAAACACTCAGGGTATAAACAAGGTTCTGATTGGATCTGCCCTGCATAACGGACAAATTCATTTATGAGTTAGTGGTACCTTTTTGGCGGGTGTGGATAAAAATATATTTATAAGTTAATCAGGGAATATCATGAGCGGATTTTTAATTTTAGGACCATTAAGTAAGGATACCATCATTAAAGATGGGCTAAAAACTCATTCGGTGGGAGGGGCGGTATATTATCAGTCCCGGGTTTTTTCCAGTTTAAATTTAAACCACACCGCAGTGGTAACCTTAGCTGCAGATGACCAGAATCTCTTAAATCAATTTCCAGAAAAAACAAGGCTAATACCGGTATTTAAAAAAGAAACAGTCAGGTTTGAAAATAAATACTTCAATAACGATCCCAATAAACGCATACAAAGATCCAATGCTCCCAACATACCCTTAACTACAGAAGACCTTTTAAAAATTTTCAAATCTGAAAAATTGGACTTTGAGGGCATAATACTTTCTCCCTTATTATCCTCTGATATTCCCCTATACACGGTCAAATGGCTATCTAAAAAAAATATCCCTCTGTATGCCGGGGCTCAGGGCTATTTAAGAAACCTTAAAAATTGTGATATAAACTTGAATTTAAGGCCGGAGTTTGAAGAACTATTAAAAATGGTGCGGATATTATTTTTAGATGAAAATGAATTGAAAGCCATAAGACTAACCAGAAAAGAAACTTTTATGGAGTCTATTAACAGGTTGGCTTCTTATGGTCCAGAGGAAATAGTTATAACCTGTGGCGATAAGGGTTCTTTAATTTACTCCCAGGACCAGGTGCATAAAATTAAGGCCTATCCCCCTTCTCAAATGGGTGACCCTACGGGACTGGGTGATACCTATCTGGCTGCTTATTTAAGTTGTAAAAAAAATAATAAAGACTCAATTAAATGCGGGAAATTTGCAGCTCAAATAGCCACCAGAAAATTGGAAAACAGGATTTAGTTTCTATTTTTAAAATAAATACTAATTTTGAAAACTTACCTAAAATAAGGTCGTTTTAGTGAATTCAGGGGCATTTTGAATGCACTTACACTCCTAAAATTATAGGTAAAATTACAAAGGGCAATAAACTCGCTGTAAAAAACATCACTACACCCATTATGGTGTAAATCTTATTATCATCCATTATTCCATTACATAGAAATATTATGCTTAAAAAACCTAAAATAGCAGGTAATATGTGGGAATAAATTAAGGATCCAGTAAATACTTCTTGAACCATGTTATCACATTTTTTTAATTATATAGCCTTTAATCCTATTATCTCGGTATTAGAATTAAAATCCTGGTATTTTATTAACCAATTATCTTTATTTTAAATTAAATTCCAGATTAAATATCATTTATGATTTTTACTTTTAGATGAATTATCAATTAATCTTAATTTTATAGTTAAAGTATTTATTATTCTAAAATCAAACTGAATGTTATTGATTACTTTATTTAGCTATGCTTTATTTAAATTTTATGTGTAATCAATAATTTTACCTGAATAAAATTCACACTGAGTTTAGATAAGGAGGATTATCCTATGTTACATGGAACCGAAGTTTTAAAAAAAGGCTTTGCCAAAATGACTAAAGGCGGAGTTATAATGGATGTTGTAAATGCAAAACAGGCTGCAATTGCCGAAGAAACAGGTGCTGTTGCAGTCATGGCCCTGGAAAAAGTACCGGCTGATATCCGTGCTGCAGGTGGAGTAGCCCGTATGGCAGATCCTACCAAGGTAGAAGAGATAATAGATGCAGTTTCTATTCCAGTCATGGCCAAGGTGAGGATTGGTCACTTTGCAGAAGCACAGATTATCGAGTCTTTAGGGGTGGACATGATTGATGAAAGCGAAGTTTTAACTCCCGCCGATGAATCATTCCATATTGATAAGAAAAAGTTCACCATACCATTTATATGTGGAGCCCGAAACTTAGGAGAAGCTCTAAGAAGAATTGATGAAGGTGCAGCCATGATACGTACTAAAGGTGAACCCGGAACAGGTAATATTGTGGAAGCAGTTCGCCACATGCGCATGATCATGAGCCAAATCAGAGAGATACAAAATAAAGATGAAGAAGAATTATGGGCTCTAGCCCGTGAAATCGAAGCACCACTACCATTGGTAAAAGAAACCGCTAAACTGGGCAAAATCCCGGTGGTTAACTTTGCTGCAGGCGGAGTAGCCACCCCGGCAGATGCCGCATTGATGATGCAGCTTGGTTCAGATGGGGTATTTGTAGGATCTGGTATATTCAAATCAGATAACCCTGAACAATTCGCCCGGGCCATTGTAGAAGCCACGGCCCACTACGATGACCCCCAGATACTGGCTGAAGTATCCCGCGGTCTGGGAAAAGCAATGCATGGACTGGAAATAAGTGAAATATCTGATTCTGATCGTATGCAGGAAAGAGGATGGTAAAACATCCTGAGTTAATCTTTTTAATTTAATAACTCTTACATTAATTATTTCTTTTTTTTAGTCCACAGCAGGCTTTTCTGGAGCAAAAATGGATTTATTAATTTTTTTTAAAAAAAATATACCTCATTTATTAAGTCTTCTGAGGATTACAGCCGCTCCGGTGTGGGCCTACTTATTTTTAAATGGATTATACTTTTATTCTATTCTACTATTTCTTTTAGCAATCTTAACGGATTTTTTAGATGGATACCTTGCCAGGAAAATGAATTTAAATTCTAATAAAGGGGCTTATCTTGATGTGACTGCTGATTTTATATTTATAATCACCTGCTTTCTGGGGATGGGACTCCAGGGATGGTATCCTCTCTTACTCCCACTACTATTACTGGTCATGTTCTCCCTTTTTATAATGTCTTCTACATTAGAAAAACTGATCTATGATCCTGCCGGCAAGTTTTTTGGCTCATTTTTAATGTTAGCAATTTTATTATCTCTATTATTCCCCTACCAATTTTTGTGGGATATATTATTAATTCTGGTTTTAGCTATTGCTTCAATATCCATTTTTTACCGTTTCAGATTTATAATACGCCAAAAAGGAGCTTAATATCCAGTATGGATAGTATAATAGAAAGTATAAAACAGAGACATCACTGAAAAAATAGAAAGTATAAAACAGAGACATCACTGAAAAAAAAGAAATTAGGAGATTAAATGGCGTTTTCGCCTGTTTCTCCCGTTCTAATACGGACCACTTCTTCTACCGGGGATATGAATATTTTACCATCACCTATATCTCCGGTCTGGGCATTTTTAACTATAGTTTCCACTACCAAATCCACATTATTGGTTTTCACCACAATTTCTAACCTCTTTTTAGGTAAAAGGTCCACTTTGTAGTCTTTTCCACGGTAGCTTTCAGTTATTCCCAGTTGTTGTCCTCGGCCCTTTACTTCTTCTACCGTCATACCAGAGATACCTTCTTCTTCCAGGGCATTTTTAACTGCCTCCAGTTTATCTGGTCTTATAATTGCAATTATCCTTTTCATGGTTTCACCTGTAAAAAAATTATGAATCTACTTTATATCTTTATGGAATATAATTTTATTGGCTCTGTCAAAAACTTGGGGGTTAAATGTCAAAAAGTTTTTTTTGGGGTTTGAATTTCTATTTTAATGTTTATATAACAAACTGGGAATTTTAGAAATAATAATCGGGGTATTGATAATTACACTGCCGTTTTTCTATTTGTTCAACACGGCCATGGTAACAGGGGTGGGTCTCCTCTTTTTGGGTATGGCCTGGGTTTTCTTAAGCTTTAATATCCAGGAAGATAGTAAACTATTCAGCTTAATGGTACTCTTAATTGGGATTCTAGCTATTATCAGTGCTTTAGTTTATTATACGGGTATAATTTCTTTTGACCCTTTAATAAATTTCTGGCTGGTGATAGTGGGAATAATGCTTTTGGTATTTGGGGTGATTACCTTCCTATTCCAGAAAAAAGTTAATGGTAAATGGGGCATCACCGGCCTGGTTAGTATTGTTTTGGGAATAATCTATCTGGGCATCATTTATCAAATAATAGCTGGTAGCAAACTGGATTCCTATTACCTGGTGGTTTTAATTGGATTATTTTTAATTGCCGATGGAATCATCATATTTTTCCTAAAGCCATCTAAAATAATAGAACCTCTACCCTAGAGTAAATGCGGGACAATTGGGCAATAGCAACTCCCGGAGGTGTATATTAAAAAACCATTTTCAAAGGAGGAGTAGTTTTTTAATTGTACTGCTATTCATATTTAATGGATTATAAAACAGGCTAAATCCTCATTTTATTTTTACATGAACTTGGATTATTATTTGGGGAGCTTAGCATGGACTGGTTAGACAGGGCTTAGATGAACTTAGATAGATTAATATACTGCTGCAAGTCACACTATACATATCCATAAAATATTTTAAGTTTATGAGGCTGCTAATTTGAATCCAAAAAAATCAGGTAAGTTATTTGCTGTTGTACTGCTGGCCCTTTTTGCTTATGGATGTGGCTCCTCCTTAAGTTTGGTGACATCTGAGAGTATATCCATAGAACTCCCCACCACCCTGGCAGCAGATGATGGCCAAATAAGTACCATCGGAGACCCGGATTTTGAGCCAGTAATCCTGCGACAGAGAGTTATTACCATAACCAATAACACCACTAACCAAACCACCAATAACACCATCAACCAAACTAATTTTGAACCTAATTCCCGTAATCGTAATGAATAGGCTAGTTTTAATAAATCTGTAAGGACAAATCCCTATAATTTATTTAAGTAGATTATCTTTTTTAGTATAATTATTCTAATATTAATAGATAAATTGAACACTAAAGCTTTCCCGGTATTCACCCAGACCAGTGTGGATGACCCTATAGAAAAGAAAGTGAATACGGTAGGGACTAAAATGCCCCATATCGATGTTAAAATTGTGGACCCGGAAACAGGCCAAACCCTGGGAGTGGATGAACCTGGAGAAATCTGCTGCCGGGGCTACAATGTTATGGAAGGGTACTATAAAATGCAGGATATGACCCGGGAAACCATTGATCCGGAGGGGTGGCTGCACAGTGGGGATTTAGCAGTAATGGATGAAATGGTTATTATTCATTGTGGGTCGTATTAAGGACATGATTATCCGGGGTGGTGAAAATATTTATCCCCGGGAAATCGAAGAGTTCCTGCATACCATGGATGGAGTTAAGGATGTGCAGGTGGTGGGTATACCTGATGAAAAATACGGGGAACTGGTAGGGGCCTTCATCATAAAAGAAGAAAATGTTGATTTAAAAGAGGAAGATATAAGGGACTACGCCCTATCTAAAATTGCACGTTACAAGGTTCCCAAGCATGTTTTCCTGGTGGAAGAATTCCCCTTAACTGCCAGTGGAAAGGTACAAAAATTCAAACTAAAAGAACTCTCCCTAGAACTTTTAGAACAAAAAAAAGCTGAAGAAGAAGACCTAACTTGATAAAGACCATTACAGGATAATAAATGATAATTCTAAAAAAGAAAAAGAAAATTCTGGAAATGTTCCCTATAGGAAGTCCTAAGGGTGCCCTTAATTCCCGGCGAAAACCAGAATTTTATGGCTATATCAAATTTAGAAAAACCCCTGGCGGTAGTAAAATCCACCGTTTCATGGTAAAAAATGATAAAGAAACTGTCCTTCCGCCCCAGGAGGCTATAAAATTATTAAGAAAGCAGGCGGTTTTTTTAATTGGAAAAGATGAAGAAACAGAAGAATTCCTGGATTCTTTAAATATAAAGTACCGCCGGACTCAGATTTGCCAGCACTGCACTATGGAGGGAAATATAACTATAATAACCTCTAAATCTTCATTTAATCACCACCAGCAAAAGATCTGTCGTATGTGTGCTGAAGAAGAAATAAAAAGGGAATTAAAATACCGGGGCATTAATAAAAAAACATTCAATAACTTTAAAAGATTACTGGATAAAACCGGGAACCTGGATAAGGTACTGCAGGTAATGGATCCCAGTTTCGACCCTCTGAAAAATAAAGAACTCACTCTTTTTGATAAAATCACCTCTATCAGGGATAAAAACATACCTGAAGTAGATATTAATTCCTTAAAACTCCCTGTAAAATTCAAAAGAGCTCTAAAAAAGCAGGGAAGTTCTAAACTATTACCGGTACAATACCTGGCCTTAGAAAACGGACTACTACAGGGGGAAAGCATGCTGGTAGTATCCGCCACCGCCAGTGGTAAAACCCTTATCGGGGAGCTGGCCGGTATACCTGCTGCTTTAAATGGCAAAAAATTCATCTTTTTAACCCCTCTGGTGGCCCTGGCCAATCAGAAATATCGAGATTTTAAAAAGAGATACTCTCCATTAGGCCTTAAGACATCAATAAAGGTGGGTATGAGTCGGATTAAAGCCCGGGAAGAAATAAAACTCCCTGATGATGATATCAAAGAGGCAGATATCATAGTGGGAACCTACGAAGGGGTGGACTTCATGCTCCGCTCTGGTAAATCCCACCTCCTGCAGGATCTGGGAGTGGTGGTGATTGATGAAATACACACCCTGGATGATGAAGAACGGGGTCCCCGACTAAACGGCCTTATTAAACGTCTTAATACTATTTTTCCAGGAATACAGGTCATTGGACTTTCGGCTACTGTTAAAAATCCCTTACAAATTGCGGGGCAATTTAAAATGAAGCTGGTAGAATATGACCGCCGTCCGGTACCCCTGGAAAAGCACCTTATTTTCACCAGGACTGAGGAAGAAAAAAAGCTATTAATGACCCGGATCTCTCGCCAGGAATTTAAAGAAAAATCCAAAAAAGGATTCCATGGCCAGACCATCATCTTCACCAACTCCCGGCGAAAAACCCACCTCATAGCCAATTACTTAACCCGGCACCGGGTTAATGCAGCGGCTTATCATGCTGGTTTATCTTATGCTCAAAAGGAAAGGATTGAAAAATCATTCAGCCGCCAGGAAATATCCACCGTGGTTACCACCGCGGCCTTAGCAGCAGGGGTGGATTTCCCTGCCTCCCAGGTAATCTTTGAAACTCTGCTTATGGGTAATAAATGGATCACTCCCAATGAATTTTCCCAGATGCTGGGACGTGCTGGCAGACCTTCCTACCATGACCGGGGCCGAGTATACCTTTTAGGAGAGATAGGGCTGACCTTTGACGAGGAAAGCGAAGAACTAAAGGCAGTGGAATTACTGGAAAGTGACGTGGACTCAGTCCATGTGTATTACTCCCCGGAAGATACTCTGGAACAGATACTGGCGGATATTTCCTCCTATGCCCTGGAAAATACCGGGGATATTTCCAAATTTTACCAGGGAATGCCGCTTTCTACGGATATAGATCAGGCCCTCCTTACCATGGAATCTTATGGCTGGATTAAGGTGGATCAGGGCATTATTAAACCCACCCGTTATGGAAGGGCGGTTTCTATTTCTTTTCTTAATTCAGAGGATGCTTACTATATCCAGAAAAACCTGAAAAGAAAATCAAAAAAAGGACCACTGGACATTGCTATTTATCTGGAACCATTTGAAAGTGCCTACTTATCCAGCCGGCTCCACCGCCAGCTTTCTCAGGCAGTAAAAGCCCATTTCTCCACCAGGCTTCTGGCTGATTCCACCCTGGATATTATTTCTTCTGGTGAAAACCTGGTTAAACTGGACCCTGGACTGCAGGAGACGGTATTGAATATTCAAATTGATTTCATGTCCTGTGAGTGTAAGGAAAGACCATTTTGTGACTGCCTGCAGAGGGAACTTTCATCTAAGATCATAAAAAGCCGATTGAATGGTTATGATCCTCTGGATATCAGCCGGCGCTTGCTAAACCGGTACCAGATACAGGCCTATCCCGGGGATATTTTCTCCTGGCTGGATAGGGTGGTAAGGATGCTGGATGCAGTTAAAAGAATTGCCAATGCTACCCATAATCATAAAAAGGCTAAAGAATGCTCCCGGCTTATAAAAGCCATAGAAAAAGGTTAATAATATTTAATTCATACAGGTGGAGTAAAATTACTTTTTTTCCAATTAAAAATTAATGTTGTTAAGACAATAGTTGCCTTGACAACATTTATATAGGCGGTACTCCCCAACATATTCTAAGTATAAAATCTAAAAAGGGATCCGGGATAAGTTAAAATCCTGGTGAGTTTAGATTGATTAAAGGTAAATCTTAGAACTTCGCAAGTTTTCAGGGTCTAATATTAAATAGATTTTTTAATAAGGCTTATTTTAACTGCTTAAGGGTCTAATAATAAATAAATTCTTAATAAAACTTCTTTAGACTATTTTTAGGGCCTAAAATTTTCATTTTTTAAAATTAAATTAAAAGGACTTCTAATAATGGAAAATACAAAAAAATTACTGCAAAGTGATAAAGAAGACCTACCATTGGGGGTTTTCCTATCTATCATCCATCGTACTCACTTTGTGTATCTTAAAGAAAAAATTAAATCACTGGATCTGACTGCCGGCCAATTCCCCTTTCTAATGCAGATATCCCACAAAGAAGGGGTTTCCCAGGATGATCTATCCCACCATTTCCACATTGATAAGGGGACCGTGGCCCGGGCCATAAAAAAGCTGGAAGACCATGACCTGATTCATCGCCAGGTTGACCCGGAAAACCGCCGCAGATACCTCCTTTTTTTAAGTGAAAATGGCAAAAGACTCTTACCGGAAATATGTAATATTGACGAGCAATGGGAAGAAAATATATTATCCGGGCTTTCCTCCCAGGAAAAGGAATTTTTAAAAGGAACCTTAAGAAAACTTGCTATTAAAAGCATTGAAATTACCCGGGGTAAATAAATCATGATTATGAATATATTTCTCATAAGAGGGGTTGAGCTTAATGCATTCTGATTCCAACTCATCCCCTAAAGATGGGGCTGAAAAAAGAGTATCTCTCATTACAGGAGCTCCTGAAAAAGCCATTCGTAAATTATCCGGGCCAATGATTATTGCTATGGTTTTGATGATGGTTTATAATCTGGTGGACAGCATATGGGTGGCTGGTTTAGGTTCAAATGCCCTGGCAGCTTTGGGATTTATCAGCCCGGTTTTCATGATCCTGATTGGTTTAAGTAATGGTTTGGGAGCAGGGGCATCCTCATCAATAGCCCGATACATCGGGTCTAAAAATAAAAAAGGTGCAGATAATGCAGCCATACACTCCATATTAATATCAGTGGGCGTATCACTGGCCTTAACCATTCCCTTACTTTTATTTCTCCCTGATATTTTACTGGCCCTGGGGGCAGGTGAATCATTATCCCTGGCAGTGGACTACGGTCAAATCATCTTTGCCGGTACCATCTTCTTAATATTTACCGGGGTATCCTCTGGAATCCTGCGGGCAGAAGGTGATGTTAAAAGGGCCATGTATGCCATGGCTGCTTCAGCTATAATCAACATGGTCCTGGATCCCATACTCATTTACTGGGCTGGTTGGGGTATTGCCGGTGCAGCCTGGGCCACCGTAATATCATCTGCCCTGGTATCTGCTGTAATTATCTACTGGCTTCTTTTAAAAAGGGATACCTATGTATCTTTTTCCCGGCGGGACTTCCAACCCAGTAAAAAAGTCCTTAAAAGTATACTGCTGGTGGGTCTACCTGCCAGTGCTGAAACCCTGGTAATTGCCCTTTTAATGGGGATACTAAATGGAATTCTGGTTATAACCGGAGGAACTGATGCGGTGGCTATCTACACTGCCGGATGGAGGGTGGTTATGGTGGCCATCATCCCGTCAGCAGGTATTGGAACCGCCCTTATTACTGTTGCCGGTGCAGCCTACGGAGCCCGAATGTATGATAAACTTTCCATATCCCACCTGTATTCAGTTAAGCTCAGTATAAAAGTGGCCCTGGTACTGGGAGTGATAACCTATATATTCGCCCCGTACATGGCCCGGATATTTGCCTACTCTCCCGAAACATCCTACCTGGCGCCTACCATAGCCCTGTTCCTTCAGGTAATGTGTTTCTTCTATCTATTGCTACCTTTGGGTATCATGTCCTCTTCCATCTTCCAGGCCATTGGAAAGGGAATAACCTCCCTGTTTATGACTTTATTCCGGGAACTGGTCTGCATAATCATTATAGCATACTTACTGGCCATAGTTTGGGGCTGGGGACCATCTGGTGTATGGTGGGGTATAGTGATTGGTAACCTGGTAGGAAGTAGTATCACCCATTTATGGACCAGAAGGTATATTAAGGCATTACAGAGGACCAGATCTTCTAATATATAATTTGATGGGTATTTTGGATTTACTGTGATCTGGTATCCTGGATAATTAAAAAAAGGTGAATTTAAAAAAAGTAAGGATACAAAAATTTCCCTTTTTTCTTAAATAAAAATCAGGATTTAACTATAACCGTAATTTCCTAAAAACCAATCATTTATAATTGTAGAAAATAAATAACATTTATAGAGGTTAAAATACTCTTATGGTAGAAGGTTTTAAAGGTGTCCAAATCTTATCACCTCCTACCATTATTTATTATAATCAAGTTTATTCATTAATTAAAAAAAGAGCTTAATTATTAAAAGTATATTAGTTCCTATTTTACATATCTTCTTCTAAGAGTTTTTTAACATCTTTCATTATATCTTTTATAGCTTTATCCAGCAGTGATTGGCCTAATATGGGGTCCACATATGTTCCTTCCTTTTCCACTACCCGGGCCCCTTCATCTATCCCGGCATCTTTTTGCCTAGCTTCTTTAAAGCCACACATCCCCACTTCAGGGTAATCATTCAGATTACAGCTATCCTTTAATTTCCGGGTACTGGTTATTCCTAAAACAGTACCAATGGATAGTTCTCCAGAACCGGCATGAGGGCCTTCTATTTCCACCATACGGTTATTGAAAACTATTTCAAGATCTAATTCTTCTTCTAATTCCTTTATAAAGTTGCAAATAGGGACATTACCTCCATGCCCATTAACCAGCACCACCTGCTTTAAGTTGAGGCACTTTTTTGCGGATTTTAAAGTGGGCTTTAGCCGGTGATTTACCAGTTCTTTTACCTCTACATGGATTCCATGGGGGATATAGGGGAATTCAGTGGCAGCATATAAAACACCTAAAAATTTAGCACCGGTTAACAGCGATGCCTCCAGGGCAATGTAGGAGGCTATTTTAGCATCAGTATCAATGGGCAGGGCCGGACCATGGTTTTCCAGATGGGAGCCCAGGGCTAAAATTCCGATTTGATGCACCTGGGGGGATAGAACATTCCCTGCTTCCAAGCGTAGTTTCACCATTTTTCATACACCCTTTATTATTCCAATTCCCATATTTTATCCCCAATAAAATGGATGGTTTTTACTGCTTTTCCTTTAGTGTTTTCCACCATCTCTTTTCCGGTGATTATACTACTGCCTATGGCCAGCGGTTTTTTATGGGTTTCATCCACAATAACCACGGTGTCCCCTTCTTTTATATCTGGATCAGCATCCACCACACCGGGACTCATGACATCTGCACCATTGGCCATGAATTTCACTGCCCCCATATCCACCACCACGTAATTAAAATCCAAATCCATGGTGAGAGCCCCTTTCAGGGTAGGGAAGGGATGATCATCCAGCATCATAACCAGGGGCTGGCCATCAACCAGTATAACAGGACACTCTTCTGTTTCTAAAAGCTCCACTTTAGCTTTAGATGGAATTAAGATAGAATAATCACCTAATTCCTTTTTTATACTTTTTAATTTTTTCTTCTGGAGATAATATCTTTTCTTAACTTTCAAATAAACACCTTTAGATAGGATAAAAACCAGCCTTTTTAAAGAGATAGGCCGTTCTGGTAATAAATACTTCTTTTTTAGAAGAGCACATATAATTTATCTGGATTATCAGTTCTTTTTCTTTTTTTAAGTACCAGAAACTTCATTTTATATTAATATCTTATATTTTTATTATTTAATAATCATTTCGAATAAGCCCCTCACCTAATAAATATTAGCCTTCTTGGTGTGGAATATTACTAAGTCTATTAAATAGGATTAATCTGAATAAAATATTAAGTTTTAGAATATGGGGGAGATTTATCATATGTCCAGAGAACTCTTAAATAAAAACTGGTTTACATGGGATCCATCCATAGATACGGTGGTAGCTGTAATAACAGCATTAATAATGATTGGAGGAGGCTATTATTTACTGGTTCATCTACCCTCAGAAAATGGTTTAAAAACAATCTATGGATTAATTTTTACATCTCTTTTGGTTATATTTCCGGTATGGTGGATTCTATGGCGCCAAAATGGATCTATTAATGTTTTGGGTATTAAAAAAGATGGTTTAATCCCCAGCCTGGTTATAAGCATACTCATAACATCATATTTCCTGTATTATGCCCTCAGCCAATACTCGTTTTATGGGGTGAATTTAATTCCCCATTTTTTAACCAATGGTCTTATTTTATGGGAGCCTTTTTTTATCTTTTCCTGGCTTCAACTTCGTTTTGACCAGGCATTTGGTATTATACCTGGAATTTTATCTCAGACCTGAAAGAATATTATGACTTCTATTTTAAGTCATAAGATGAATTTCAGACTAATAACATAAAGAAAAGATTAAATACTATGAAATCAAATATTAATAAATGTTGAAGCCGAATTTAGACAAAAATCAACATTCAGTATACATATTAACATATCACTTAGTACTCGTTACAAAATACCGTAAACAAGTCATAAATCCAAAAATATACTCCAGATTAAAAGAAATCTTCAAAAATATCAGAAAGCTCTATAATATTGAATTTACAGGAAAGTAACTATGAAACAGACCATATACACTTTCTGTTTAAAGCTAAACCAGATACGGTATTACTTAAATTTCATCAACTCCTAT
>JAHRFX010000091.1 GCA_019084405.1 Methanobacterium sp.
AATTTCGCAAAAATCCAAAAGAAAACAGAAACAAAGACATAATTAAATATATAAACAAATAAGACGATAAATACCAAGTATAAATGAATCCCAAAAACATTTAAAAACCATAATTACAAAAACACTTTACGAAGTACTGATAATAATAATACTGCTATGTTAATATGTGTCTATTTACGGATAAATATAAAAAAAAGCTTTATTGTAATTAACTAACCTCATTTTTTTACTGGTAAGGATATCCTCATTTGTCAGTGGTTTTATTATTAGAATAGCTCCTGTTTTATCAGATATATCCATTAAAGGCTGGTGTAATTCGCCAGGTGGTCGTATAGAATATATTAATCTGGCATTTTTATATAGATTCTTTTGGGGTTTGGTTATGTCATCCTCCACCACACCCTGATGGGAAGGTTTAATATCAGTTAAAATAATAATTATTTTATAATGTTCTTTCAAGTAATTGGAAACCTGATTAAATTTCCCCACCCCCACTTCCACTACTTTATCAGAGGGTGAGCATTTATTTGCTATGTAAACTGCAAAATCTTTCCACACGATATCACCGGAGATATAATGATAATAAGGGAATTTAGAATTCCAGACCTTAAAAGGATTTTAGAAATTGAAGAAATGTGTTTTGATGATCCTTATCCACCAAGTATACTCAAAGACCTATATAATTTGGGGGCGGGATTCCTGGTTGCCCAGCAAGATAATATAATACATGGTTATATTATATTCTGGATTAGGTTTGAAGATGAGGGACATATTATTTCTCTGGCAGCGGATAAGAATCACCGCAGAAAACAGGTCGGAAGTCAACTGGTGTATATGGCCCAGGATATATTTAATAACTATGGATTGAAAAATATAAAATTAGAGGTAAGGGCTGAAAATAAAGAGGCTCGAAATTTTTATCAAAGTATGGGATTTAATGAAGAGAAAGTAATTACTGCTTATTATGAAGATGGAGAAAATGCAATAGTAATGAATAAAAATCTCAAATAGTAAATTTAGTTCGCAGAATACGGAATAACTATCTAATCTGAAAAATCTACTTAAATGATTTTAAACCAACTAAATTAAAATTAATGGTGATTAAATGGCAAAAGAAGCAAAAATTGCTTTAGAAGATGGTACAATACTTAAAGGAGAAGGTTTTGGTTTTGAAACTGTTAAAACTGGTGAAGTAGTTTTTTCCACTGGAATGACAGGGTATGTTGAATCTTTAACTGATCCTTCTTTCAAGGGTCAAATTTTAATGAATACTTACCCCTTACAGGGTAATTATGGAATAAATAAACAGTGGTATCAATCCGATGGAATTAAAGCTGAAGGATTTGTGGTAAGAGAGCAATGTGTTCACCCTTCCCACATGCTTTCTGAGAAAGGATTATCTGACTTTTTAAAAGAATATGAAATTCCCGGAATAAGTGGGATTGACACCCGTTATTTAACCATTAAAATCAGAGAACATGGAGCTATGAAGGGAGCAATCAGTACCGAGGAAATTGAAGACGAAGAACTTCTTCAAATGGCTAAAGCCCAGCCCAGTATTGTGGACATGGACCTGGTAGATAAGGTCTGTGTTCGCGAACCTAAAATACTGGGGGAAGATTTTAATAAAAAAATGATTATTGTGGATTGCGGTATAAAAAATAATAGTATTAAAGCCCTGCTTGATCGAGAAGTAGGAGTAGTGGTTTTACCATATGATGCGGACCCTGCAGATATTATGGACTATGATCCTGATGCAGTTTTAATTTCGAGCGGACCCGGTGATCCTAATCGCGTTACAGAATCTATAAGTACGGTAAAAAAACTCTCAGAACGATTACCTATCTTTGGGATTTGCTTTGGGCTACAGATAATATCTCTGGCATTTGGGGCAAAAATTTATAAAATGAAGTTTGGGCACCGGGGAGTTAATCAACCGGTTAAAGATTTAATTACTGGAAAAGTTTCTATTACTTCTCAAAACCATGGTTTTGCAGTGGATCCTGATTCAGTTAAGAATCAGCCCATGGAAATAACTCAAATAAACCTTAATGACGGGACTCCTGAAGCAATAAATCATAATGAATTACCAATATTCGCGGTTCAGTATCACCCTGAAGCAGGACCTGGACCTAATGACACTAAATATATTTTTGATAGCTTCATAAAAATAATGAAAGAATATTAGGCAACCAATCTAATGAAAATTTAAATTATCATAATAAAAAATTATTCTTAAAAAGAAAAAAACGGGGATTATTAATGCCAAAGGATCAGACTATAAAAAAAGTACTCATAATAGGATCAGGACCTATACAAATAGGGCAGGCGGCAGAATTTGATTATTCTGGATCTCAAGCTTGTAAATCACTACAAGATGAAGGAATAGAGACAGTTCTGGTAAATAGTAACCCTGCCACCATTCAAACCGATATTGATATGGCAGACCGGGTTTATGTAGAACCATTAACCCCGGAAATCGTGGCAAAAATCATTGAAAAGGAAAAACCCGATGCAATATTGCCGACTATGGGGGGACAGACCGGACTGAATGTTGCCACTGGACTGGAAGAAATAGGTGCCCTTAAAGGATTAAAAGTTATTGGATCAAGTATAGAAACTATAAGAAATGTTGAAGACCGTAATCTTTTTGATAGATTTATGAAAAAACTCCATGAACCGGTACCAAAAGGTAAAGCAGTTGAATCTGTGGAAGAAGCAATAAATGTTGTTGAAGAAGTTGGCTATCCTGTTATTGTACGGCCGGCATTTACTTTAGGAGGTACTGGTGGAGGTGTGGCCTATAATGAAACTGAACTCAGGGAAATTGCCAACCATGGATTGGATATGAGTTTAATAAATCAGGTACTCATTGACCAGTCGGTTCTGGGATGGAAAGAATTTGAATACGAGGTCATGCGGGACAAAAATGATACCTGTATCATAGTATGTAATATGGAAAATATTGATCCCATGGGAATTCACACGGGAGAGAGTATTGTAGTGGCTCCTTCACAAACTCTAAGTGATCTGGATAATCAAAAACTACGGGATGCGTCTTTAAAGATCATAAGGGCTTTAAATATCCAGGGTGGTTGCAATATCCAGTTTGCAGTTAATCCTGATACCGGAGAATACAAGGTTATTGAAGTTAATCCCCGGGTGAGTAGGAGCAGTGCCCTGGCTTCCAAGGCAACAGGATATTCTATTGCCAAGATTTCTGCTAAAATTTCCATTGGAATGACCCTGGATGAAATTCAAAATGACATAACTAAAGAAACCCCGGCATCATTTGAACCTGCACTGGATTATGTGGTGGCCAAAATACCCCGTTGGCCCTTTGATAAATTTAAAGGGATAAGTAAAGAGATAGGGGTGCAGATGAAATCCACCGGTGAGGTGATGGCCATAGGTCGCACCATAGAGCAGGCACTACATAAAGCCATCCGATCTCTGGATACTGGTCGCTATGGATTTGAAGATGTTTCATTTACTAAAGATCAGCTGGCTCACCCCACTGATGAAAGACTATTTCAGGTTTATACTGCCTTGAAGCAGGGAATCACAGTGGATGAAATTCACCAGATCACCCTTATTGACAAATTTTTCCTTTATAAATTAATGAATATCCTGGAATTAGAAAATGAAATCGCATCTAAATCCATTCTTGACCCTGAAATGCTGCTAAAAGCTAAAAAGATGGGTTTTTCAGATAAAATAATATCAGAAATCTGGAATATTGACGAGAAAGAAGTAAGAAACTTAAGAAATGAAAAGGGTATTATACCTACATTTAAAATGGTAGATACTTGTGCTGCTGAATTTGAAGCCAAAACACCTTATTATTATGGTACCTACGGTCTGGAAGATGAAGTCGATGTTTCTTCCAATAAAAAAGTTATTATACTGGGGGCCGGACCAATCAGGATTGGCCAGGGTATAGAATTTGATTACTGCTGTGTCCATGCTGCCATGGCTTTAAAAGAACAGGGTATTGAAACCATCATAATCAACAATAATCCTGAAACAGTGAGTACAGACTATGATATATCCAGCAAACTTTATTTTGAACCATTAACTCTGGAAGACGTCCTGAACATTGTGGATAAAGAAAAACCAGAGGGAGTGGTGGTGCAGTTCGGGGGACAAACATCCATTAACCTGGCGGTTCCTCTGGCTCAAGAAGGTGTTAAAATAATGGGAACCCCCCATGAAAGTATAGATAAGGTTGAAGATAGAGAAAGATTCTCTCAGGTGCTTGAAAAACTTGAAATTCCCCAGGCAGCATACGGAATTGCAAAATCATTTGAAGATGCCCGAAAAGTAGCAGAAAAAATCGGATTTCCGGTACTGGTCCGGCCTTCTTATGTCCTGGGTGGAAGAGCCATGCAGATAGTCTATGATGATGACGAACTGAGGGAATATATGGAAGAAGCAGTTAGAGTTTCTCCAGAACACCCCATACTTGTTGATAAGTTCCTGCAGGATGCCATCGAAGTGGACGTGGATGCCCTTTGTGATGGAGAAGAAGTATTTATAGGAGGAATAATGGAGCACATCGAGGAGGCAGGAGTCCACTCTGGAGATTCTGCCTGTGTAATACCTCCTCAAACTATTCCGAAAGAAGTTTTAAATGATATAAAAGATTTCACCACTAACCTGGCCCTGGAACTGGGAGTGGTGGGCTTAATGAATATACAGTATGCAGTTAAACTTGATGAAGAACCCAAACTATATATTCTGGAGGCTAATCCCCGAGCCAGCCGAACAGTTCCATTTGTTAGTAAGGTAGTTGGGGTTCCATTGGCAAAAATAGCAGCCATGCTTATGATGGGTCATAAATTAAAAGACTATGGTCTTAAAGACCAGATAGAAATTGATCACGTGGCAGTAAAAGAATCTGTATTTCCATTTATTAAGTTACCGGAATCAGATTCAGTCTTAGGTCCTGAAATGAAATCCACCGGGGAGAGCATGGGAATAGATGTAAATTTCGGACTCTCCTATTATAAATCCCAGCTTTCAGCTAATATGGATCTCCCGACTACCGGTAAAATATTCATAAGTGTTCGGGATGCAGATAAGGATAAAATCACAGACATTGTAAAAAAAGCCGATGAACTGGGTTTTGAAATAGTGGCCACCCGTGGAACTGCTCGAGCAGTAGAAGATGAACTTGAACTTGAGATTATACGAAAAGTAAGTCAGGGTTCACCTAACATCCAGGATGCAATTAACAATGGCGAGATTGGACTGATAATCAACACCCCTTCGGGCAAGCAATCTGCAGATGATGGATATTTAATCCGAAGAATGGCCATAGAATTGGGAATTCCCTATATAACTACTCTAGCCGGAGCTCGTGCGGCTTTAAATGCTATAGGTGAAGTTAAAAACGGTAAAATTACTGTAAGATCTCTTAATGAGTACATAACCTATAAAATTTAGATTAAATTTCTTTATAAAAGCACCATTAAGTTCCTGGTGATTTTTTCTTTTTTTTATATATTTCATCACCATCTGAATTCCATGTCCAAAATATTTTTTTATATAAATGGAGGAGAATAACCAATACTCACATTAATTTATTAGGTATATAGTCAAATATTATTGATTAATTAATTTATTTGATTATCAGCCCGGTGTATTAAAATGGATAATTCTCGAAAAATAAAAACTTTAATAATTTCTTTTACACTTATACTGACGATTTTTGCGTCATCTATGGCTTTTAACATTTCCACCGCAGATGCACATATACTTATAATTGGTGATTCTTTTAATGACTATCCCCTTTCATATTCTGAGTCAACTAAACTTGCACAAACTCTAAAATCTAAAGGTTATGAAGTTTTAGAACTTTATAGGGAAAATGCAACCGCTAAAAATATTTTAAAGGGAATGTTCAATGCTGATGCCCTAATTTATGCAGGGCATGGCGGATATCAATCTGGGAATTATAATAATGCTGGTGGATCTGCTAAAGCTCCCTTTGCTATAGTCACTTCTGATTCTGATTATAAATGGATATGGGGGGTGGAGGATAAAATGAGGGAAGGATGGGATGGTGAATTATTTTATGCTCCATTTAAACCAGGTATTCCGGTTATATTTCTCCATGCTTGCTTTTCAACGGGATGGGTAGAAAACTATGAAGTGGCCAATCCCATTGAAACCATATACAACTTTGCCAGTATGTTCACCGGTTCTGGAGCAAATTATTATGCTACGGCGTGGAATGGTGCAGAAATAATTTACGACTTTTTAAACGGTTCTGAAAACTTTAAAGAGGCCAATCTACAAAACTGGGAAACAATAACCTGGAGCACTCTTTTTAATGGAACACTTATCTGGAAAAATGCAGGAGGATATGCTGCTTTTGTAGGGGATTGGAACGGGACCTTTCCTACTGCAATAGAAACCACTCCCTATGATGAACCTGCTGCAGAAAATTGGTACAATGGGAAAAGGGTTAAAAGCTCCATTATATCTTCTTTTGAAGTAAGCAAAGGCCCTTATTACATTAACCAGAATATAAACTTTTTTGAAAAATCCCATGACACTTCTCATGCACTGATAAAATATATCTGGAACTGGGGTGATGGAAATATTCTTTATTCAGATACACCTCAAAACATTACCTATTCTTATAATGGCCCGGGAATTTTTGTGGTTAATCACACAGTTATAAATAATCAGAACCAGAGTGCCAGCTATTCCAGGACTATTGAAGTTATAAATCGCAATCCGGTTGTTGATTTTAAGTTCAATGCTTCTAATCTTATTCCAGGAACTCCAATTAATTTTGTATCCTCATCTTATGACCCTGATACGGGAGATACTATAAACTCTTTAAAATGGAATTTTGGTGACGGATCCAGTGGAAGCGGACCTTCCCTAACCCATAGCTATAATAAAAGTGGAAACTACACGGTAACCCTCACGGCCACAGATAGTTTTGGAAAATCAAGTTCAAAATCTACTAAAATAACCATAAATCCCCTTAACGTAGTAAATACCCCTAAACCAGATCTAATAATAACCAGTTCCCGCAAATCAGGTCGTTATCTTTATGTCACCATCAAAAATCAGGGTTCAGCTATTGCTAAAAACTTCTACACCAGGGTATGGTATGGAAAGTCCTCCTCTAAAAACTATAAGAATATGTATACCTCCAGTCTGGCCCCCAGGGCTTCTGTAACATTGAAAGTGCTTTATTCTTATAAAAATGGCAGTATAAAGGTTGATTTCTTCAATAAGGTATCTGAAAGTAATGAAAATAATAATCTTAGAAGCTTCTAATTAATACCGGGTATTAAACCCTGAAATATTTATATTTTAAAAAATCAAACTGAAACATATTTGTAAGATCTGGTATCCCCCCGGGTTTATAATGGTCTGCACTCGATATGTAATCAAATGATTAGAATCTATTAAATTTGGTGAATTATGCTGGTTATAGAAAATGGGCTGGTACTGTGGGGAAAAAATTTGGATCCTCAAAAGGTTAATCTGATAATTGAAGATGGAATCATAAAAGAAAAAACCACCAAAAAAGTCCATTCATCCCATAAAATTGATGCAACGGGGTGCATTGTATCTCCTTCTTTAGTTAATGCCCATGTACATATTGGAGATGCGGTGGCAATGGATGTAGGGGATGGTAAAAGCATTGCAGAAATAGTTAAACCTCCTCATGGCCTTAAACATCAAATTTTATCTAATTCAAGTTCAGAAGATCTTATTCAGGCTATGACGAAAGCTATGGACGAAATGCTACGCACCGGGACAACCACTTTCGTTGATTATCGGGAAGGGGGTCTTGCTGGAATAAAACTTCTTCAAGAAGCAGGAAAAGATATCCCTATAAATAAAATCATCCTGGGCCGGGATGATATATTTTTTGATAATAAAGCAAGTTTGACAAAAGTTAAAAAAGCAGCCAGAACTTTATTAAAGCACTGTGATGGTCTGGCCCCCAGTGGTTTTGGTGAAATAAGAGATGAAGTGGCAGCTATAATTGCCCATGAATGCAAAAAACAGGGTAAAATCTCTTCCATTCACGTTGCGGAATATAAAGATGTTCAGGATAATTCGGTGAAAGAAACAGGAAAAAGCGAGGTTAAAAGGGCTCTGGATTGTGGATTTGAACTATTAATACATTTAAATTCTCCGGCTAATGGGGATCTAAAAGAAGTTTCTTTAAAAAATGTACCGGTAGTTTCATGTCCCCGTTCTAATGGGGCACTGGCAGTGGGTATTCCTCCTTTAATGGATTTTCATAAATATAAAATAAATACCCTCCTGGGGACTGATAATTTAATGTTCAACTCCCCCAACATGTTCAGGGAGATGGAGTATGCATTAAAATTAACCAGAGGCTTTTATAAATCTTATTTTTCCCCAGAAGATGTTTTGAAAATGGCCACAGCAAATGCTGCTTGTGCCTTGCACATCGATTCCGGGTTTTTGGATGAAGGGAGATTAGCAGATTTAATGATAGTAAAACAGATATCATCCAATCCACATCTGTCCCTTATAAATAGGACTGAATCGAAAAATATAATATGTCTAATAATAAAAGGTAACATAATATATTAGAGGTGAACCAATGTACAAGAAAATTCTATTGCCTACTGATGGTTCGGAGTATGCTAACAAGGCTGCAAAACACGCGCAATGGCTTGCCAAAGCTAGTGGTGCAGAAATAATTGCCTTAGCAGTTATAGAAACATCTTCTTTAGTAGGACTACCGGCTGATGACTTGATTGTAAGAATTAAGGAAATGCTGGAAGAAGAAGCTGAAAGATCTCTGGATAAAATTGATGAAATCGTTGAAAAAGGCCAAAATGATGTTAAGATAACATTAAAAACTGAAGAAGGTTCTCCGGCAGATGTAGTATTGAAGACCATCAAAGATGAGGATATTGATTTAGTGGTTATTGGAACTTCTGGAAAACATGGTCTGGATAGATTTTTACTGGGTAGTGTAGCTGAAAAAGTTGTTCGCTCATCCAGCTGCCCGGTCTTAGTGGTTCACTAATGGATTAATCTTTTATACTAATTTTATTTTAAATAATAATTTTTTATAATCATATTGAATAATTAAGGATAGTTGGTGTAATAATGCTGGTAAAGGATGTTATGTCTGAGGAAATACACTATATTAAAGTACCGGGTAATAGAACCACTGCTCTACGTCTCATGAGGGATACTAATTATTCTGGAGCACCGGTGGTTAAAGAGGGTACTATGGAAGTGGTGGGTATTGTAACCCGGACTGATTTAGTTGAAAACCCTGATGAAGAACAAATAGCACTTATAATGACAAGAAACCCGATAACAACTTCTCCAGATGAAGAAGTAAATGTTGTCGCGACTAAAATGTTGGAAAACAATATTAGGAGAGTTCCAGTAGTTGAAAATGGGGAATTAATAGGTATAATAACCTCATATGATCTGGTGGCCCGAGCTTTATCTCAAATTGAGATTAATGAGCCCTTGGAAAACTACATGTTAAAAACCACACCTACCACCTGGGAGAGAACACCTCTAAACATAGCCTTTGAAATAATGCGGTACTTCCATCTAAAAGTTTTATTTTCACTTAATAATAATGGAAAATTATCAGGAATATTAACTGAAACGGATTTTATCAATGAAAGTGAAGTTGTTTCTGAAAGTACAGTACATAATACTTCTGTAGGAACCGAGGGGGATAAATGGTCCTGGGATAGTACCAATGTTTTATATGTTATAAAAAACCATCTTAAATTTTCTGATAAAGAAGTTAAGGATGTGGCTACCTCAGAAGTTGTTACAGCAACTGTTAGAACTACAGTTTCTGATTGTGCCAAGAAGATGAGGCAGAATAATATCGAACAGGTCCCTATAATTGATGTTGAAGGTGAACTGGTGGGTTTAGTAAGAGCCAACGATCTTATAAAAGCATTGACTGATTAAGATGGAAAAATCAAATCTCTTAAAAATCAGTACTTCTACTGGCTTAATCAAAATAGCATCTAAAAGCCAGGGAGAAGTATTCTTTCACACCATCCAGCTTAAACTTTTATGGGGATACTGCTGGTGGCAGGAAAAACCAGCAATTGAATACTTCCTGGATTTACTGGAATCTGTAATAAAAAAAGCGGTTTATGATGTTTTACCTCATCAGGAACTGTTTTTAGATTACAATCTGGAAACTAATGATTCTCTGGAAAAATCTTCCCAGGTAAAAATAACCTTTAATCAGGTATGTGCAGATAATGTAGAATTTTACCTGGCAGAAAATATTTTGATTCTAGAAGGGCCTGATGATAGGGGATCTTTTTCCAAGTTAAGTAGCTTCAGGCGTAAAATAAATGAAAATATCCAAAAAACTATTTAAATCTCTTAAATCTATTTAAGGGTGCTATCCTATTATATAAACTTATATTTCACTGACAAAACGTCTAATTTTTGGTAAAACTTTAATTAATAATTTTTGAGCATCTTCCTGATCTTTAACCCTTCTGGCAACTATCTTTCCTTTTTTAAAGATGGTAACATTCCTACCATCCACTTCCAGCATGGCGATACCCATAACTGGAGAACATTTAACAGTTCCTATTTTTTCAAGTTCAATGCAAGTTAATTCAATATTGATAGGATAGGGCAGTTCTGTTTCAAACATTATTTTATTTGTTTCATCTTTGCAGGGCTTGTAGACCACCAAATCTTTCTTTTTTTTACTTGAATCTCCAATATTCAGAACAACTTTTTTAAAACCTACTGCTTTTAGTTCACCATCTAGATGTTGGAGAGTATTAGGATTTAACAGACTGTTATAGGAATCCAGTTCAATTATGGCCATATCTTTCTGGTCTCTAACACGAATAAAATTAGCAGAAGATAAGTTCTTAATTAAAGATTCAGCATATGAAATCCGGTTAATTTTTTTAGTAGTTATCTTACTCCCCGTGGATATTCTTGTGGCTAAACAGGTAGTGGATGTTGAAAATTTCAAATTTTCTTTTTTTAGAAAATCTAAAACCTCCTCCCTCGTCATACCAGCTTCTACTAATGGACTGAAAATATTTTTCTGATAATTTACCATTATACCTGGCCGGTCTTCGAGCAAATCACTAATATTGGTACCATCCACCAGGCATTTAAAACCCTTTTCCTGGGCAACAGATTCTAACTTACTATACATTTTATTTCGGCATATAAAACATCTTTCAGGATTGTTTTCTTTAAATTGCTCATCCAAAAGGTAATCCTCACTTATAACCCTATGATCTATTCCCATCTGTCTGGCAATATTTTCTGCATTCTGGATACAATCAGAGGGCATTACACCATTATCAATAGTGACAGCTAGAACCGTTTCAGCTACCTCCGATGCAATATTTGCCACCAGAGTACTATCTGCTCCACCTGAAAAAGCTAAAAGTATTTTTTTATTTTTAAGCAGCTTTCGAATGGTATTTATTTTGGTTTCTAATTCCATTAAATAACACCTGAAAATTATAATGATTTGATGTAATTTAAAACTTCTAATGCATCTTTTCGTTTAATATCACAGGGATGATTATTTAAAAACTTTACAAGTTTTTTTATAACATCTGATTCAATTTCAGATTCATTAAATATTTTTTTATAAGTTCTATGGGGGTAATATATTGATTTTGCAGTATTCAATATCTTATCCAGGTCATTTTTAGATATAATATCTTTTTTTCTGGCTCTTTTTAAATTATATTCTATACTTACCAGAGAATCTGATAACTGTTCCCCGGTATCCGGCCTAAAAACCACAGCCACGTCATCATCAGATTCTACTTTTCCAGTTTTATATTGAGAGTAAACATACCCTATACCTATCATTCCCAGATCATCCAGTTCCGATGCTCTAAGAGCACCCATACTGGATCCCCCCACCACCATAACTCCTGCATTCAGAGCCTCTATTATTTCCCTATGGGATACTGCCGGTTGCTGGTGAAAAACCCCATCAATAATAACAATAATATCAGGGGATCCTTTTAATACTTCTAAAACATCCCCCCTCTTTATAGGGGGCCTATAATCTGCTTCAAGGATTTCCATTCCCTCTTCAGGATTTAGAGAGGGACCGCTAAAAACTACGATTTTTAGAGAAGAAATTGACATTTTTTCACCCTAATCAATAATTATTACAGGTTAAATACTTAATTTTTTAACCTTTTTCCCTTCCTATCCGGGTCCACTGAAAATAATTCCATACCCGGTATTATAACTCTAACCACGGGAACTTTCACTTCATCCCGGGTTAAATCAACATAAAAAGCTTTTTTCATCCCACATTTTTTTATTTCTTGGGTGGCAATTTGTATGTCCTCTTTAAAAGAAGAACTGGACTTATTTTTTAATTCATCCAGACCAATTATTTTTTTTGATTCACCAAACCAGTGTTTATTTATTCTTTTCATACGCTCATAGCCTGCTTTTCTCATGAAAACTGCCCTAACAGTATCCTCTCTAGTTCCATGAATCTGTGTGGCCCTACTTTGGGCTACTTCTGTAATAGCCCTTATAGCTGCAATTTCAGGATCCAGGTGGGTTCCCACTCCCAGGGTTAAAAGAGCAGGGTCTTTTAATACAGTGTCATCTGCTACAGCAGCCATGGTGGTAACCTGAATATCGGCAGTCAGATCCATCAACTTTATCTCAATCCCTGCTTTTTTAAATTTACCCATCAAATTAATTATTAGGGGATTATCAACACCATTACAATCAACTTCAGTGGTACTTTCTTTCCGGACTTCAAATATACTCCAGGCATCTCTTTCAATTACTTCTGTAATCCCATGGAATACAGCTTCTTCCAGTACATTGCCTGAAGCCAGTCCATTGGTATTAGATTTGAATAGGTTAAGGGCATTGTTACATTCATAAGGATGAAAAACAGAATTAGCGGGAATCATAATTTTATCTTCAGAGAAGATATCCTGTGATTCTATCCACTCTAAATTTTCATTTAAGGATATTTTATGGGGTAAAATAAGTGATTCAGGATTTAAACTATTTGAAATATCTTCATAACTACCTTTGACAATTCTTTTTTTATCGGTGGCTTGTTTTTCTGCAGAATATCTTTCAAAGGATTCCATCATAGCCGATGCCTTAGCTTGCTGTGTGGTTGCTCCTTTGCCAGCATATATACTTACCGCACCTTCCTGGGTGGTAGGACGGATGGCAGAGTAAACGGGAATTCCTACCCGGTCTAGATGAGTAATTTCAGTCACACGGGTAACCCCCGCGGTTTTTAATTTTTTTTCCACATTTTTTATGGTTTGGGAAGGTTTCAGGGCCCGATGAGTACATCCAAAATATTTAACTGGAATATCAGAAAACATGAACAATGTGGAAAAAAAATTAAAAACCGCGGGGGTTACCCGTGTGACTGAAATTACTCATCTAGACCGGGTAGGAATTCCCGTTTACTCTGCCATCCGTCCTACCACCCAGGAAGGTGCGGTAAGTATATATGCT
>JAHRFX010000101.1 GCA_019084405.1 Methanobacterium sp.
GAAGTGTATTCCCGACACATTAGAATGGATTGTGGTTCATGACGGAGTTCGTCCTTTCGTGGAAATAAAGTGGTTAGCAGGTATAGGAATTGGGTTAGGGTTATTTGCTTGTTGTTTATGGTTACGGTGGGTGGTAGTTTTTTGTTGGTGTCGTAGTATTTTGTCACGTTGCTGGCTGCTGCGTTTATTTGGGCCAGGGTGAAGTTGTTATTGACCGGGTCTGGTGTAGGGGGGTTTACTACTGGTGGGTTTTCAGGTTCAGGGGTTACTGGTGGCACCACAGGAGGGTTATTATCTTGAGGAGGATTATTTATCGGCGTAGAACTACCTGCTTCCACTTTTAAACCAGGAATAATTGTGGCAGAGGTAGGCAACTGGTTATTACTCTGATAAAAACTCAAAATTCTAGAAAATAAGTAAATCTGCGTTTCAAAGCTTATGGTGCCCTGGGTGGTGCTGGCGAAGTTAGGGGCCTGGTTGTTGTTGTCCATGAAGGTTTTTATTCTTTGAGAAGCATCCAGGTATGCTGTTTTGGTTAGAGTCCCACCTCTAGTATTTTCTGAAGGGCTGGGCGCAGGATTTACATTTTTATGATTTACCGGTGCATTACTACCCTGATTAACATTATTTACACTGGAAGTCATTAAATATAATAATTGGGGCATGTTAACCGCATTATTATTAATATAAACGGTTTCCGGTATTTTATTATTGGTCTCAGTATATGTTTTCACATTAGTGGCTGCATTTAAAATATCAGCCTGGTTAAAATCAGTAACTGCATTTCCTGAAGCAGTTGTGACACTTTCACCAGGATCTACAGCATAAACAGAACCCATACTCAAAAAAAGAAAAATAGCCAGGGAAACTGCAATCATAATTTTTTTACTTTTCAATTTATCACCAAATTAAATCTAATTTTTTAATCATAGCCTTCCATCTCCACCACATCGGGTACAGTGTTTACCACCAGTACCTCCACAGCTGGAACATCTTACCCATTTACCATCATCCCGGTAACCTCCACTTCCACTACAGGCATTACATATTACCTTTCCAGAGTTACAGTCAGGGCATACTTTTCCAGTATTATCTCCTGGTATTGGTGGTTTTTGAGTACTTACATTGGCACTGCTTTTAGAATTTGGAACATTGTTCAGGGTTGTATTAGATGGAGAACTATTATATATAGAAATATTATTTTCAGAACTATTGTTTGATTTCATTGGATTATCGGTGTCTTCATTAGAAATAATAGTCATTGCAAAAGCAAAACTTCCTAAAATAGCCACTATAACTATTATAACCAATAAAATTGATTTTTCTTTCATTTCCTCAACTTTTTATTATTTTTATATTAAGATTTTTTAATATTTATTTATATATTCATAATGTTAAATTACCTTTTTATATATAATTTTCGATATTTATTAACTTAATTAAAAATTCCAGAATAAATTTTCGATAGAGATAAATTTTATTTAAATCATAATTAGAATAAGAATAATTAACAGGGTGTGGTTTTCAAAATGATTGAAAAAGAAAAACTGATAGAAATGATAGAAAAAACAGATTTAGAAAGGGTGCAATCTGAAAAAGATATCTGGGAAAAACACATATTCTTAGATGATAATAAAGTCCTGATAGTTGGTTATGAAGAAGAAGAAAAATATAGTAAACAAGACCCTGAGGAAGAAACTATAAATACCTTTTACTGGTACTGGGAACTAAGGAATTCCCAAACATGGGAAGTGATATTTGAAAATCATGAGAATGATTATAGCTTCTGTGAATCCCAGCTGGAAGACTCTGGAGACAGTGATCAGGTAGAAGATATTGTAGGGGATATTGATGAATCTGATATCTGCACCTGGAGTGATCATGATTGGATTGAAGATATTTCAGAGACAATTGCCCGAGAAGTATTGAAATGGCTGGAATTAAATAACAATCAAAAATAAATATATTTTTATTTATTTATCCAGACCCCCATTTTTTCCTAAATTTCAACTTTTGCTCGGCACTCATCCAATGGCTTCCATCACAGTAGGGCTTATTTTCAGACTTTCCACACTGACAAAGGGTAATTCGGTTACGGGTTTCATATATACTGCCATCTGCAGATTCAATGGGAATTCCTCCCCTTACCCATATAGGGCCTTCACAGTTTTTTTGAGGATCGTGAATCATGACGATAGATGGTTCAAACTCTTTTTCAAAGGGAATATTTGTTTTTTTATCCCAAAGAACTAAACGACCAGAGGGGCAAAGTTTAGCTTCTTCAATGGCCAATTTTCGGGCTTCAGGGTCATCTGATTCTTTAATCAACTTTCTTATTCCTCCAGATCTTAAACAAAAGCGTGAATGATCGCAAAATTCATGAACATCTGTTAATTTTAAATCATCTCCCTCAAATACCTCTGCTTTTTCCATATATGGCTTCTTACTGGCAGTTTCAGTCCCATCGAAATTGATTTTATTATGAGTACCATCACAATAGGGTTTATTTTTTGATGCACCACAGCGACATAAAATGTAAGATTCCTGGGAGGGATATTCTGTTACCTCATCCAATTTTAGGGTGTGGCCTGACTCATCTGTTACTAATTTCTGTTTGTACAGGGGTATGTTTCCCTGAACCAGATAAGGACCATTTTTCATGATTTTTATTTTAATTTTATCTTTTTTTCCAACCATTTTGACTTCTCCCTGGAATTGTAATATTACTTATTTTAATTAATTTATTTTTCTATCAAATCATTCATTTCAGTTAATATCCCCAGTAATTTATTTCCTTTTTCAGTTATCATATAATCTCCCCGGTCATGACGTTGAATAATCAAGTTTTTATCAATTAATTTCTGGAGATGGTACAATAAATTACCCCCACGCAGACCGGTAATCTGGGAAAGGTTAGAAAAAGTTTGGGTAGTTGAAGCCAGCGATTTGATTATTTGAATCCGTTGTTTATGGGCCAGGGGTTCTAGAACTTCTTTTACTATTGATTCTTCAGAAATCAGGGATATTCCCTCTTTATTATTTTCATTACTTTGATAAATATTAAGGGAACGAATTAGTTTCACCTGTTTCTGGAAAAGATCAGAAACTTCTGAAAAGCATATTTCACACTTATCAAAGGGGGCTTTAGTTTTCATTTTTTCTAATTCTTCCCGATGATGGTTAATTTTTTCACCTGGAAGTTGATCCTGATTAATAAGCGATCTATTTTTATTTAAAAATTCAGTAAAGTTTGCTTTACAAGTATGTCTCATACCACATTTTTCTACCATACTTTTCCCTAAATTGGACTCATTATCCTCACTTAAATAGCTATTAATTGCATAAATAAAGTCTTTTTTTAAATTAGAAATCACTAATTCTAAATATTGTTGATTAGATCTTTCTTTAATCAATTTTACGTCGCGATGGATTTTATTTAATTTTTTTTCTATATCCCTATCCACTGCCACAAATTCAGGTTCTGATTTCATTAAATAATAATTATAAAACTTACCTAAAAAGGTTTTGTTATAACTTTTAAAGTTTTAGTCATCCGGGCTATTTTGGAATAATCGTGATAATTAAGGTTAATATATTATATTTAGTACATTTTCATGACGATTAAGTATATAATTTTATCAGTGTATATTATGGATGGTGATTAAAAAGGGTTGATGGCCATGAAAATCTAAATAAACCAGATTGATAAATTCTTAAATTCTAAAAAATACAGTTTTTAATATTTAAAAACTATATATGAGGTTATTAAAGTGAATGTTAAAGAAGAAATACATAGCCAGATTGTAGGAGCACTAGCCGGTGCCACTTTTCCCATAAAAACTCCTGATGAACTATTTAATGCATTCCCTGATGGTGCTAATACCACTTGCAGGGCTGGTGATGTGGAATTAAAAGCATCTGACGCGGGAGAAGTATTAAAAGCTGATGATTTTCCATTTAAAAGCGCTAAAGAAGTAGCAGACGTTATAGTGGATCGAGCAGGACTATAAACTTTAAATTCTTTTATTTTATTTTTAGGGTTAGTTTATTTTATTTAAATTAAGTTAAAGAGCTAAAACTTTTTTTTTGATTAATTTTTATATGCACTTTTCAAAAAGATAAAGAGTTAACTAAATATCAATAGCCAACTTTTTTCTCTTTCTCTTAGCCAGTGATGCAAATATTCCAGTAAAACATAGCATACTGAATAATATAAATGCCACCTGGGTACTTTGTAATAGAGCTGGATAAAATTCAGGTGATATATACGCCCTGCCTATTATAAATGAGAATATAAGGGTAACTATACCTAAAGAGAAAGTTTGGCCAATTAAACGCATGGAACTAACGGTGGCGGAAGCTATTCCGTAATATTTACGTTGCACTGATCCCATTATGGCATTGGTATTAGGTGAAGAAAACATCCCAAAACCAAGACCCAGCATTACCAGTGACAAAATTATAAATGTCATACTGGTATTTTCTGAAATAAAAGCCAGGGTAAAAAGCCCGGCGGTAGTTATGCCCATCCCTATAGCGGCCAGTACTTGAGGATCTTTTTTATCAGAAAGCCTTCCTGCTAGCGGGGCAACTATGGCCATTACCACTGGTTGGGCAACCAGTATTAAACCAGTTGTCTGGGCATCTAAACCTTTAATGTATTGTAAAAATAAGCTCAAAAGTAGAGCAACGGCAAAGGTGGCAGAATAATTGATTAAGGCGGCTAGACTTGAAAAGGCAAATGTAAAATTTTTAAATAATTTCATATTAAAAATTGGGCTGGTATAGAAAAGTTCCCATTTTACAAAACCAACCATAAGTACAATTCCCATTAAAAATAATCCTATTCCTATTAAACCAGGTAAGGTAGAAAAACCATACATTAACATAAATAGGCCAAGGCTATACAGTACTGAACCCACCATATCGAATTTTTTTCCTTTTTCCTTGACCCATTCTGCTTTAACTTTCCCCAGAACCATAATAATAGTTAAAATACCTATGGGAATGGTTATCAGGAAGATACTGGGCCAGCCAAAATTTCGGGTTAATATTCCTCCTAAAACAGGCCCCAGAGATAGACCAGTGTATACTACTGCTACTGTAATACCTATCGCTTTTCCACGTTCTTGAGGGGGGAAAACTTCACTAATAAGTGCCAGGGAAGTTACAAATATCATGGCAGATCCCACTCCCTGCAAAATCCTGAATATTATCAGTTCCATGGCCGAAGGAGCAATAGCAGATAAAAAGGAGGAAATGGTAAAAATAATCATTCCCCCGGTAAATACTTTTTTCATACCATAAATTTCAGAAATACGGCCAAAGGGCACCGCGAAAATGGCCGCGGATAGTAAATAGGATGAGGGTATCCAGTTTTGCATGATAACATCTATTTGAAATTGGGTCACCATGGCTGGCAGGGCAACATTAACGGATGAACTCATGAAAGGAGTTAAAAATGATGCTAATGCTGATATAATGAGCACATAATTTTTTAATGAAATTTTTTGCATTTTCACTCCTAAATCAATTATTGTAGCCTTATAATGCCATTATGAGTTTTTTAATTAAAAAATGCATGGTAATTAATATTATTATAACATATATAAATCACTAAAATGTAATTATAATATATGGAATTAATGGATTATAACTAATTTTAAAGGATGATTTTATGTTAAAATGCGAAAAATGCGGGAAATTATACCTTAAAAAAGATCGTAATCCCGTTAGCGGTGATAAAAAACAGAATTTATGTGAATGTGGAGGTAATCTGATTTATTTTCAGGGTTTAATGGACCATGTCCTGGATGAAATGGATCCCTTTAATGAACTTATTATTTCACCAGATTATACTATTTTAACTGAAAATAAAGAATATAAAACAGTATCTGGTAAAAAAAAATTATCTGCCGCTCATAAAAAGAAAAAAACTAATTAATTTTTCCGGGGATATACTTTTAAGGTTTAAAAATAAGAAAATATAAAAATTTAAAAATAATGAGGATAGGTTTAACCCCATCCTTTTTTTAACTATATCGGACCGGGGATTCCATTCCTGCCATTTTAACTCCAGTTAAAGCGGAAGCTTCAATGCTGAGTGATCTAAGGTCGTCTTTTTCCAGGTTAATTATATCGGTATTACCTGCCTGCTGGGTCAGCATACATATCTCTTCGGTCATGGCTTCGATGTAACGGGCCACTTTCTTACCGCCTTCTACATAGTCCAGCCTTCTCCGAAGCTGGGGATCTTGGGTGGCGATTCCTTTTCTACAGCTTCCGGTGTAACACTTCTGGCAGACCCGGCAGCCAATGGATACCAGGGCAGAGGTAGCAACATATACTGCGTCGGCACCTAATGCCATGGCTTTTGCCACGTCAGCACCATTTCTTATTCCTCCCGCAGCCACTAAACTCACATCTTCCCTTAAATTAATCTGTTTAAGGGCTTCATCAGCTTCTACAATGGCTGCGATGGTGGGAACTCCAGAATGCTCTGTAACCACATCTGGTCCGGCACCGGTACCTCCCTGCATACCATCCACCACAATTATATCGGCACCTGCTTTTGCAGCGATTTTTACATCGTCGCTAACTCTTCCGGAGGCGAATTTAACCATAATAGGGACTTTCCAGTCGGTTATTTCTCTTAACTGGGAAATTTTCATACTCAGGTCTTCTGGACCTACAATATCCATGTGACGGGCAGGACTTAAGGCATCGGTTCCTTCCGGGATCATCCTAATTTTAGAAACCTCTGCTGTCACTTTTTCACCTAAAAGGTGACCACCCATGCCTGACTTGGCCCCCTGACCGATTTTAATCTCTATGGCTTCTGAATTATTTAAATAATCAGCAGAAACTCCAAAACGACCTGAAGCATATTGTGCAATAAGTTTTGAAGCATATTTACGCTCTTCAGGTAGCATTCCGCCTTCTCCCGTATTGGTAGCAGTCCCTGCCAGAGTGGCACCCATGGCCAGGGCTATTTTTGCTTCTTTACTCAAAGCACCAAATGACATGGCGGCAATCATAATGGGGGTGTCCAGTATCAGGGGATTTTCTGCATATCTCTTACCTAAAACCACCCGGGTATTGCAGGGTTCCCTATATTTATCAATAGGCGGCCGGGATACCTGGGCTGGTACTATCACCAGATCATCAAAAGTGGGTATAACCCGGGTAGCACCACATCCCCTGACCTTATAAGATCCTTCATTGGATTTTCTTTGAATTTCCACCAGATCAGAAAATGACCAAACGTTTCTTCTGTCTTCTGGAACTGCATTAACTTCTATTGCATCATTAGGGCACATTTCTTCACAGATACGGCACCCTACACAATTTTCATGTTTTACAGGGTAGGGTTCCCCACCAATAATATCAAAAACTTCATGAGGACAGTTATTGTAACAGGAATAACAGTTTTTACATTGATTTTCATCCCGATTATCACATAAATACCAGCAACAACCGTGACGGTCAAAATTTCTCTTACAAAGTTCTGAACTTCTTTCTACTTTGAAAGGCATTTTTCCCCTCCCTATTCTATTTTTTTCATGGCTTTAAATATGGGACAGGTAGAATATTTGGTCCCTGCTGCTTTTACCACATCTTCTACATTTCTGGTGAGTTTTGCCTCGGGCTTCCAGGGCTCTTCTATATTTTTATCCACCACTAATGCTTCATCAACTACTTTATCTGCCAGAGCATAGCTCAATAAAGCTGTGGCAACTCCACCATCCTGACCATGGATCATGGAAGCCTTTGCAGATATTATTTTGAGATAATCCCCAAAAGGTGATTTTTCTCCTCGAGAGGATATATTTTCAGGGACATAGGTACGGGGACATGCCACATAACAGGCATTACATCCAGGGGGACACTCACCACTAATTTCAGGTTTCCTATCCTGGATTTTTACAATATTTTCAGGACAGGACAATAAACAAGCCCCACAAAGTACACATCCGCCTATATCTATTACATCACCTTTTAAATCAATAAATTGACAGTCAGATACTTCATCTAAGTATTCTTCCCGGGGCATGACTCTCCAGTACAGTACAGGCCTACTTACCTTCTCCCTTTTCTTAATTTCAGATAAATTCTCCGACTTTTTTTCCAGGGCCAATCTTTCCATTAGCTTTAAACCTTTATCAGTTACCGGTTTGGTTTTTATGTAGCCCTTTTTTTCAGCATTATCTACTACATCCCTTCCTTTTTTGGTTCGTATTATAAGGGTGGACCATCCCTCTGGTGATCCTACCGAACCCACTGAAATATCAGATTTTTCTGAAGTAAAATCCATACATATTTGACAGCTTTTTCTGATACATCGTTTAGCTTCGTCTAATGAAATCTTAAATACCTGATTTTCTGCTAAGTAAAACCACATAAATCCTTTTTCAATACGGCACTCCTTAACATCTTTAAGGTCAATTTCATATTCTTTTAAAAGCTCTTTCAGGTAATTATATGAGAAATTCTCCATACAGAAAAGCCCTATTTTGAGATCTACATCATGATTACCGGTATAATCCGAATATTCATTCATTAGTGTGGAGGCGGTAATCTGACAGGGAGTGCCTACCATGGCCACTTTTTCGGCAAGGTCTTGGTTTACAGAATTATCACTCATTATCCTTCCTCCGAATCCTGACCATAGAATGGCCTTTTGCTTCTGGGAACTATTTTTTTGAATTTACTATATTTGGAATCTTCTAAATCGAAACCATATGCTGGCAGGAGTTCTTTCAAGTCTTTTTTATCTTCTTCATTAATTTCTACTACCTTGGCGTTTTTACCCAGACTCTTTATTTCTCCCAGAACGTAAATAGCCCCCCTTATGATGGACTCTCCAGCATCTTCTGCTATATCTCCTAAAACTATTATACGCCCTCCCATCATGAAAATACCACTCATAAAACCGGAGTTACCGCCTATGATGATGGTCCCGTTTTTCATTATCTCCCCTGTTCTGGATCCGGCATCTCTTTTAACTACCACATTACCTCCGTAAATTCCCTGACCCACTCCGTCTCCGGTAGAACCTTCTATTATTAACTCTCCCTGAGTCATATTATCTCCTGCAAACCAACCGGCATTTCCCTTAATTTTTATACTGGCCTGATGAATCATGGTCCCTGCAAAATAACCTGCTGATCCATCTATAATAACTTCCACAGGGGTGGTAAGCCCTGCGGATAGATAGTGTTTGGCATTAGGATTTTTAATTATTATACGATCATATTCCTCGGCCAGGGTCTTTAAATCGCGGTTAATTTCTCGTGGGGTTTTGGACTCAGCATCAATTTCTATTTCCCGCATCAAATCACCTTATAACTTTTTATTTTCATTATATTCATAGACCCTGACTTCCCCGGGAGATATCTGTTCCACATAAGTGGTATCCATGACCTCCCGCAGGGAAACCTCTTCTGATGCAATGGCAAAGACATCATCGTTTTCTGCCATAACTCCGGGTCTTAATCCTAATTGATCTTTAGCTATTCCCACTCCATTAGGAGTTCCCACCACATAAGAATAGGGTCCGTCCATGTCTTTTACTGACTGCTCCAGGGTTTCTTCTAAAGAATATCCCATGGATAGTTTATCAGCAACATAGTGAACTATGCATTCAGTATCATTATTGGTTTCAAAAATATGGCCCTTTCTTTCCAGGGGATCTCTTATATTCCAGTAGTTGGTTATCTGCCCATTGTGTACTACTGTAATATCAGGTATGATATAACTCTGGAAAGGGTGGGCATGATAACGATCCACAATACTTTCCGTGGAAAACCGGGTGTGCCCTATGGCATGGGTTCCCATTTTAGACCAGGTATCATATCTTTTGGCTATATCCAGAACATAACCTACATCCTTAATCATTTCAAAAGAATGGCTCCCATTTAAGACTATAACGCCTTCTATCCTGTCAATATCCCTTATCAATGGTTTCAGTTGTGAAAATGATTTTAGAGATATTTTACAACGATAAATAATATAATTTTCAACAGAGGGAATAATCTCTTCACTTTTAATGGGGCTAACTACTTTAACCAATTCTTTAACAGCTTCTAAGAGTCCTGGTTTTTCTTTAATTTCAATGTTTAGTAGATATTCATTATTTTCCAATCCCAGCCCACCATATATTGAAAAACCAGCTGAATCTGGTCCCCGGTGTTGCAGGGCATCGAGCATTTTGGTCATGTCGCTCCCTACAGGATGGAGTTTTTTATCTTTATATACTACTCCGGCAATTCCACACACTTCATTACCTCCTTTATAAAGTATTCATGTAACCTGGTGTCTTCTGTAAGCTCGGGATGAAATGAAATGGCCATGTTATTTCCTTGCTTAACACCTATTATTTTATCTTCTAAACGGGATAGTATGTGAACATCTCCGCCCACCTGATCCACTGCAGGTGCTCTTATGAAGATTCCATTAAATTTATCACCAAATATATCAATTTCTTTTTCAAATGATTCCTTCTGCCTTCCAAAAGCATTTCTTTTTACTTCCATATCAATTAAATTTAAGAGGGGCTGTTCATAATCCGTTTTTGAAGCTAATAGTACCATACCTGCACACGTTCCAAAAACTGGTATTTTTTCATTTATTATTATATTATTAATTCCAGTTTCTTCCAGTAATTTTCCTATTACTGTACTTTCTCCCCCAGAAATTATTATCCCATCACAGGAAGAAGCATCCAATGAGGTTCTGACTTTGATAACACGTGAATCATTTTCAAAATTATTTAATGCTTTTCTGGTAATTTCAAAATGTTCACTAACATCTCCCTGTAGATTTAAAATGCCTATGGTTAACATATGATTCCTTCAAACTTTATTTGTATTTTAAAAAATTTATCATTTCCCTTTAAAGGGTATATCTCAATAATCTTATATAAATCTACCAGAAATATGTTTCCGAAAAGATTGATTTTCTGAATATTGAATTTTCATATCTAATTTTAATATACAATGTTCAAAAATTGTAGGTATATAAACATATTATTGAACATTTATATAAACTTTTTCTATTCTAAAATTCTTATCAAATATATATAAAAACATTTTAAATTAAAATATTAAACTAAGCATAAAATGGAAAAAATGAACATTTAAACACTAAACTTGCTCTAAAACTATTAATATTAATAAAATGATATTGAAATAAGTTTATAATGGAATAAAATTTGTAAAAAGATTCAAATAGGGAAATTTTTCTCAAGATCTATCATTATGTCACGAGTTGACTCGTAAATATATTTAGCAGCATCAATAAATGCTTGTTTTTCACTTGAAGTCATTTGAACCGGAACTACTCCTTCAATACCACGGTAACCTAATTTAACTGGAACCCCTAAACATACTCCCTCAACACCTTCCGTGAGGTCATCCACCAGGGTAGAAACAGTAAGTATCTGATTTTCGTCGTTTAGTATGGTATTTACTATATTGGCTATGGCAAAGGCAGGTCCATACTCCGTGGCACCTTTTTTGCTGATAATATAACTTCCCGCATTTATTACATTTTCAATGGTGTGCTGCAGGTCAAATGATTTGTAATCAGTGAAATAATCATGAGCAGAATAGTATTCAATAGGAATTCCCCCAATAGATGTAGAACTTAGTAAGGGAACCATGTAAGGTCCGTGCTGACCAATCACTCTGGTGTGAATTTCACTAACATGTACATCAAAATGTCGGGCCATGTAGTTTTTTAATCGGAGGGAGTCTAAATGATTACCCAATCCTAAAACCTTTTTCTTATCAAAACCAGAATATTTTAATGCCACATAAGTCATTACATCAACAGGATTACTCACCACCAGAATTATTGAATCTGGAGCATATTTAGCTATTTTTAAAGAGTATTCAGCTATTATTCTGGCATTTTCTTTTCCTAATTCCATACGCTCCATATCCGGGGTACGGGGAATACCGGCTGTAATGACTACCACATGAGAATCTTTAAGATTCTCTAGATTAGAGGAGGTATTAATTTTTACTCGAACACCTTTAGCAGCAAGAGCATCATTTATATCTAAAATTTCTCCTTTATTCTGATCTAAACTACTCTCTCGGGCATGGAGATACAACTCCTGAACTGACTGCTCTTCGGCCAAACAAAATGCCGCAGCCCTACCCACTCTTCCAGTTGATCCTATAATACTAACCTTCAAATTAACACCATTTCCTTTTTAAAATTTCATAATTCTCAACCTGAATTTAAATCCATAACTCATTACATATTATTTCCCTTCAGTAATTAATAATTTGAGATATGATTTAAAACCAGGCAAATAGTAAATATATATGGGGATTTGTTAAATACAAGGCAATATTATTCTAAATTTTTTAATTTGTTTGCTGCAACTTTTTTCACATACCCACTTTTATCATCTAAAGCCTTTTTTAAGGGTTCTATTGCCCTTTTATCTCCAATATTCCCTAATGCCCAGGCAGCTCCCCCTCTTACAAAACCACTTTCATCACTTAAAGAATTTATAAGTGGTTCAACTGCTCTTTTATCTCCAATACTTCCTAATGCCCAGGCAGCTGCACCTCTGACTTTCCAATCTGCATCATTAAGTATTTCTAATAGAGGATCCACTGCACTCTCACCCATCTTAGAAAGTGCTCCAGAAGCTTCTCTTCTAACCCATTTGTTATCATCTTTTAAGGTTTCAATTAAGGGACTTATAGCTTGAGGATCTTTTATTTCCCCTAAAGCTTTTGCAGAACCTATTCTAATATTTTTATTTCCACTGGAAAGAGCTTCAATTAATTGTTCCACTGCTGGAGAACCTATTTCTTCTAAAAGCTCTAAAACTTGCACTCTAACATGTTCATCATCTTCTTTAAATGATTCAATTAATCGTGCTACATTTTCTTCTTTTTCCATTTTTTCACCTTAACTATATGTATGTGCATTTTGATAATTAGATTTTTCCCTTCTTAAGTAGTATTTATCTTAATATTGGTACTGATTTATTAATTTGATAATATTTCAATAAATTTTATGGCCATTTCTTCTTCTTTTTTAAAATTATGTTTATGGAAAATATTCAGTGATTTTCTAAAAAACATGTACATCTCATTTTTTTTATCAAAAATGAAATAAAGAGCACCAATAAGTAATAAGGAGATGGCCTCACCTTTTTTATTAGCATGGGTTTCAAATATCTTCAAAGCACTCTGGAACTGCTTTAAAGAATCAAGACTATTTTCCAGCTTCAAGTAGGTGTTACCCAGCATCAAATGAAGTGTCCCCTGACCATCCCAATCCTCAATAATTTCAGCACTTTTTAAAGCTTCTTGAAGCATTTCCTGACTATGGGGGTCGTTATAATAAAGTGAATATAATTCAGACTGATCCAGAAGTAATATAATCTCTTCTATTTCAGATGATAGCTCTTTCAGGTCGAAATTGGAATCTTTTTTTACTTTTTTAATCAAATTTTCATCTTCAGAATCAGTGGGGGTTGGATTTAAAGAGTCAATAGACGTATTTTCATTTTCTTCAAGTTCATCTATAAAATCTTCAGGAACAAAAGATTCTGCTTCTTCTGTATTTGTATTCAAAGCTGTTTCTATTTGTTTAACTTCACGAATTTTTTCTCCCATTTCATTTTCCATGCTAGAATCAATATCTGCATATAGTTTGAAGGCTTTTTGATAGTGTTCTAAAGCCTTTTTGGTATTTCTGGTGGTTAGATATGTGTCTCCAATAAGATCATGAGTGTAAGCTTCCCCTTCAAGGTAATTCAGTTTTTCGTATGTTTTAAGTGCTTCCTGAAGGTTTTGAAGTGCTTTTAAGAATTCATCATCTTCCAGATATATTACCGCGATGTCTATCAGGGTCTCTGCTTCATGTTCCTGATATTCATATAATTTTTTCTGATAATTTCTCAAAGACCCTTTTTTCCCACGGAAAGAATCCATTAAGCCTAAAATAGGAATAACGTTTTTGATGATTATAAAACCCCCTTACATTTATAAAAAGGGTTATTTATACGTTTTCCTGCTTTAAATACCTGAATTTTATTCTGATAATTGTTCAGCACATTATTATTTATGGTGTAATAATCGATTAATCGGATATGGTTTAAAATTTTATCTGAAATTTAGTATCCCCCCAAAAAGTAATTAGATTATAATGATACTGGCAAAAAAATATTTATTAACTCCTCATTGGCCTAATTAAAGATTTTTAGCTTTTCTTTTATTTAGTATTTTTCTACCAGCATATTACATATAATTCTTAAGAATAGATATATTTTATTATAAAAAATTTAAAACAGAATTAATTTATTATAATTTAAATATTGGGGGTACAATGATAAAAATTACGATTATACCTGGTGATGGGATTGGTAAAGAAGTTATGAATGCTGCTACGTATGTTTTAGATAGTTTAGAGTTAAACCTGGACTACATATATGCCTCTGCAGGTTATGAATGTTTTGAAAAAACAGGTTCCACCATCCCTGATGAAACCATAAACCTGACAAAAAAAACAAGTGCCACTCTTTTTGGGGCGGTTACCACGGTCCCGGGTCATAAAAGTGCTATACTTTCCCTTAGAAAAGAACTGGATTTGTATGCTAATATTCGGCCTGTTAAATCCTACCCTGGTGTAAATTCTCTTTTCCAGGATTTAGATTTTGTAATTGTACGGGAAAATACCGAAGGAATGTACATCGGTTTGGAGGAGTATACTCCGGAGGGTGCAGTGGCCAAGAGGGTTATCACTCGCAGGGCTTCTGAGAGGATATCTAAATTTGCCTTTGATTATGCCCAGAAAACCGGGCGCAAAAAAGTAACCGCGGTGCACAAGGCCAATGTACTTAAAAAAACAGACGGCGTATTTAAA
>JAHRFX010000050.1 GCA_019084405.1 Methanobacterium sp.
TGTCTAGAATTCTGGTGATAAAGTAGTTTTTTTTTATTTCATTTGTAGTACGTTTCGTTGTGTCCATCGTATTTTGTTTTGTCTTAGTTTGGTTAGTATGCCTTGTAGTGTTCGGTATTTTCTTTTTAAGTGTCGTGGGAGTGTGATTTTGAAGTATCCTTCTATTAAGTTGTTGGTGTTGGGTATGTCTGGGTGTTTTATGTGTTGTATGCTTTTTTCTATTGTTTGTGACAGGTTTTTTATGAATGTGGCTATTTCTGTTGGTAATTTTTCTGTTTTGTTTAGTAATCTTTGGAATTTCTTTTGTGCTTTTTCTTGTGTTTCTTGTTGGAAGATTTGGCTTATTTGTTCCGTGTATTTTTGTAGTTGTTTGATGTATTCTTTGTATTTCTTGATTTGGCGGCGTAAAATTTTATTTTCTTTGGTTAGTTTTTTTATTTTTTGTTTGTATTTTTGTCTTTTGTTGTCTTTGAGGCTTATTCTTCCTGTTTTTCCAGTGTTACTTTTCTTGTATTCTGTGATTTTTTCTTTGTTTTCTTCTATTGTGTTTTTTCCGGTTTTAATTTTCCTGTTGAGTTTGTTTTCTTTTTTTAAAGACTTTAAGCATAAGATTATGCATTTTGTGAAAGACGCATTGTTGATGAATAGCGCCTAATGCCTCGATTATTGATGGATAACTTTGATATCCATCTGTTATAATTGCTTTAAGTTCAATTCCATCTAATGATTCTCCCTAAAAATGTTTTTATACTATTTTTATTAAAATCTTTACCTGATATAACCTCTTCATTAATATATTAACTTGGTTTCTGAGTCTAATATAGTCATACGTAAAAATATCTTTCTTTCTATCCAAAATACCTGTTCATCATAGCAATAAACACCACTAGGTTCTATACCTAACTTTTTTAATGCATCATCCAATTTTCTTTCCATTTTATCTAAATATTCTTCATGTAATTCCTTTTGATGGTAATAATACTGTTTGCCTGGGCATATTTATGCCTGTAAACATTTCAAAGAACTCAGCCATATTTTCATAAGACATATAAGAAATCAAACCCATATCTAAACCTTTTTCCCTGGTATTAATGGTATAATTACACCCTTTATCTATATTCTCCTCTAAATTAGTTATATAATTAAAACCACACCTAGAGTTACTGCATACAAATTTCTGCCTATTTATTTCCCTTATTTTATTGATCAATAAAGGTTCCAAACCATTTTTCCATATTTTACTACCACATAACGGACATTTATCCAATTCTGTGGTATAAATCACTTCATATTCATCATCAAAATATGAATCAAGCCAAAAAACAAATTCAGGCGGTATATGCTCAGATAAATAAAGTTTCTTCTCATTAAAACCAGAGAAAAATTTAAATAAATCATCAACAGAATGATATATGAGAGAGGTTTTTTTTTGATGTCATAACCATAAATACCTCTCTCATCCAATATAAAGCATTCTAAACAATTTAAACCTGAAACAAAGCTGTTATAAAATCCCAAATATCTCTATAATCAGTATATAATATATTCAGAAAAACAAGATACTTTGAAAAAACAAGCCATATAAACAGACGAAAACAAGCTAAAAATAATACATCATCGTAAAAAACTATAAAAAAAATAGCCATTCAACTAGTAAAAACAAATACAATCATAAAAACAATTTATTAAACTAAAAAAAAAAAAATGGTTTACCACCGTTTCAAGTGTAAAAAAAAATAACTAAAAATTCAATTACATAAATATTTTTATCACCAGAATTCTAGACAAAGCCGAAATAACATGGTTAATGGTTGGCAAGTGTCGTAATCCATGGCTATAGTTAATTTACCCCCAATAAATTTGCCTTTTGAACTAGAAAAGCCAAATTCATAGCCATTTTCTTCTAAAATTCTATCATCATAAAACTTTTTGTCAAGATTGATTCTAAAACGGATATCAGTTGAATCAATGATTATCTTCCTATTTCCTCTTATATTCTTTTTAAATTCTTTATTTAAACGTTTTAAAACAAATTCCAGTACTTGGAACTCATCAAAACGTGAAAAAACTTCTGAGAGCTCTAAATAATTTAAAGTTGATCTGAACCTGAACGCTTTTCTCAAAATCAGCGCTGTTATTTAACTCATTAACAACATATTTAATATCAATTCCATAAAACATAGCAATTAATCTAATTTTTATAGCATCCAACACCTTATTCACAGGTTTCATACCATTTCGACTTAATTCCTGTTGTGTTTCTCTACAATCAATATCTATAAATATTACGTCTAACAACTTACATTTAGGGTTTTTTATATCGTGAACTAATGGCATTTTCATTTATATCACAAAACATAATATGTAAAAGCCATTATTTAAGTTTTTCGATATAAAAACCCTTCAAAATCAATATAATCAAATTAAAAAAAGTACTTTAAAAAAACAAACTACCAAACACACAAAAATAAACAAAACAACCAGTTAAATAGCCCGGATTTTCACACTAAATCTAACACCCTATACTTTTTATTATTGTAAGTATCAGGCCAAGGGATACCTAAACAAGTACTTATTGTTAAATTTAATGGTTTTTAAAGTTAATTAAAATCTTAAAAAAAGGCAAACATGAAAAAATCTTATTCAAATTACTTTAAATTATAATCCAGACTCAAATCAAAACTTTTATTAGTTAAATAGCAAAATAAATATTAAATAAGATTTTTGGGTGAAAAAATGGATGTTTTATTAGATACAAATATCATTATTGATAGAGAGGATTCTGAAGTTCTTCCAGATAACTTGAAAATTTTAATGAGAAATTTAAGTGATTTGCAAATTAAAAAAATTATTCATCCATTATCAATTGCAGAAATTAAAAAAGATAAAAATCCAAAACGTAGAAAAGTAAATGAATCTAAAATTTCAACTTACTCCGAATTAAAACATCCTCCTTTATTCACTAAAGATACAGAATTTTGCGCAGAAATATCTTCTAAAAGCCCAAATGATCAAATAGATAATGCTCTTTTGTATTCCGTTTATAAAAATGCAGCTAGTTTTTTAATAACACAAGATAAAGGAATTCATAAAAAAGCTTTTAGAATTGGAATTGGGGACAGGGTTTTATCGATTGATGAAGCATTAAACGTATTTAAACTCGAAAAAGCACCTATTACTCCCCCTTCGATTTATGAAGATAATCTTTATAATTTAGATATTAATGATAAAATTTTTGATGGCTTGAAAGAGGATTATATAGAATTTACTGATTGGTTTAATGAAAATCAAAAAAGAGATTGTCTTGTTTATAAAAATACTAATGGTTCTTTAGGCGCTTTATTAATCTATAAAAATGAAAATGAAACAGTTGATTTGCAAGAAGAAGATTTGCCCAAGAAAAAAAGAATGAAAATTTCAACTTTAGTAGTATCAAGCACGGGAAACAAAATAGGTGAATTTTTCATACAATGGGCATCTAAATACGCAATCGACAATGGTTTTACTGAAATATATTTAACTCATTTTATTAAACCTGAAGATTACTTGGTTTCTTTAATTGAAACATATGGATTCTTCAATGTTGGAAAAAACAATTATCAAAATACTGAAGGCGAATTTGAAGATGTTTTTGTCAAATATTTAAATCCAACCCATGAAATAATGCAAAAACTAGATGATTCTTCTCCTAAACAAATATCACAAATATTTTACCCTAAATTCTATGATGGAGAATCGGTAAATAAATTTGTTGTTCCAATTAATCCGGAATACCATGATAAACTTTTTTTAAGCAAAAGTAGACAATCTAAATTGTATGAACATCAGTCAGGATTTATTGTGGAGGGTAATGCTATTAAAAAAGCTTATTTGAGTCGGGCTAATCTGAATAATGTTAGTCCGGGTGATTTACTTTTATTTTATCTTACAAAAGATGATAAACAACCCACTAAAGATACACAATCCATAACTGGTATCGGAATTGTAGAAAAAGATTACCATAATTTAGACAATGCAGACGAAATAATAAAAATCGTTGGAAAAAGAACCGTCTATTCACCTAATGAAATAGGAACTTTGGTTGATGATTCGTCTGCAATGGTTTTATTATTTATATTTAGCACATCGCTTCCTAAAAAAGTTCATTTAAATAGATTAAAAGAATTAAACATTTTAAAAGCACATCCCCAAAAAATACAGGGAATTACTCATGAGAATTATTTGAAACTTAAAAAAGAAGGTGGTATTGATGAAGGCTTTACTATCAATTAAACCCCAATATGTTGATGAAATCATAAAAGGTAAGAAAAAATATGAATTTCGTAAAAAAGTATTCAAAAAAGAGAATGAAGTAAAAGAAATTTATATTTACTCTTCTTCACCTGTAAAAAAGATTGTTGGATATTTCAAAGTTAATCAAATTATTGAAGATCATCCTCAAGCGCTTTGGGAAAATTTTAAAGAAGTATCTGGAATTAACGAACTAGAGTTTTTTGAATACTTCAAAGAAAGAGAAACGGGGTTTGCAATTCAAATAAATCAATTAGAAGTATTTGAAAATCCAGTAGATCCTAATACGATGATTCCAAATTTTGTAGCACCCCAATCCTTTAGATATATGGATGAAATCAATCCAGATAAATTTACCACATTAGATTCATTTGGATCCAAATAGCAAAATTATACTTTATTTTAAGTGTTCAGTTAATATCTGGGCGGATCCTACTTTTCTACTTTTTCCCTATTTCTGTTAGTATCTTTAATCCATTCGGACGTCACCTATTTTCTTCATGTGAAACATGGTTAAATGTCGTTCTATCGTCCTGAAAGAGTTATAAACAGATATCTCTATGAGTGTCTCTAGCTTTTAATTTCATATATAACAATATTAAATTTTATAAAGTTTTTGGAAAGACGTTTCACATGTTGGACAAGTATATGTGCAAATAGCTCCCCCATTTTCTCCAGGCTCAGCTTTTATAAATTTAGCATAATGAATACACTCTTCATTTTTACATTTCAAAATATCTGGTACATTTGATGGAACAGTGATTCTTCTAGGCAAATAACTCACACCCTTAAAAATTTTTTAATTTAAATAATATTATCTAATTTAAGATTATTATATTAATATAAGTAATGGATTCTGGATAACTTTAGAAATAATTATAATAATCTAAAATCCAATTTTTTAAAACAAAAAGCATATGATGAGTTTTTAAATAAGTATGATTTAATTATAAACTAATCATTATTTTCATATATTATTCCTAAAACCTAAAAAAACCATACAATTATGCCACTACCCCTATATGTCATCAATTAAATACCAATGTTTTGAATACAATATTGGCACCATTTCGGATTCAAAAAACATACATTTAACTTCGGTAAACTATCCTATTGTTTACACAGTAGTCGTTATATTTATACTAAATGAGAATAAATATAATAAATATGAATGTAGAAGATGAAAAATTGATTGAACAATGGTTTTTAAAAAGGAATATCAGTACTGGAACTCAAGAAAGCTATTTAATAGCAATTAAAGATTTTTCAGAACTTGTAGATAAAACACCATCCCAATTAATTGATGAAGCAGAAAAGGAAGAAGATGATGGTATCAGACCACGAAAAAGAAATGTTTCATTATATCTTCTCAAATATAAAAAGCACTTAGAAGAAAAAGTAGCACCATCTACTGTTAAACTTTATTTTTCAGCAATTAAATCATTTTACAAAGCATTTGATATAACGCTTCCTGAAATTAAATTAGATTCCGGAGATATAGGTCTTGAAAAAAACATTGGAAAACCACTAACCAGGGAAGATGTGCTTAAATTAGTGGGCGCAGCCCCCATTAGAGAAAGAGCATTAATTTATCTTATGGCCATGTCAGGGATGGGCCAACAGGAAGCCAGAGATTTGACACTGAAAAAGTATTTAACCTCTGCAAGCAGTGCTATTGGCAAAGAACTGAACAGTGTAGAGGATCTATTCCAATATGAAAAAGAAGTTCTAGGTGAAGTTTTAACCCTTGAGATTAGACGTAAGAAAGTAAATTACCGTCACCATACATTTATACCTCCGGAGGTATCAAGGGAAATAATTGGTTACTTAAAAGAACGCTGCTATGGCCGTAATCCACAAATAAGGATTGAATCAGTGGATGAACCAATATTCGTGAATAACTATGGTAAAAAATTAAGTAGAGATAGTATTGTAACTAATTTCCGCCGTATAGGGCAGGATGCAGGTTTCCATAAAAATAAGGGAGAATATGCTTATTGGAGAGCCCACTCCTTAAGAAAATATTTCATCTCAACTATCATTAATAAAATTGGGGAAAAATTAATAGCGGATTATATGGCGGGGCATAAAATAAATAACCAGGACCGTACCTATTGGCAGGCCAACCCTGAGGACTTGAAAAATCACTACTTAAAAGCATTACCCTACCTTTCCTTAGATGAAGCCAAGGTTAAAGATGTAGCTTCTAAAGAATTTAAATTCCTCAAAACAGAATTAAAACAAAAAGATAAAGAAATAGCCCGTATAAAAAATACTTTGGAGCGCATGGAAAGGCTTTTACAAGATAAGGCTTATGCTAAAGACTCAATTGAAAAAGATTAAATATTTTTTTTCCAATCTGTATATTGCTGCTTAAGGAATTCCAGAAAAGTATCTATCTCCGTGTTGTCGTTATTTTTAAATTTATCCATGTAGTCTGTATATTCTGCAAAGGGATCAACACTTATGTAACCTAATTCATCCAATATTCTACCGAAATCTTTTAATTTTTTAATCCGTTCCTCTTCATTAGAATGCATGCTTAAACAATTAATTAGGGTATTTCTAATTAGAGGGTCTTTGCGTAAATCCGTGCGCAATATTAAATCATAGAAAACATCTTCCACTTCAATAAATCCTTTGGGGAGACTTTCATATCCAAAATTACTTAGACACTCATCAGGATTTAATGAGCGGTAGCTAGTAATATGTTTGGGTCGATATTTAGGGAACCCTGAAGGAAGTACTTTAGGATAATCACAACAACTTTCACTTTTTAGATAATAGATATGTGTTATATTTTTCTTTTCCAAAGATTTTTTGAAATCTATTAGCCATCTTTTATAATAATCAGTGCTAGTTTTAGTATAATCGAAGCGTTCAATAGGAGGTAAAATAAATTCTATGAAATCTCGTATATCTTCTTCAACTTTATAGTCATTAGAATCTGTTATATATTTTATTATTAGTTCTAGTTCCTGAATTAATTTTTCGGCAGAAATTTCTCCTACACATTTTTTTATATCATTTAATGTTCCAGCTTCCCAAACCTGATACTCATTAAATTTTATTTTAAATTTATCTAAAAGCTCTTTCAGTGCTTCATCTGATTTATCGATGTCTTTAGATTCAAGATGATTTAATAGTCGAAGAATAGCTAATTTATTAGATGATGAGGCTTTTTCAAATAATATATAACCCCTTCCAAAATTTTTCTGAGGTATATTTTTATTATCATAAGACTCGAAGCCACTTACTCTTACTTTGTTGTTCCTCAAAAGTGTAGCTAGGGGAACTCTAAAATCTCTACCAATACCTATTTTTTTTTCTAGGTCATTGTGGGTTTTTTTACCGCTTTCTAATTCCTTTAAAATTATTTCACTAATTTTTTTTCTCTTATCTTCACTTGACATAATTACATCTCTATTTGGGCATTTTATTTTTTATCTTATTTAAATAATGGGCATTAAATAATTTTAGACTGCCCATATTTAAAGTTATGTAACAACATGAAAGAGGTTATGTGTCAATGTATGTTTCAAAAACCATTACTATAGACTTAAAATATTTAGCAAAGATTGAAAAAGCAGTTGAAAGTGGAAAAGTTCCTAATGCGAGTAAATTCATTGAAAAAGCAGTTCATAATGAACTTGAAAAACTGGAGGGATAATTATTAACCCCGAACTAAAAAAGCACTTACAAGTAATCCTTAAAAAATATGAAGATAACTCAGAACCACCTGAACATGTCACAATAATTAGGGAGCTTTTAGAATTGGAGGATGAGTCATAAATGAAAAATAAAAAAGAAAAAAATAATGGTACAATTAATAATAGTTCTTCTTCCCATAAAAAAGTTTCGGAGTCTCTCAAAAAAGCTACAAAGCCCCAAATCACTGATGGAAATCCTATAGACTTAACTAAACTAAATAAAAACCAGATATTTCCAAATACCGAATCTGGTGAAATTAAAGATATTGACACACCTATCTTTAGTTTAAATAATAAAATCTATTATACCATTCCACTACCACCACAAACTCCCAATTCGGATACTCCTGGACAGGAGCATAGTCCAATTCTAATGGTTGGATTATATGGCTCTAAATGTGGATATGGGGTAAATCCACTAGAGATTTATACTAAAACACTTAATGCTGATTCAAAAGGTATCATATGTGGCGTTCCGAAACTAGTGAACAGTAACCAACAACGCACAATTGAAATTAGTATAAAAAAAGCCTTAGATGTATCACAAAGTACTGAAAAACGCCCGGAGAGCATACTTACGAATAATGTTATTTCTATTGATCAGGGAGTAATTACTAAAATTTTGGAAAAAATTCAGTATTATATTAACCTGGAAGATGAAATGGATTATGTTTTAATTACATGCTTCATTTTAGGCACCTATTTATTCCCCTTATTTTCCACTTTTGGATATCTGATTATTAGTGGAGAAAAAGGGTCCGGAAAGGGTACATTTTTGGATATAATGGAAAAAACTTGTTGGAATCCTACTTCAAAGCAAATTTCAGTCACAGAAGCAGTTTTATTTAGAAGAATAGCTGAACAGAGACCAACTATGATTATAGATGAGTACCATCGGGCTATAAAAAACAGGAACTCCGGGCCCGCTTTAGAATCAATTCTGGAATCAGGTTATGAGAGAGGAGGTTCAGTCTCCAGAGTAGAGGAAAATAAGGATGAAAACAATTCTAAAAAGTTTAGAACTGTGGATTTTCCTGTTTATTGTCCGAAAATATTAGCAACACGTGAACCTGTCGAGGCTGATGAAAAAGGAATCAAAATTATCATACCCAAAATAGTAACCGATATTAAATACGCTAAAAGAAAAAAAGAGTTATTCAACGACCTATTTTTTGAAAATATAAGAGAAAGAATCATGAAATGGGGGTTAAATAATCAAGAAAGGATATTAGGAGCATATAATACCATAGAACCAGATTTTAAGTTGAATGGGAGAGAATTTAATGTATGTCTGGGGGTATTATCCGTTGCTAAAGTAGCATTTCCGGATAAATTTGACCAAGTTTACAATTATTTAGGTAATAAAATTAGTAAAAACAGGTCAGATACTTTTGAAAAGGAAAACATGGTTCTAATTGCCCTTATGAATCTTGAGAAAGGCGAGTTATTATTAGATGGCGGCAGTAAATTATCTGAACCCTCTTATAAGGTTACAAATAAAGAATTGAAAAGTGAAATGGAAGAACTTTATGAACAGAGCCTACACCATAACAGTATCAAATCAGCCCTAGACAACCTCAGATTAGTCGGTAAACATGAAACAGGCACCTACTATATTAAAAAATCAAAATTACTCCAAAAATTAGCAGAACGAGGATTATACACTGATACAAATAGTGGTAATACGGATTTATGTGCTGAAAGGATAGAAAATCCTGCTAATAAAAGCTTATTTTTGGGGTGATTCTAATCAAAAGATTTAGTAGAAAGAAGTATTCGAAAAGAACCCCTGAAAAATTAGGAATAAAAGATTTAACAGATATGGACCTTGCTATAGTAGATACACTTAAAAAGCATGAGGAGGATTTAGATTATAAATATTTTATTGAGGATTTAGCCAGAAAAACTGTTAGTGCATATGTTGATTATGATGAAAAACCAGTTATAGAGAGAATTGGTCAATTGTACACCATAGGGGTTTTCATTGCGTGGCCCTCTGAGGAAAATCCTAAGAAAATCATCCCGAACCCTAAAATAGTCAAGGAGAATCTATAAAAATGGTGCAAGGGACGGTTAAATTTTATACTGACTTTTATGGGTATAAATTTGCCCGAATTTTCCGCAGACCCCACCACTTCAAAAATACAACAAAATTCCGGATAGAAAATCATGTATATACTCCCCATAATTTGTATTTACTGATTAAACATAATTCAGGGTTCCATAAATGTTTAATCTCCACCTACAGTTATGGAATAGAACCACCTATAAATAAAAGCCACCTTAAGGAAAATGTAATCATTGACCGCATCTTCCTGGATTTTGATATCCATCTGGAAGGAGGTTTATTAGACTTAAAAAATGAACTCAGTGAACTAAGGGAATATGGCCTCAAGCATAGAAAAAGTAGGCAGGACCAGATTAAAAAAATTCTTAGGACCGCTTTAATAGATGAGGAGTTAGCATTACCTGCTTTAGAGGATGCGAAACTTTTTGCAGAACATTTTAATAACGACTTTGATAATTATCCCACCCTTTTTTTCAGTGGATTTAAGGGATGCCATGCTTATTTATTCTTTGAACCTGTAAAACTTGCTAATCCTAATTTAACTATTTCTGATTTCGCCAGTAGAGTAAAAACTCACTTAAAACTGGATACTATGGATTTAAATGTTAACCAAGACCCTGTAACGAGGTTATCACGGATTCCATACAGTAAACATGAACTTACCGGACTAACCGTAGTACCCTTTAAAATAGATACTCCCTATGAGGAAATAATAAAGAAATCAGTTAACCCGGTAATTGAATCATTCACTCTAAAAACCCATATAACAGATTTAAATTTACATTTAAAGGAAAATGAACCTATTTTACTAAAGAATCAAAAAACAGTTCCAAAAAAATCATTGAAATTTAAAAATCCTCCGCTTAAAACTTATAAAAATGTGGATCATCGAATCTTTTTCCAGGAAATACTAGGACAACCCCAGAGAGAATATGAAAATTATGATATGTACCGGTGCCCGTTCCCTGGCCATGCAGATTTAAAGCCAAGCTTCATGGTACATGAAAACGGATTTAAATGCTATGGCTGCAATGAGACTGGAAATTATTGGCAATTCTTAAAAGAGTATAATAATTGGAGTAATGAGGAAGTGAAAAACTATTTGAATTCATTAAATCGCTCCTAGAAACCTTCACTAACAATTTAAGTAATATTTGGAGATATAGGGGATAAAAACAGCATTTTTGCAGAATTGTACTTTTTAAGAGGTGATATTAAATGCCCAGAAGACCAAAACAAGAGTATTTTGAATCCGATATTGAACCAGAAGTTGATATAATTCTTGATATTCTAATACACTATGGGGGGAGCTATGCGCAACTAGGTAAGGCTTTCAGGAAGAGAATTATCGAAAGAAATTTGTTTATTGATGAATTTTAAGAATAATCGAACGAATTACCATTAAATAATTTATAAATTAATTGATGTGATGTTATGAACATGAAAAAAGAATCCTCTAAAACGTGTATGATTTGTGATGACCCCTTAGAAATTTGCAGTTGCTGTAAAGGATCCCCAGAGGAGCCTTTGGAAACTTGCGAATGTGGGAGACCAGCATCTTATTTTAATATTAAAAAAATAAACTGGTTTTATTGTGAAAATTGCCGGTTAGTATGGGCATTTGGGGTTAACCTTTTTAGTTCATGGAGATTTGAAACTGAAGAAGAATGGATGAATAATCTTAAACAGTTTAAAGATTATAATATCAAAAATTTTACCTTGGGAGACTACTATGGATTCAAATGACGGCCTGGCACCAGAAGAATTTATCAACTTACAAAATAGGTGTTTCCGGGTATTGGAAGAAATCTCAAATAAACAGTTGGATATCCAGCAGCAGATTAAGGGTTCAAAAAATGTTAAGGACTGGGATGTTTACCTTAAAAGACGTAGTACAGAACTTCAAGCTTTACGTGATGCACGAGCCACAGTAGATTCCATCCTTAAGCACATAGATCGGATTGCAGGTATTGAAGATAAAATTCAGGAAATAGAATCCTTGTTAAAGCAGTTAGGGGCGGATAAACTTGGTGATTAATGATGCATTTAAACTACTTGACCTATATGGGCCGGGCCATAAAGGGGATGTTTTACCCGGCACTCCCTTAAAATTATCAGTGCTGGATAATCCTGTTTACTATGAACCAAAGCATAGTATTTACATCCAGAAATGTTTATTTAAAGTAGAGGATGGTAGTATTAACCAGTTAGCTATTAGTTTGCCTCCACGGCATAATAAATCTGAGTTGGTGTCGGTGTACTGGGTTATTCACATGCTCAACCGTTACCCCTGGCTTAAAGTTGCCATAGCCTCCTACAGTATTGATTTTGCTAGTAAATGGGTGCGTAAGATTAGGGATTTTTTTAAGGAATTTAAACCAGATATGCTTAATCCTACTAAGCAGACCCAATATGAATTTGAAACCACTAGTCGTGGTGGAGTATTGGCTTCCAGTCCCGGCAGCACCCTAACAGGGAGGGGTATTAATATTCTAATTTTAGATGATTTGATTAAGAACTCGGAGGAAGCTAACAGCCCCACCATACAACAGCGTAACTTGGAGTGGTATGAATCCACGGCCACCACCCGTTTGGAGCAGTGGAATAATGGAGAAAAGGATTTACTACCCGGCACGGTTATGGTTGGTACATTATGGAATACTCAGGACCTGCTATGGACTATCCCGGATGAATCAGATTGGGCTATTATACGGTTACCTGCACTGGCTGAAGAAAACGATCCACTAGGTCGGAAGGTGGGTGAAGCTTTATGGCCTGAAAAATTTAGCAGGGAATATCTACTCAAGAAGATGAAAGTTCATGGCAGGTATTATTGGAGTTCCATGTATCAATGCCATCCCATGGTGTACGGTGGCCATGTGTTACGGGATGAATGGATACAATTTCAAAATTTTAACCATAAGCAGATCCAGGATACTATTATGGCTATAGATCCTGCAATAAGCACCCTGGAATCTGCTGATGACACGGCCATAGTGGTTTTATCCAGCACGAACCATGGTAAATTTTGGATAAGAGATTTCCAGTATGGTAAATGGGATTTTAAAACCCAGATTAAAAAGATAATGGAAGTTTACAGACATTATAAACCCACTCGTATTATATCAGAAGCGATTAGTTACCAGCGTGCATTAGCTGAAACTTTAATCCAGGATTATAATATACCTGTACATCAAATAAAAAACCGGGGAAATAAGAATAGCCGATTATTAAACCTGGTACCATTATTTGAGTCTGGTAAGATAATATTAAATCATGGGAGTTGGAATGATTATTTCATCCAACAATACCTGCAGTGGAGTCCTGAAAATAAGAATGCTAAGGATGACTTATTGGATGCTTTGGAAACTGCTGTTAACACTGTTAATCGTGGATGTAACCCTTATACTGTAAGCAATAAATATTATGTGGGTAGTGAAGGGTATAAAAAAGGGTTTAAAAGGTTGCCTCGGAGTATAAATTAATTGATATTTTTTAAAATGAAATAATAATTATTTTAATGCCAGGGTTGAAAGTAGTATTTGGGTTATTGTAGGTATTGTCCAGCTTGCATTTCTTTTTAGCCAGTCAACTGATGTTTTTATTATCGATTGATTTATTTCAGGTTTCCTCAATTCATTTTCAATTGATTTTACTCTTTCTTTTATTTGATTTGAATTTTCTTTATTATCTATTTTTTGATATAACTCTTTTAAACTAAAAATTTCAAGTTCTTGATTAATATTTACATCCCGACTGTTGGTATTATGTATATTATAGGTGTTTATTACTAAATTAATATCAGCGTCTTTAACTGTCTTCCTACCAGCATGTTTTGCTAGGCTTACAGATTCTAAAATTAATTTTTCACCCATTTCTTCTAAAACTTTTGCTAAAGTCTCTTTAGCCTCTTCACTAATTCTTGGAGCACCAGCGTTTTTTATTATTCTTCCAATTGGCACTATAGGTAATTCAGCCATAATTAGCCTCCAAATATAATTATACTCTACATATTTAATTTAATCGTAATTATAAGCCCTATTAAAGACTTTTTATAATTAGTGATTTGAAATTGCAGCTTAATACTTTTGACTAAGCTTTAATTTGGATTAGTAAATTTAAGGCAATACCTAAATTTAATGGGTTTTTTTATTCTAATACCATAGCTTGGTCATTGCATATTTGGGTGGCTTGTTCTAGAACTGTTTCCACGGCCTTTTTTTGTTTGTCAGGAGGGTAATCATATTTTCTTAGAATCCTTTTGATAGCCACCCTCATCTTGGCCTGGACATTCTCCCTTAATGTCCAATCAACTGTGAGGTTACGGCGAATAGTTTCCACCAGTTCCATGGCAATTTTTCTTAATGTTTCATCTCCCAGGACCTGCACTGCACTATCACTAACCCCTAGAGCATCGTAAAATGCTAATTCGGCTTCACTTAAACCTAAACCTTTACCTCTCATATCAGATGCCCTCATATCCCTGGCTAATTGAATTAATTCTTCTATAATTTCCAAGGCATTCAGTGTTTTGGTATGATAACGGTTTATGGTCTGCTCTAACATTTCCTTAAATGATCTAGCTTCAATAACATTCTTACGGGACCTGACCTTTAATTCATCATTAAGTAATTTATTAAGTAGTTCCACGGCCAGGTTCTTCTGAGGCAATGCCTTAACATCTAAGAGAAAATCATCGGATAAAATAGAAATATCTGGCTTTTTTAATCCGGCATGGTCAAATATATCTATAACACCACCAGTACTAACATGTCCAGAAACTAACTGTCGAATAGCAGTATCTAATTCTTCTTGTGGTCTGGGAGTGTAAGTAGAGAATTTAGCCAGATTAGCCCGCACCGCCTGGAAAAATCCCAAATCATCACGAATTTCAATGGCCATTTTATGAGGAACCGCCAAAGAAAATGCTTTTGATAACTCATTAACATATTTTAAGCAGCGATTTTTACCATCATCCTGCTTAAGAACATGTTCCTGAGCATCCCTAATAATTTGCATCTTATCCCGGGTATTAGCAGTAAAATAGGATTTATAGTCAAATCCATGGAATAGGTCAGATACTATTTCATATTTTTCCATCATCACGGCCACAGCATCATCCTGATTTAGTGTAGGCTGGCCTTTACCTCCGCTGGCTGTATAGGAAGATAGTGCATTTTCAAGTTCAGCGGCAATACCCAGAAAGTCTACAATTAAACCCCCAGGCTTGTCCTTGTATACTCGATTTACCCGGGCAATGGTTTGCATCAAGCCATGACCACGCATGGGTTTATCTAGATACATAGTATGCAAGTTGGGAACATCAAAACCAGTAAGCCACATATCCCTTACTATAACCAGTTTTATATTCGACCCGGGGTCCTTGAATATGTCCCCCAATTCTTTCCTTCTTTGTTTGGTGCGAATATGCTGCTGCCAATCCACCGGATCAGAAGCACTACCTGTCATAACCACCTTAAGAAACCCCTGGGCATCCTCTTCATCGTGCCAATCTGGCCGCATTTTAATGATTTCATTATATAAGTCTATGCATATCCTCCGACTCATACACACAATCATGCCTTTTCCTTCCAGGATCTCCAGCCTATTTTCAAAGTGTGCTACTATTTCTTGGGCCACTTTTATTATCCGTTTTTTACTACCTACTACTGCTTCTAAGCGGGCCCATTTGCTCTTTAATTTCTCTTTTCGTTCTACTTCTTCCCCTTCAGTTACTTCCTCAAATTCAGAGTCTATAGCAATATCTCCTTTTAATTCTAATTTCACCAGACGGCTTCCATAGTAGATTTTAACGGTGGCACCATCTTCTACTGATTGTTCGATATCGTAGATATCAATATAATTACCAAAGACAGAGACCGTGTTTTTATCTCCACTTTCTAATGGTGTGCCGGTGAATCCGATGAAGCTGGCATTAGGTAAAGCATCTCGCATGTGCCGGGCGAAACCATCTATAAAGTCGTACTGGCTGCGATGGGCTTCATCTGCAATAACCACGATATCCCTGCGTTCTGAGAGAACAGGATATATATCTCCTTTTTCGGGGAAGAACTTTTGAATAGTGGTAAAGATAACACCACCCGCTGCCACCTGCACCAATTCTTTCAGGTTATCCCGGCTCAGAGCCTGACGTGGTTCCTGCCGTAATAGATCCCGGCACCCGGAGAAAGTCCCAAATAGTTGATCGTCCAGGTCATTACGGTCGGTTAATACGATTATGGTGGGGTTTTTCATTTCCCGTACCAGTTTACCTGTATAAAATGCCATAATCAAACTTTTTCCCGAACCCTGGGTGTGCCATACCACCCCGCACCGTTGATCCCCACTGGCACTTGATGCTTGCAGGGTTGATTGCACAGCTTTATTCACTGCATGGTACTGATGATATGCGGCCAGCTTCTTACGAGTAAACACTTCATCCTTTTCAAAAACAATAAAATGCCTTACCAGATCCAGTAGAACCACTTTATTTAACATTCCCTGGATGAGAACCTCCATCTGAGGCATAGTAGAGGGTACTTTCTCTTTACCGTCTATGGTTTTCCAGGGCATGAAACGCTCCCAATCTGAGGTGAGAGTACCAGCTCGGGCCTCCATACCATCACTAACCACTAAAATCTGATTATATGTGAAAAGAGATGATATTTGATTTTTATATGTTTGTAGTTGTTGGAATCCTTTTTTTATGGTGGCTTTCTCATCAAAGGGATTTTTAAGTTCCAATACCACCAGGGGGAGGCCATTAACAAATAATACAATATCCGGGCGGCGATTATTATTATTCTCCACCACGGTGAACTGATTTATGGCTAAAAAGTCATTATTCTCCGGGTTATCAAAATCAAATAGCCAGACCTTATCCCCTATTATTCGGTCCTCCTGGCGGTACTCCACATCCACGCCATCAACCATATACTGGTGGAATATTTCATTATTAACTAATAAGTCAGGACTATCAGTACGTATAACCTTTTTTAGTGCTTCTTCCTTAGCACTGTGGGGAATATTTGGGTTTAAACTGTGGATGGCATCTTTTAATCTATCCTGGAGTACTACATCAGCATAGGTCTCCCGGAGGGGATATGGCCCATCAGGGGATATATCCGGACCATATATTATTTCATAACCTAAACCCTCTAAAATATCCAGGGCCAGATTCTCCACATCATCCTCGGTGGGAACCAAACTCATAATTCACCCTCCAAAGGCACCCTAATTTTACCCGACATTAACTTAAGAAGTAAAGAATCCCTAATTTGGGATAAATTAAGTGATTCTTTTAAAAAAAGAGTTTTTTGTTTAAAAAAAGGTTCTATTGTACTTTGGAACTCTATAGTTAAATTTGAAGGAGGAATAATTGTTTTAGTATTTTTTACAAGATCTTGACTTATATTTTGTTGGGCAGAACCAACAGCGATTGAATTTAACTCTTCTCTTTTGAATAACAAATTATAAAAAAGATATTGATAACCTACATCCTTTTTAGCAACTAAACCACTACATGCTTGGTTTGATGTAGCAGTAGATTTCAGTATTCCTAATCTTCCCACTGTAGGAGATGCGTAAAGAGCAATCAAAATTGTATTCGGTGCCCAAAGTTTACATGAAGAATTATTTAAACCTTCTGGAGTAATATGTTCTTCAGAATCAATTAAAGGACCATCAAATAGTTCTCCAGTTTTATACCAAGGAATAATTCCATCAATCCAATATTCTTCCTCTTTACGTTTTGGAGTCCCTCCATTAGTAATAGAATCACATAAGTCATTGATTATTCCAACTTCCCATCCTTGTGGTATCGGTCCTAACTCTGAATCAACCATTTCACTACCACTGGACTTGTAAGGATTACCATCCTCATCCGGAAACTCAAAATCCGCAAACCAGTGCCGGAAAATAGCCTGACCAATCTCCTCCAGGGTTTGGTTCATTTTATGGTTGAGATTAATTTTTTTGTCTAAATTTATTAATATATCAGAAATTCGCTTTTGCTCAGTATAATTAGGAATTGGTAAAAGAACCTTTTTTAATTCACTCTGCCTAATACCCATCACAGTAGTTCCTGTACTCCTTATTTCAAGACCATTTTGAACTAAAGGAGATTGTAAAATATATTTTAAGAAGTTATTATTTAATACCTCTTTTTTTCCTCTAAGAGTTATTAATCTTTGAGCTAAAGCAATTTTTTTATTATCTAGCTGAGCAACTTCACCTAAAGGAGCTTCTGTTGTTATTACTATGTCTCCTTCTTTAGGCATGCCCCTACTCATCCAATCCTCGTAATCTTCCTCAGAAATAAATTCCTTTGGCTCTCGGATTCTTCCATTTTTAACAATTTTAGCTGTGATTAATGGAATACCATCAATTCTCTTTTTTGGAGTTTTCCCCCTATAATCGATAATTTTATCCATTGCATCTTCAATAGACAATATATCCCATTCTTCAGGAATAAGTCCTATTTCTGTTTCTTTAAAGCCTTCCTTAGACTTCATATCCTAACCCCTTCAGATTAGCCCGTATTTCAGCTTCCAATCGCTCAGACTCTTTAAACTGCTCAGACAACTCCTTAGTCAACCTCTGCATTTTCTCTTCAAATACTTCCGGGTCCTCTTCTTCCTCCGCAAACCCTACGTAACGACCAGGAGTTAAGATATAATCATGTTTTCCAATATCCTCTAACTTTACTGCTTTACAAAAGCCCCTTATATCCTCATATTCTCCGGCATCTTTTTCGCCACGCCAGGCATGATAAGTATCTGCTATCCAGGACACATCCTCATCATTTAACTCCCGATGGGTCCTATCAGCCATAAAACCCAGCTTACGGGCATCAATAAACAATACCTCACCTTCACGATTACGGAACCGACTATTGGATTTATCCCGTGAAATAAACCATAAACAGGAGGGTATGCCGGTGTTATAGAATAGTTGTGATGGTAGGGCCACCATACAGTCCACCAGATCATCTTCTACGATTTTTTGTCGGATTTTTCCTTCCACTCCCCCAGCAGACATGGAGCCATTGGACAGTACAAAACCGGCCACACCTGTGGGTGCTAGGTGGTGTATGAAGTGCTGTACCCAGGCAAAGTTAGCATTCCTTTTAGGTGGCACCCCATACTTCCAGCGTACATCATCTTCTAATAATTCTGCTTTCCAGTCCTTATCATTAAAGGGTGGATTGGCCAGGATATAATCTGATTTCAGGTCCTTGTGTTTATCCTCGGTGAAACTGTTACCCCACTGGATATTAGCATCAATTCCCCGGATGGCCAGGTTGATCTTGGCCAGCTGCCAGGTGGTACGATTGGATTCCTGGCCATAAATGGATAAATCATCAATACGGCCCTGATGTTCTTCTATGAATTTCTCTGATTGTACAAACATTCCACCGGATCCACAGCAGGGGTCATATACCCGGCCCTGGTAGGGTTCTATCATCTCTACCAGTACCCTGACAATACTACGGGGAGTGTAGAACTGCCCACCTTTTTTACCTTCAGCAGCAGCAAACTGCCCCAGAAAATACTCATAAACTCGGCCCAGGACATCCTGACTTTTACTCTCTTTATCCCCTAAACCAATGGTGCCTATGAGGTCGATTATTCCCCCCAGGCTTTGTTTGTCCAGGGCTTCCCGGGCATAATTTTTTGGTAGAACTCCTTTAAGGGTAGGGTTATCCTTTTCTATGGCATCCATGGCATCATCTAATATTTTACCAATCTCTGGTTTTTTAGCATTCTGCTGAATATAATCCCACCGGGCCTGAGTGGGCACCCAGAAAACATTCAAAGCCAGGTACTCATCCCTATCCTCAGGATCCGAATATTCATCTGATTGAAGGTCCTCGTATACTTCAAAGAAAGCATCTGAGATATATTTTAAGAAGATTAGTCCCAGTACCACGTGTTTGTATTCTGCAGCGTCCATGTTGTTTCTTAGTTTATCAGCCGAAGCCCAGAGTTTCTCTTCAAAACCCAGATTAGCACCATTGTTTTTAGCCATGATCATAACACCTTATAATAAGTAGTAATATTATACGTCTGTATTTCAATAGCAAACCTTAAATTTTGCTATTTAATCCTAGACAAAAATAAGTTTAATGAACATCAAATATAGTAAATTAATATGATTATCTGGACACTATTCCGTTAATTAACGTTTAATAAGAAAAAAATTATCGGAGGATGGAATATTGGGAATTTTCGATACTTGGTATTGTCCAAATAAGAAATGTGTATATAAAAAAGGTGGTTCAAAGGGCAAACACTGCCCAAAATGTGGCAGTGAAATGCATCCCTTCGGAATAAGTGAAGGCGGAACCCTGATAAGAGAAAAAAAAGATCCTGAATTTAGAGAGTCAAATAAAATAAAAGCAGAAAAAGAAGCTGAAGAAAAAAAAAGAAGAGAAGAAGAAGAATCTAAGCTTTTAGAAGAATATGGCAATTTAAACACAGTTAAAAAAATCCAGGAAGTAAAAAAAGGCCATAAAAAATATCTATTCTCCCCCTTTATGGAAGATATAGATATCGAACTTAAAATGTTTGAAGACATGGAAAATATTGCCAGACAAGAATCTGGTACGGGCTGGATGAAACTAGGAACTTTGCTTACTTTTGACACTACTCAGCAAATACTGGGAGCTGGGTTTAAAACGATTATAGACCAAAATAAACTCATCATACGCCAAAACGAATTATTACTCAGAGAATTAAAAAAGTTTAATGAAAAAGAAAAGGAATAGTTCCGAATCCTGTAGTTTTAAGCGTATGGATGGGTCGGTGGAAATTCCATTAAAGGTCGAGTTGGCTGTAGATAAGTACCAGATCGTAAAATCTATTAAAAACAAATTAAAGACATCAACCAAATATTAACCGAAAATTATGAAATATAAGCCATTATTCTAAAGGAATATATTTGGATTGAAATAAAAGGTGGTAAAACTTTAATATGGTAATTTTTAGAAAAAGTTTTTACGTGGGGGAAATTTATTTTATAGGTTCCTCCTAATGGTATGGGAGTTAGTAAAATGGTTACTAATGCTGAAATAAGAAAAATCACTAATCAAAAAAGGAAAGTAGAACTGGGCTATTTATTATGTAACCAATGTAATGGGTATTATGAGCTTCGAGAAGGTGAAAATCCGGAAGAATTTGATATGTGTCAATGTGGAGGCGAATTAGAATTCATTCCCCTCTTAGAGGATGAGGAAAACTTACCTGAAACCAATCACCTACTTAAGGATATTAAAAGTTCATTTGGAATTACCAAATCCATAATCATTGGTGTGTTTGTTTCCTTATTTTTTGGACTTATTTATGGATTTTTTTTCAATGGTTTAGTTCCATCTATTATGGGAATTTCTCCTTTACTATTAGCAGGTTTTGTGACATCTTACCTCTATTATAGTGAAGAAAATGATAGCCTTACCTATGCAGCCCTTTCAGGAATCATTGCCTCATTATTAAACTTTTTTGGCAATATTTTGATAATGGGATGGGGAGGTTATATTAACTTCGTTGATTATTACAGTTATCCTGAATTAATTTTCATGCCCGATTCAAGTTTTTATTTCGCTGGGCCCAGTATTAGTAGTATAATACTTTTCACCATTGGCAAGATAATTTCAGCCTTAATTATTGGAGGTATTCTAGGTTTAGTGGGAGGATACATAGGAATACTAATTAAAAAGAATTCATCTACTAAAAAAATACATAAAGCAAATATTAAAGAACCTAATAAAGAATCTGAAGCTCCTATTCACTTTGAAAACTCCTATGAAAACATAACTGCTAAACAAAAATGGGACATTATATGGCAACAACGATTAAAAGAAATAAATAAGGAAAAAACATTTTCTACAAAAAATGATAGGAAATTAAAAAGTTATAATAATTATAAGGAAATCCCATGGGATTTAGCGGCAGGATTAAGCGCTATAGTAATATTAACATTCTTTATCGGATTTTTGGGGACTATATTAGGAGTGGCATTATACATATTCTACAAAAAACTCCAATAAAAATTAAATTTTATAATTACCAATCCTAATGAATCATTTTTTTGATTTAATTGTAGATATATGTCAGCATCAAGCGAGGCATCCATAGTGAAGCATTATATCTATACTGAAATATTTTAGTTCTAGATTGGTTTTTAGTAGCTTGGTGACTATCAATTTTATAATATACTGGCCTTTTATATGAGTATGGAAAAATATTTATAGTCAGCTTTATTTAAATGGTAGTTAAACTCCATAAATGCCTATTTAATATAGGTTTTCTCGTAATAGAATATTGTTTTTAGTGTTAAAGATTGCTTTTCAGTTTAAACTATCTCATCCCGGTTTAAGTGGTGCTTCCCCGATTGAAGTATTACATTAGCACTAAAATTTATGTATACTTTTAAGTTTTGCGTTTATATGACAAGCAGGTATATTTATTTATATAATCATTATAAACGGTATAACAGTTTACCATATTTATTAACATATTAATATTCATTAGAGTAAAAATTTTTAGAAAATTTTTTATGGGTTTTGATAGTAAATGGCTTTGAAAAAATGTGATGAATGTGGCGGTGATTTAAGCACTACGGCTACTAAATGTCCTCATTGTGGTGCCGAAAGAATGAGTACCACCCAAGGGGTATGTGCCTGCCTATGCTTTTTAGGCATAATCATATTCCTACTAATACTATTCTTTTAATCACAGAGAATGTTTTTTACATGAAAATCTATCCTATATGTCATAGAATACCGGAGCGAACCTTTAAAATAAAAGGATATTACTTCCCAGTCTGCTCCAGATGCACTGGAATATATACCGGAGCCATAATATATTACATTCTAGTCTATTTTTTCTATGTGGAATATGATCTCTATTTAATTTTAATTGCTGCTTTGATGGTGATTCCTACTTTTATTGATGGTTTTACTCAATTTTTAGGTTATAGGGAAAGCAATAATCAAATAAGATTTATAAGTGGTTTTTTTGCAGGATTAGGAATAGCAATTTTGGTCAAAGCATTTAAAATTTTCATATTAACATGGCATTTTACGATTTAATATATATAAAAAAAGGAGTTGAAATTCGTGAGTGAAATAAAAAAAAGACCCGAACCAATAAAAAGCCCTCAAAGCGGGAATAGAAAATCAATAGATCCAGAAAAACCTACTTCCTGGTGGGGTAAAAGAAATAAAAATGAGAAAATCTTAGCTGGTTTAGGAGTCTGCTGCTTAGGAATAATACTAATTGTAGGTATTGGAGGAATTTTATCTCCAGATGCGCCAAGCCCTGAAATAGCAGAAACAGTCCCTACAGAGGAAGATGCACCAACCGTGGATCAAGGACAAGCAACAACCACGGGTCAAGAACAAGCAGCAAAAAAGGCTGAAAGCTACTTAAGTATCTCGGCGTTTTCACGACAGGGATTAATTGAACAGCTCGAATATGAAGGATTTACACGCCAGCAAGCTGAATACGGAGTAGATCAAACTGGTGCTGACTGGAATGAGCAAGCAGCAAAAAAGGCTGAAAGCTACTTAAGTATCTCGGCGTTTTCACGACAGGGATTAATTGAACAGCTCGAATATGAAGGATTTACACGACAGCAAGCTGAATACGGAGTCCGAGCCGTGGGATTGTAAAATACAAAACGTCTGCCGTGGTAGGGTTCTATCATCTCTACCAAAAACCTGACAATACTCCGAGGGGTGTAAAACTGGCCTCCTTTTTACCTTCAGCAGCACGAGCTAATGCAATGTATAAAGCTGAGAACCCAGACCCATATATCCCCACTTGGGAGGAAGTACAAAATATGCCAGAACCCTATAAAACCCAATACCTGGATGCGTATGAGGTTAGAATAAAGATATATGAGAATGAGATTGCTTGGAAATTGGAAGAGGGTTTTTACTTATAAGAATTATAACCATGAAATAGCAGAAATTCTAAGGAGTGATTAAAAATGAAAATTAGAGAAATAAGTGCAATTATACTTGTATGTATAAGTATTGGACTAATTTTTGGTTGTGTAGGTAGTGATTCTGAATCAACCAATACAACCGGCCCCATTAGTACTGAGGATTTAAATAATCCGGAGGATGTTCAAAATGTTCTAGACTTATACGATGCTAACAATGATGGGAAACTAGAAGTTAGTGGCTCAGAGGAATATATATTATGGGCTTATGAATCTGGATTCAGAGCCGATGATGCTGAAACTATAAACGGTATATTTAAAACACATGATAAAGATGGTGACGGTTACTGGGATAAGTATGAAATAGATGCTTTCATTGATTCACCATCCAGTAAAGGATGGTTTTGAAGATTTAAGGAGTAAGGATGGGAGGATATAGTTAGCAGTGGCCTAATCATGACTTGAGAATGTTTATTTACTCTATAAACAGTATTGATATAATATTTGTAATTATACATAATTTTATCGTGAAATAGTTGGGGGTTACTGCATTAAAAAGGAGGTGATGATACAATGAACAAAAAATATATTATACTGGGTGTGGTAGGTGTATTATGCTGGGATTTATAGTTATTGCAATTTCCAGCAATTCAAACTCATCCAGCTCTGAAAAACCGGTAATAGTTGGCGCTATTGATGAATGTCCAGTATGTGAGAGTACAGGTGTTTATTATTCTGATCTTGAGGCCGGCTCTACTTATGATTGTAGTGTTTGCGGCGCTAAATGGACTTCGAACCGGGAATTCAAACTTAAATTTTATTTCACTGGTGAAGACATGGCAGCCGGGGATATTACCGACGATAATATGGTAACAGTAGATTGGATAGAAAAATAAAAACTAATAAAGTAAGAACATTATTTTTTTATATTTTCAACTTAACTTCGGTATATTACAGTTAAACGAAGTTAAAGAGGCAATATAAATCAGAGAAATTACCTAATTTAGACCAAGCAGTATATACCATCCAACAAAAATAGGGCTACTATTCAAATAACTGGAAAAAATACATCTAAATTTAATGAAAATCTTATTTTTTTTTTAAACTTTGCTTAATATTATTATTCCAGATAGCATAAGTATTAAAATTTAATTCACGATCCAAAATATTTAGAAAATATTATTATAACGACCATGGAGTAAAAGATACTATCCTATAACGAACTTCAATCTAAAATTTATATTTTAATCTTAGGAGATTATAGAAAACAACTTTTTAAGCGGTAATGAATATTCTTTCCCACCATTTTTTTTTTAAAATTGGGGTTTCATCTTTTTAAATTCATTTTTTTCTAAAAAGGTTTTATTTTTTTTAGAAGAAAATTACAAAATTCACTAAATCACCCTTTTTCAAGGATTGGGTATAGATGGCCTGACTGATTTAGGGCGATTTTTCCAAATTAGGAAAACCTATTAGAATTGACCCATCATTATACTTTTGAAAAAGAAAATTTACAATTAATTAAAAAATTTATTATTCATTTTGAAAAACAAATATTTACCACAGCACTTAATTAAAAAAAAATTCATTATTCATATAATACTGCGGTTCCAGTAGCAGTTACAATTAACGCACTACCCTGCAACCCTCCCATGGAAACATAATCCATCTTAAATTCTATCACCGCATTGGCTCCCTGGGATTTAGCATCATCCATCATTCGGGACAGGGCTAATTTTCTTGCTTCTCCTAGATTCATATCCTCCAAAGGTGTGGGCTCAATAATCCGGGTAAGCATATCCAGCTTACCTTCAGATTCATTTTCCTGGGCTACCGCTTCCCCGGTAACTAAACCAATATATTTTTTTATTTTACCTCCCTTAACTGCGGGAATAGTTGTTAAGGGTGTATCCAGATTATCCAGGAAAATCTCATCTACTGCTGGTTTAATGAGTTTTACTTTCACTTCCTCTTTTGGGGGAATTTTCAGGATTTTAGAAGGTAAAAATATTAGAAATCCTATAAACTTCCTGACTATGCCTAAACCAGTAACAAAAAGCAGATAATTTACGAATATGGGGAATGCTGCTTGAATAGTGAGTATTATGGCAATTACGGTAATCAAACTAAAGGTAACAGGTTCTTTAGGGAATATCCGCCCTGGAGCAAACCAACCATAACCATTTATGATAATGAAGGTTAAAAGAGCACTGATAGCTCCAGTACTTTTACCATACTTCCTGCGGGCTATTACTGTTTCAATAAATCCTGCCAGCAAAGGAGATACAATATACATTATATTAAAGCCAAAAATGACTAAATTCCAGGCTATACAAATAAGTGCCGAACCAAATCCTGCTATAACTCCCAAAGATATGGCAATCAGTGCCCAGCGTTTTTCTATAAAAAAATTTGCCCCGGAACTAATCATAGCTATCATAATTTGCACTCCTAATAAAATTGATTACTCCTGATAAGAAACTGCAGTTCCAAATACGGTGACCATGATGGTGTTCCCCATGGTCCCTCCTAGGTTATGATAAGCCACCCGGACTCCTATTATGGCATTGGCTCCTTTTTTTTCAGCTTTCTCCTGCATACTCTCCAGAGCCACTTCACGGGCATGGGTAAGTTCTTCTTCATATTTGGAAGTCCTTCCTCCCACCACATCCCTTACTCCTGAGAACATATCCTTATAAAGATTCGCTCCCAGGAGTGAGTCTCCTGTTACCAAACCGAGGTATTCATTTATTTTTTTCCCTTCAATAGTCTGTGTAGTTAAAATCAGCATTTAATTTCACCGTTTTTTTAGTATATATTCTCAATAGCATTAATACTCTCTATCTGGCATTATAACTGCACATTTAAATGAACAATTATTTATATTATTTTTTATACAAATACAATTAGTTTATGTGAGTTTAATCCGGGAGAACCATAACTGATCAACATGGAAAATGAAAGTCAATACAAATGGGGTGTGGTCTTAGTTGCATGTATGGCAATTTTTATTAATGTCCTGGATTCTTCTGCCATGAATGTGGCTATAACCAATTTAGTGGTGGAATTAAATACTACGTTATCCACTATTCAATCCATAATTGCATTATATGCCCTGGTAGGCACAGTAGATTTTTCTAGTGTTTGATTTTATGAGTCTTATTTTTTAGGATAATGATATTGAGGGTGAAAATAATATAAAATCGCTGGAAAACTCATAATAAAAAGTTCATCGTTTTTCAAAAAAGCATATAAATCATGAAAAAAGAAATAAAAATCAAGGATTTATTCAAAAATTTACCATATCACTTGAAAAATCGATAGTGCCATTACTGATCTATAAATTTAAAACGGTTTATTTTTTTATGAAAATAGGACAATACAGATTCAATTTACAGGAACTTGCAGGGGCTACAGGAGATTATGGGACATTACTTCCTTTAGCAATAGGCTATATTGTAGTCTGCGGCCTAGATCCTTCAGGATTTCTTGTTATGATGGGTATTGCAACTATTGCCACAGGAATATACTACAAAATTCCCATGCCTATTGAACCTATGAAAGCCCTGGCAGTCTTTGCAATAGCTTCAGGATGGCAGCCCTCATTAATATATGCTTCAGGAATTGGGATGGGAATAATATGGCTTATTATAGGAGTTACAGGTTTGATGTCATGGTTTTCCAGAATAACTCCAAAATCTGTAGTTCAGGGTATTCAGGCATCATTAGCTTTGTTACTTGCAATTGAAGCTCTTAGATTTATCCAGGAAGGTTGGATACTAACTATTATAAGTATCATTATAATTTTATTTTTCAGGAGCAATAAATATGCCCCTGCAGCAATTATTTTACTGATAATGGGCATTATAATAATGTTTTTTCAGGGTGCGCTTCTTACTATTGGTGGTCCTCAATTAACTCTTCCTTATCTAGTTAGTTTTTCAATAAGTGAAATCTGGGAATCCATTGTAGCTGTTGGTTTTGCTCAAATACCATTAACTGCCACAAATGCGGTTATAGCCACTGCTTATCTTATAAAACAATATTTTCCAGAAACAACAATTCCAGAGAAAAAAATTGCCCTGAATATTGGCATTATGAATATAACACTGCCATTATTTGGAGGTATGCCCCTATGTCATGGTGCTGGAGGTCTTGCAGGCCAGTATTACTTCGGAGCACGAACAGGTGGAACAAATATCATGGAAGGAATTATCTATATCATTTTAGGACTTTTCTTTTCCAGTTCTATAGTGATTCTCTTTAATGGATTCCCCGGAGCAATAATTGGAGCCATGATGATCATGGTAAGTGTTGGATTGTTAAAATTTACCAGAGACCTAAAAGCTGAAATTTCTGTTATTCCCCTTTTTATCACAGTTATAGGTTCACTTATTGCAAATATGGCAGCAGGATTTATTGCAGGACTGCTCAGCCACTATATCATAAAAAGATTAATGGAAAAAAATAATTCCAAAAGCGATGATTAAAATGAATAATTATTCTAAAAGCACTGATCATTTATAGTTAAAATACATGAACTGCAGATGCTTTGAAATATAGCCAAATGGAAGTTCCTATAGAAATATTAAGTTCATTAAGAGATTCTCGGGTTATAAAAACTGTGAATAATTCCCCAGTATCTACCGATAGTTTTATGAGCGATCCTGTGTCAGTTATTTCCGTGACTTTACCGTTGATTGTGTTTCTTGCACTGGTATGCATCTTTTCTTTAGATACTATAATCTCATCAGGCCGTATAGTAAAATTAACTCTACCTTTTTTTCTGTTAAAGTAAATATAGCTAATGAATCTGTTTTAATTTTTACTAAACTATTTGGACCATCTTCAATTTCACCAGTCATTAAATTTTTAATTCCAACAAAATCCGCCACAAATTTATTCCTCGGCTTTCTAAAGATTTCTTCAGGAGTTCCACTTTGGCAAAGTTTACCATTACTCAATATAACAATTCTATCTGCGAGTTTTTGAGCCTGAGAAAGGTTATGTGTGGTCATAATGATAGTTGTTTCAGATTCACGGTTGATTTTTATAATTAATTCTTCCATTTTGTTAGTGGATAGGGTCAAGGTTTGCAGTTGGCTCATCCAGTAACAGTAACTTAGGATCTGTAATCATCGCCCGTGCAAGCGCAAGCCTCTGAGTTTCTCCCCCAGATAACTTAAGCGCATTTCTATTATCATACCCCTGAAGGCCAATGAGTTCAAGAGCATCTTTGATCTTTTCATCCATATTTTCTTTTTTTCCCCTTATTTTCAAACCATAAACAATATTATCATAAACGCTGGCCTTAAAAGCAAGCGGCTTTGAAAAACCATACCTATTTGTCTTCTTATTTCTAAACGCCTTTTGCTGGATTCATTAGCATTAATTCCATCGAAATATATTGCTAAAGGAGCTGGTGGAGCTGGGGTCATATTGGGTATATTATACATAATACTGGCATCATATGCCTGGGATCCATATTATCTGGCTTTATTAATCGGTATCTGGTTAATAATTGATGGTATAGCTTTATTCTTTATAAGCCCATCAGATATGGTTAAAACCCCGGTTCCACCAGAATAAATTTAATCCAAACAAACCCCCTTCTACGTAGATTAAAATATTTAATTAGACCGGGATAATGGATAAGGACCATTATAGGAGAATAAACTTCCTCATAATATTCTATTAAAATAAGATATTTATAAGGAGTGAATTATATGCAACAAAAACAGGTTTCTTTAATTTTTATATTACTGGGAATAATTGTAATGGCTTTTCCAGTTATAGGAGTTATCCCCTTTAGTTTGATAACCGGATTGATAGTCTCACTTCTGGGTGTAGTTTTTCTACTAGGTGGAATAGTGGCCCTGCGGGAAATGGTTGGTTTTAGTTCTGATTCTGGGTATTGGATTCATCGTCAATCCCTCACTTTTTAGCTTTGTAGCTTCGCTATTTGTAATTTTAGCCGGATTGATTTTTATAGGATCTTATATGGACAATCCCTTAGTATTAGCGGCCATCATTGGTGCTTTCTTGATAATAGGAGGTATAATGGAAATATTTGATCTATTCGGCTCAAATAATGAAATTAATAAGATAAAATAATAATAAGGAATTGGAATCTTTTTATATTAAAACTTTCTAACTTCTTTTTATAAGGTATTTTATTTACAATTTTAAATTCTATTTTTTTATTAGTTCTATACATGACGTTTTAGAAAAGAAGAAGCATTTATTGAAAGAGAAGAGATTTCCAGAGATATTATTTATGAAATGATAGAAATCCTAAATAGATTTGCCAAGGGCAATGTTAAATCAGAATCAACTAAAAAAGAATCACTTCTTTCTAAAAATAGGAGCAATAATTAATTTTATATACTCCTGAAAGATATTATTGTAAATAAATGTTTGATTAAGGTTTTATTATGGATAAAGAATATGCAGATATCAATAACGACCCCTATTTTAAAAATTTCATCAACGGAAGAAATGTCTCTTCATCAACTGAAATAGTATATTATGGAAGATTAAGAGCATTTTGTGAGTTTTTAGGCATAACTCCTGCAGAATTAATTAAAGAAGCCCAAAGGGAAAAGGGCAAGAAGGTAGATGAATATCTTCAGGATTACATAGAAAACTTAAAAAAAAGTGGAAAATCATCCAATACCATTATTAATCGGTTAGATACAGTCAAAGCATTTTATAAAGAGCATGATATTGATACTGATAGTATAAATCGTATAATTCATCCTGGAACAGATAAGGTAGTTGTTAATGAAATTATATCTCCCGATCAGATTAAGGAAGCATTACAATTAAGCAGTTTAAGAGATAAGGCCATTATTTTACTGCATATGTCTTCAGGCATGGAAGCTACTGAACTAAGAAATTTAACTTATGGGGATTTCATTAATTCAATTAGAGAATATCTTGATTTGAAACGTGGAGATGAATTTAAAGTTGATTATATAGCCAATAAACTTTGTAAAATGGATGAAATCATAGGAACCTGGGAAATAAAAAAATATAGAACTGGAAGAAATTATGTTACTTTCAATACTCCCGAATCAACCAGAGCCATTTTAAGTTATCTAATTGACAGAAAAAGGAAAAATAAACCTATTAAATCATTAAATAATCCACTTTTTGTTAATTCAAGAAATAATGCCCTTAATGTTTCTGTTCATGGTTCTATTTTTAAACGTGTAAATGATAGGGCTAATTTTGGATATCTTACTGAAAAAAGAAGATTTTTTTCTTCAACTATGCTCCGCAAGTATTTTAAAACTAAATTATATGAATCCGGAGCAGATGAAATTTTGATAAAGACTATTTTAGGCCAGAAGTTGGATGATAATAATAGCTATCCTTCTAATTCTGAAATTAAACTCCTTAAAAATAAATATAGGAGTGCGTTGGCTAATTTATCTCTGGATGAACCTAAAATAGAGCATATAACTCCCGAAGGATATAAGAATCTTCTTAAAAAGCTTGATGAAAAAGATAAAAAACTAAAAACAATTAAGAAGCATCTGGAATACATTAAAGAAATCATTGAATGATAATAATTAATTTAACGATGCTTTCACTTATTAAATTTCTAAATAGTCCCTCCCTTCTATTTTAATTTAATGCCTTCTTTACTATCATCCTGCAATTAAAAATATTTCTATTTTATAAATTTTTACTTTTCACCTGCTCTCCCATAAATTAGACCCACACCTATATCATAATATCTCACTAGACACCTGCAAAGGAATTGATAAAAATGAGAACCGAAGAAGCCAAAGTTACCATGGGTGTAGAGGAAGTTAAACTGATTGATAAAAAATTGAGAACCCGGATAATTAAGATAGAAAAGCCTTTGATTATCATGGAGAAGAAAACCATTTTTTCTAATGGACATAAGGTGAATGGGGATGACTTTGAAAAACTGGGAAAAATAATTAAAGATTTCCAGGAGGATAAAAAAACTCTTATTCAGCAGTTAACCATTATGGGAGATATTTTAGAGGATAAAAAGAATTATATTCACCATCTGGAAACAGAAAAGGAGATATTGAAAGAACCAACCTCTGATGGGAGATTAGAGAGGATAAAAAATATACTGTAGCACCCGGGTTAGTGGTTAATATGGACAGGCTGGATGATTTTAAAAAATGGCTAAAAAAATCAGATCCTGTTGATCTAGATTATATATTATCCTTGATTGAAGCCTATGAATCAGAAAAAGATGATAATTGAAAATTATATTATTAAAATTCTTTCATTTGATTATAGATAATCTAAAAGGGGTAATCAGTATCTATTGGCACTTAACTAATAGATGAAACTTCAATTTATATTATTTTTAAGTTTTTATAATTGGTAAAATTTTGTTTACTAATTTTAGTTTTTTTGGGATATCAAATAAATGAACAAAAAAAAAAATATTTTGAGGGGCTAAAAAATAAAAAAATTATTTTTCCCTGAAATTCAGGGAAAATAACTTAAATTCATCAACTCCTATTAAATCAGCAAGTAGCAGGTTAATCAAAAAAAGAATAATCCTGAAATCAAGAATAAACTTTGGAAAGGAGCGTTTTGGAAGATAGGATATTTCATCTCTAAACTGGTGGGGCGATATATTGAAACAATACGAAAATATATTGAAAGGCAACAGAAA